>QNBX01000010.1 GCA_003644265.1 Planctomycetota bacterium
CACGCTGAACGTCCCCGACGGCGGCCCCGTGGCCGCCAGGTAGAGGTTGATGCCGCCGTTGTCCGACACGAGCACCAGGTCGCCCCCGGCGGCCCGATTGTGCAGCGCGCTGGGCAGCAGCAGCGCCAGCAGCACGGCGGCGCAAGCGCCGGCAGACCGGCGCCGACGCCGGAAGATCCAGGGCAGCAACAGCGCCGCGAACAGCAGCGCCTGGGGGCGTAACAGGCAGGCCAGCCCCAGACACAGACCCATGCCCAGGGCATGGGGCATGCGCCGTGGGCGCTCGGCCAACCAGACCACACTGAGCACCAGGGCCGTGGCCAATGAGTCGCCCAGCAGCCGCGTCTCGAAGAAGGTCAGCGGCCCGTAGGCCAGGGTCAGTCCCGCCGCCAGCAGCGCGCCCGCCCGGCCGCAGCGGCGGCGCGCCAGCAGGTACGCCAGCGAGACCACCCAGAGCCCGCCCAGGTGTTGCAGCACCAGCACGCCGGCGAACTCCCCGTGTTGCAGCAGGCCATCGAAGTGCGAGAGCAGCTGCGGGTAGAGCGGCGGCAGGTGGTAGCTCTCGTGCAGCAGCGGGTCGTCGTCAAGCCCCGCCAGCCCGCGCGCTCGCTCGACGTAGTAGCGCGCGTCGCTGGTGGGGTTGAGCAGCAGCGGGTCGCTCTGCAGCGCCGCCGCCATGACGAGCAGCTTGAACAGCGCGCCAAACAGCAGCAGCGCCGCCAGCGGACGTCCGCCGTCGCGCAGCATGGCCCAGCTGCTGAGGGGGGCCGTCGCGGGCGCCGCCTGTCCGTCGGTGCTCACACCAGGGAGGTTAGCATCAGCTCAACACTCGTCGGGATCGAGGAACACCAGCAGGCCCCGGCGCAGGGACAGGGCTTCATCCAGGTCGTCGGTCGCCAGGCGCTCCCGACCGTCGAGGGCGGCGATGGTGGTCGACACAGCCAGCAGCCGCGCCACGGCACGGCCGGACAGGGCGAAGTGCTCCACGGCGCGCAGCAGGCGCTCGGTCACGGATGTGCCCGGGTTGGCGGCGGCGCGCTGGGCCTCGGCGCCGCGGCGCGCCAGCACCCCGCGCGCCCGCGCGACGCGTCCGGCCACCGCGAGCGTGGCCTCGCCGCGTGCGTCACTCACGATCTGCCGGGCCTCGGGCGGCGCCACGGTCACGGCCAGATCGAAGCGGTCCAGCAGGGGGCCGGAGAGCCGGCGCCGGTAGCGCTCCACCGCGTGGGCGGGGCAGCAGCAGCCCCGTCGCGGGTGTCCGCGGTAGCCGCAGGGGCAGGGATTCATGGCCGCCAGCAGTTGGAAGTCGGCCGGGAAGTCCGCCCTCAGGCCTGCCCGCGCGATGCGCACCCTGCGCTCTTCGAGTGGCTGCCGCAGGGCCTCCAGCAGGGAGCGTGGGAACTCCGGCGCCTCGTCCAGGAACAGCACGCCGCGGTGGGCCAGGCTGACCTCGCCGGGGACCAGCGGGCGCCCGCCGCCCACCAGCCCCGCGCGCGAGACCGAGTGGTGCGGCGCGCGGAACGGCGGGCGCTCCACGATGGACGCGGCGCCGCCCGCGGCCAGCCCGTGCAGAGCCGAGACCTCCAGCACGGCCTCTTCGTCGAGCGGCGCCAGCAGCCCGGGCAGGCGCTGGGCCAGCATGGTCTTGCCCGTGCCCGGTGGGCCCGACATGAGCAGGTTGTGGCGGCCGGCCGCGGCGATCTCCAAGGCCCGCCGCGCGCTGGCCTGGCCGCGCACGTCCGAGAGGTCCGGCAGCGCCGCCGCCGCCGCCGGGAGCGTCTCGGGCTCGGAGGCGGGCTGGCCCGACAACACGGCCAGGGCCTCGTGCAGATCGCGCACGGGCTCCACCCGCAGCCCGCGCACGAGGCTCGCCTCGCCGCCGTTGTCGAAGGGCATCATGATGGCCTCGAGACCGGACCCGGCCGCCCGGAGCGCCAGGGCCAGGGCTCCGCGCACGGGGCGCAGGCGTCCATCGAGCGCCAGCTCGCCCACCAGCGCCCGCTGCGCCAGCGCTCCCTCGGGCACCAGACCCGCCAACGCCAGCACGCCCACCGCCAGCGGAAGATCGAAGCCGTTGCCGTGTTTGGGCATGTCGGCCGGCGCGAAGTTGGCCAGCACCGAACGGCGCGGCACGGGCAGGCCGCACTGCTCCAGGCAGCCACGGATGCGATCGCGCGCCTCGCGCAGCGCGCCGCCGGGCAGCCCGGTCATGACGATGCGCTGCATGAGCCCGCCGGTGTGCTGCACTTCGATCTCGACGCGCTCGACCTGCGCCCCCAGCAGGCACAGGGTCTGCACGTGGACCGTCTCCGAGCGCTTCATGCCGCCGCCGCCAGGCGCGAGCGTCGGTCACGTGCCAGCACGGAGAGGGCCCAGACCACGGCCAGCCCCATGAGGAAGGGGTCGACGGGAGGGGCGATCGGACGCAAGGGCGCAGGGGCCAGGGCCGCGGCGGCGTGCACCAGCTCGAGCAGGGCCTCGCTACAACCCACCAGCGCGGGGCGTAACAGCGGGTCGAGGCAGGAGCACAGCTCACCCGGCAAGACGCTCACGGAGCCCAGAGCCAGGATCAGCGCCACCAGCGGTGTGAGCAGCGGCGTGAGCAGGATCCCCAGGGGCTGCACCTGGCCGAAGGTCTCGGCACACAGGGGCGCGATGGCCAGCACGGCGCCGGCCGGGCCCAGCAGCGCGGCCGCAGGGGTGAACGACGTGATGCGTGCCCCGCCGATGAGCCCGCCCACGGCCAGGAAGGAGAGCTGCGCAGAGAGGGAGCGCAGTCGCTCCGGCCCCGCAAGCACCGCCAGCAGCAGAGCCACCAGCACCAGGTTGGGCAGGGGCGCGACGGGTCGGCCGTCGCGGCCGCAGGCCCAGGCCAGCGCCCGACCGCACAGCGCTCGCAGCAGGGGGGCGCGGGGCCCGGCCACCCAGGTGAAGATCAGCAGCCAGCCTGCGGCCAGTGACGGACCCAGCACGCGCCCGGCGAGCGCGGCCAGCAGCGAGACGTGCAGTCCGCTCAGGGCCAGCAGATGGCTGGTGCCGGTGGCGACGAAGGCCGCCTTGGTGGCGCCATCGAGACGGCTGCGATCGCCCAGCAGCAGCGAGCGCAGCAGGCCGCCTGCGTCACCGGGTGCCAGCGTGCGAGCGCGCCATGCGGCCGCCTGGGCGACGCGCTCGGGCCAGGCACCCCGCAGCTCAGCGTCGGCCTGGAACGCCACGGCCGTCGCTCGCCCGGCGGGGTCAACCCGCGCCAGCACCTCCAGCCGCGCGCCCGGAGCCGGGGGAGGCAGGTCCGACGCCAGTCGCAGGGCCACGGGCCCGGCGGCGGTCATCAGGCGCGCGGGCGCGGCCGGCGGCGTGCGCCAGCGGCCCGTGAGTCGTAGCGCCCGCCAGGCTTGCGCCGTGCGCTCGTCAGGGATCGGCGCCGTCCTGGGTCGGTTGAGGGCCTGCAGCTGGCTCGCCAGCGCCAGCAGGATCAGCCCGCACAGCCCGGCGCCGCCCAGGCCCCGTCGGGCACACAGCAGCGGCAGCAGGATGGCCGCGGGCCAGGGCGCCAGCACGGCAACCAACGCGACGAGGAGCAGGGGAGCGGGGACCACGCCCTCCTGACGGCGGGTCGCCACGAGCGTTTCACGGGCCCGACCGCACGCGGCCCGGCGGCCCGGGCGTGCGTCCAGGCTGGGCGGCCGCAGGCCCGGCTGATACGTTGCCCCCTGTTCGCAGTCGGAGCCGCCCGGATGGACCACTCTCGCTCACCCGCATCGGGACCGGCTGGCGCCGTGGAGTCGGCCGCGGGACGGGGCCATCGACGTGCCAGCCGCCTCTCGGACCTGCGGCGCTCGCTCTCCATCGCGGCTGAGTTCTACCGCGGCTATCGCGCCCTGTCCGGCATGGGGCCCACGGTGACCGTGTTCGGGTCGGCGCGCTTCGGCCCCGAGCACCGCTACTACGAGCTGGCGCGGGAGATGGGGCGTCAGCTCGGGCGCAGCGGCTTCACGATCCTGACCGGCGGCGGTCCCGGCGTGATGGAGGCCGCCAACCGCGGCGCGCGCGACGTGCAGGCACCGTCCGTAGGCTGCAACATCGAGCTGCCGCAGGAGCAGATGCCCAACCCCTACCTCGATCGCTTCGTCGAGTTCCGCGACTTCTTCGTGCGCAAGGTCATGCTGCTCAAGTACAGCACCGCCTTCGTGCTCATGCCCGGAGGCTACGGCACGCTGGACGAGGCCTTTGAGACGGCCACCCTGGTGCAGACCGGCAAGATGCCGCGCTTCCCGGCGGTGCTCATGGGGGTCGAGTACTGGCAGCCCCTGCTGGAGTTCCTGGGGGACATGCGCCGGGCGGGCACCATCTCGGAGCAGGACGGTCGGCAGCTCGTGCTGACCGACTCCCCGGAGGAGGCCATGGCGGCCATCCTGCAGCGCACCTACGATCGCGCAGTGGGGGGCAAAGCTGCCACGCAAGGCAAGGCTCCCCCGCATGACGGGAGCAACTCATGACGCGCATCGGCTTCTACGCGGGGTCCTTCGACCCGCCCACGCTGGGGCACCTGGACATCGCGCGGCGCGCGCTGGCCGTGGTGGATCGACTGGTGGTGGGAGTCGGGTCCAACGCTGACAAGCGCGCCTGGCTGGAGCGCTCGGTGCGCATGCAGCTGTTGGCCCAGTGCCTGCCCGCGGACGTGGAGGTGCTGGCCTTCGATGGCCTGGCGGTGGCGGCGGCGCGGGCGGCAGGGGCCAGCCTGCTGGTGCGCGGCTATCGCGGCCCCGAAGACGTGGCTGTCGAGCTGCACATGGCCCGCGCCAACCGTCAGCTCGACGACAGTCTCGAGACCATCCTGCTGGCGGCCGAGCCGCGCGTGGCCCACCTCTCGTCTCGGCTGGTGCGCGAGGTGCACCGCGCATCGGGCCGGCTCTCGGATTTTGTGCCCGAGGTCGTGGCGCAGCACCTGGCCGCCCTGCCCCCCTGGGGCGGCTGAGCCCCGCTGCCCGTGCTCTGCGCCCCTGCCTCCCCTTGATGGACGATCCAGACCATGACTGACATGACCATCGTGAGCACCGCCGACGCGCCGGCGGCCATCGGACCCTACGTGCAGGGCCTGGTCTGTGAGGGCCTGTTCTACAGCTCGGGACAGGTCGCGCTCGAGCCGTCCAGCGGCGAGATGGTGCCGGGCGGCGTGGAGCCCGAGACCGAGCAGGTGTTCGCCAACCTGCGGGCGGTGCTGGCGGCGGCCGGTTCGTCCCTGGAGCGGGTGCTCAAGACCACCGTGTTCCTGGCGGACATGAACGAGTTCGCCGCCATGAACGCCGTGTACGCCCGGGCCTTCGGCGAGCACCGCCCGGCGCGCTCCACGGTGCAGGTGGCGCGGCTGCCCAAGGACGCCCGGGTCGAGATCGAGGTGTTGGCGCGGGTGGGCTGAGTGCCCGTCTCGATCGACAAGCTGATCGCGGTGCTGGCCATGCTGGTGGCCATCGGCCCGCTCATGCGCGGCTCGTTGGGAGCGCGCAGTCACCTGTCCTGGCGACGCTCGCTGTTCCTGGCGGCCGGCGCCGTGCTGGCCTGCGTGGGCGTGGTCGGCCTGCTGGCGCTGCGAGCTCAGTTCCTGGGCGAGCCCTTCTTCCTGCCCACCTGGCTGGGCGCCAGTCTGGCGGGCGTGGGGGGCATGCTGGGGGTCTCGACCGTGCTGGCCGGGCGCGGGCCGGAGGGGCTGAGCGAGGCCGGGGCGCTGCGGCTGGCGACCCAGGCAGCTGCCATGGTGTTGTACGTGGCCTCGCCAGCGGGGGCCCTGGGCTTGCTGGGGGCCACGCGACTGCTGCGGGCCTGCCTGCCCTTTACGCTGGTGCGCACGCGCTGGCTGGGCGTGGTGGAGGGCGTGGTGCTGCTGGCGCTGTGCCTGGTGCCGAGAGACGAGCTGCTGGGAGGCCTGCGGGACCACGCGCCCAGTCACCTGGTGCCGGTCGGAAGCGAGGCCTCCTCCGAGCTCCCGGCGCGCTGACGCGGCACAGCTTCGGACGCGGCTTTGAGACGCTGTGGCGGCGTTGACAGGACGACCGGCCCGGCGCTACTTTGCGGAGCTGCCGAGGCATCGTCGGTTCGCGTTGGAGCCGACTCATCCGGGGCTCGCCCGGAGACATGCAGCAACCCGGCAGCCGATCGCAGCTCCCCCAGGGACCACTCATGCTCACAGGCCGCTCCACCGTGCTGGTTTTCTCCCTGCTGATCGTGTCGGTCTGGCTCGCGCCCCCGGTGGCGGCAGTGACCCGCAGCGAGCAGCCGCCGGCCGCTGAGCCGCCCGCAGTGGCAGCGGCTCGCCTGCCCGCGAGCCCCACCACGCCCGCACCTGGCGACGAGCTGCTGCTCACGCCCGAGCTGGCGGCCGCCGGCATCACCCAGGCCGAGCTGAACGGCCCCTACGAGCCCGCGGTGGACGCCAACCACCCGGACGGGCAGGTCACGCCGGCCCTCGGCGGGCGCGTGATCATGCACGTCTCGGCCGAGCCCCCGAACCTCAACTTCCTGATCGAGAACACCGGCTCCATCCGCTGGATCCACCACGAGATCCACGCCGGGCTGCTGCAGTTCGATCCGGCCAGCTGGGAGATGGAGCTCGACCTCGCGGTGCATTACGACATCGAGGACACGCTGGTGCTGAAGCCGGGGCACGCGCAGGTCGGCGCCGATGGCGAGCGTCTGGGCGAGATCGCCTTCGGCAAGATCGTGGACGAGACGGCCGATACCTACGTGCTCGAGTCGGGCAGCAAGTGGCACCAGCTCGCGCGCACGAGCGTGCCCAAGTCGGAGGTCGAGCGCGTCGAGCGCGGCACGGTCTACACCTTCACCCTGCGCGAGGGCGTGCGCTGGCACGACGGCCACCCGCTCGATGAGCAGGACGTGCTCTTCAGCATGGGCCTGTTCAACAACCCGCACGTCGACTGCGACGAGAAGCGCTACAAGTACGTCGAGATCAACCGCAGCGAGCGCGTCGCGGACGGCGTGGTGCGCTTCTTCTGGAACGAGCAGTACTTCGGCAGCACCGACGCCTTCGGCCTCGACTTCTGCGTGCTGCCGAGCCACCTCTACAACCTGGCCGATCCGGACAACAAGGACTTCGACCCCGACGCCGGCGCCGAGCGTCAGGGCAGCTACGTCAACGAGAACTCGCACAACATCGACTGGGTGGGGCTGGGAGCGTACAAGGTCAAGCGCTTCGAGCCGGGGCAGTTCATCGAGGCAACGCGCTTCGAGCAGTACTGGGAGCGCGCGCCCGAGCGGGCCGGCTACCTGGACACCCTGCGCTGGTCCTTCATCAAGAGCGATGACGGCGCCTTCGCGGCCCTGCTCAACGGCGAGATCGACATCTTCAGCCGGGTCAAGTCGGAGGACTTCTTCGGCGAGGCCACGCGCACTGAGCTGTTCACGTCGCAGTACTACAAGACCTTGGTCTACCTGGGCAACGTCGGCTACACGGTCTGGAACCTCTACCAGCCCAAGCTGGCCGACGTGCGCGTGCGCACGGCCCTGGCCCACGCCTTCGACGTGCCCAAGTGGATCGAGACCAACTACCGCGGCTACTCGCTCTGGGCCACGGGCACGCAGTTCTGGTTCGGGCCGGCCTACAACCACGCGGTGAGCGGGATCGAGTACGACCCGGAGCTGGCCGAGGACCTGCTGGCGGACGCGGGCTGGTACGACCGCGACGGCGACGGGATCATCGACAAGGACGGCCAGAACATGGTGCTCGAGTTCCTGATGCCGTCCGGCAACAAGGCCAGCGAGAAGTTCCTGCAGGCTTTGCAGGACAGCTACCGCAGCATCGGCGTCAAGCTCGACATCCAGCAGTACGAGTGGGCCACCTTCCTCGAGCACATCCGCAACCGCGACTTTGACGCGGCCAACCTGGCCTGGATCCTGTCCTCGCCCGAGAGCGACCCGCAGCAGATCTGGCACGGCGACGAGGGTGCCTTCGACAAGCGCAGCAGCAACAACTCCGGTCTGCAAGATGAGCAGGTGGACGCGCTGATCGATGCCGGGCGACGGGAACTCGACCCCGAGAAGCGTCACGCCATCTGGTACGACCTGCACGCGCGCATCCACGAGCTGCAGCCCTACATGTTCGGCTGGAATGTGCCGCGCAAGCTGGCCATCTCCAAGCGCATCCACGGCGTCAAGCTGTACAAGTTCTCGCCTGGCTTCCGGCTACGCGACATGTATTTTGCCGAGGGCACGCCGGGCACGCGCCCGCTCTCCAACTAGGCGCCCGCACGACGCGCTGACCGCCTCCCCCCGCTCTCCCACCTCAGCCGGCTACAGCCTTGCTCGCGTACATCCTGCGCCGCCTGATGTGGATGGTGCCGACCATGTTCGGCATCACCTTCCTGTTGCTGATGGTGATCCAGCTCGCGCCGGGCGACCCGGCCGCCTTGGCGGTGGGGGGCGAGTCCAGCGGTGGCATGGTCAGCACCGGTACGGGCGACACCAACAGCGCCTACGACAAGTTCCGCGAGCGCTTCAAGCTCGACGAGCCGCTCTGGACGCAGTACGCCACCTGGGTCGGGAACGTGGTGCAGCTCGACTTCGGCACGGAGTTCTTCCGCAGCCACGTGCAGGTGCGCGACGAGCTCTGGCGTCGGCTGCAGGTGACCATCCCGCTGGCGCTGATCTCGACCCTGCTCAGCTATCTGATCGCCATTCCGCTGGGCATCTACTCGGCCATCAAGCGCGGCAGCACGGGCGACAAGGTGATCACCTTCGGGCTGTTCCTGCTGTACTCGCTGCCCACCTTCTGGGCCGGGCTCATGCTGATCCTGGCCTTCGGGGCCACGGGCGTCGACTGGTTCCCGGTCATCGGCCTGCACGACAAGGACGCCGACCTGCTGAGCGGCTGGGCCTGGTGGAAGGACATGCTCTGGCACGCGGTGCTGCCCATCGCCACCTACACCTACGGCGGTCTGGCGTACCTCTCGCGGCAGATGCGCGTGGGCATGCTGGAGACCATTCAGCAGGACTACATCCGCACGGCGCGCGCCAAGGGCCTGACCCGACGCAACATCATCCTGCGCCACGCCCTGCGCAACTCCGTGATCCCGGTCATCACGGTCTTTGCCACCATCCTGCCCATCCTGGTGGGCGGCTCGGTGCTGGTGGAGACCATCTTCAACATCCAGGGTATGGGCCTGTACGCCTTCGAGGGGCTGATCAAGCGCGACTACAACGTGATCATGGCCACCGTCACGGCCAGCGCGTTCATGACACTGGTGGGCTTCCTGGTGTCCGACATCCTGTACGCCGTGGTCGATCCCCGGATCAAGTATGACTGAGCAGAGGCCCGCCACGAGCGACGGGGCGCCGGGTACGGCGGCCTACAGCAAGGACTACTGGGACCTGGTCGGCGGTCAGCTCGCCAAGCGCCGCTCGGTGCGTGTGGCCGCGGTGGTGCTGGCGCTGTTCTACGCGGCTGCCATCTACGCGCCGTTCCTGGCCAACGATCGCCCGCTCTACTTCCACGGCACCGACTACAACGCCTACCGCGGCGCCTGGCGCATCATCTCCAACGCCAGCAACGACCTGCTGGGCAAGGCCCAGGGCGGTCAGGCTGCGTTCGATGACTGGCGCGAGGCTCAGCAGCAGCAGGGCGCCAGCCTGGAGGGCTCCGCCAAGCAGGACTTCCAGCAGATGTGGGCCGAGGCGCCCACGACCCTGGCGCAGTGGCTGGAGGTGGATCGCCAGTCGCTGGCCCTGCGCGTACGCGTCATGCGGCGGCAGCTCTCGCCCGAGCATCACGGTCTGCTCGAGCAGCTGTCCGCGGCGGCCGACGCCGTGGTGGCGGCGGCTGTGGACGGGACGGGCGTGAGCGCGACGGCGGACGAAGCGCCGTCGGACGTCGCGCTCGGGGAGGGCGTGACGCGGGAGGCGACATCCACCATCCCCGAGCCCCTGGCCGAGGGTCTGCGCGCGGCCAGCGCGGCGGTCAAGGGCCAGCTGCGGCCGGCCCGGTACGACAGCGAGCCCGAGGCCGGCAAGACCGTTGCCCTGACGCCCACCAGCAGCTACCCGGTGATCGAGTCGCTGACGCGCATCGAGGTCTACTTCATGGTGCTGTGGGCCTTGGTGCTCACGCTCCCGCTCTGGAACCGCGCGCTCAACGCCCTGCTGTTGCGTGGCGATCGAGAGCGCATTCGCGGCGCACGGCGCCGCAAGCTGGCGGCGGTGCTGCTGCTGCCGTTGCTGGCGGTGCTGGGCTGGGAGCTGGTGCACGGCACCTCCGACAGCGACTTCCAGACCATGTCGTTCAAGCAGGCCATGACGCTCGACAAGGCCCGGGCCGAGCGCATCATCGCCACGCCGATCGCGTTCGGCATGGCCGAGCAGCACGACGCCGAGCAGTTCCGCGCGCCGACCTGGGTGGCCTCGGCGGCCATCGACGAGCAGGGCTTCTTCGCCGGCGAGAGCCAGGTCGACGAGGACGGGCGCACGGTGCATCGCACGCCGGTGACCGTGCGCACCGGCGAGCCCGAGCGCAACTCGCCCTGGCGCCACCCGCTGGGCTCCGACAGCCTGGGCCGCGACCAGCTGGCGCGCATGCTCTGGGGTGGCCGCATCAGCCTCTCGGTGGGGCTCATCTCCACCGCGCTGCTGGTGCTGATCGGCACCATCATGGGCGCGCTGGCGGGCTACTTCGGCGGCTGGGTCGACCTCGTCATCAGCCGCATCATCGAGATCTTCCAGTGCTTCCCGGTCTTCTTCCTGATCTTGATCGTGGTCAGTTTCCTGGGGCCCAGCGTGATCAACATCATGCTGGCCATCGGCATCTTCCGTTGGACGGGCGTGGCGCGGCTGGTGCGCGGTGAGTTCATCCGCCTGCGCGGACTCGACTTCGTGGTGGCCAGCCAGGCCCTGGGCGTGCGCAGCGCGCGCACCATCTTCCGGCACGTGCTGCCCAACGCGCTCGGCCCCGTGCTGGTGGCGGCCACCTTCGCCGTGGCCTCGGGCATCCTGACCGAGTCGGCCCTGTCGTTCCTGGGCTTCGGCGTCAAGCTGCCCATCCCCAGCTGGGGTTCGCTGCTGAACGAGTCGCGCAGCGCGGAGCACTGGTGGATCCAGGTCTTCCCCGGCGTGGCCGTGTTCATCACGGTGATCCTCTACAACCTCGTGGGCGAGGGCGTGCGCGACGCCCTGGACCCGCGCCTCAAGGAGGGCTGAGCGCGCCATGTCTCAGAACCACGACACCTCCGCGACCCCAGCCCCGGCTGATGCACAGGACGCGCTGCTGACCATCGACGGTCTGCGCACGTGGTTCGACACCGAGGAGGGCCTGGTCAAGGCCGTCGACGGCGTCAGCTACAAGATCCTCCCGGGCGAGACCCTGGGCGTGGTGGGCGAATCGGGCTGCGGCAAGAGCGTCACGGCCATGAGCATCCTGCAGTTGCTGGCCGTGCCCCCGGCGCGCTACGCCGGCGGTCGCATCGTGTTCAAGGGCGAGGATCTGTTGCAGGCCGGCGAGGCGCGCATGCGCGCGGTGCGCGGCGACGAGATCGCCATGATCTTCCAGGAGCCCATGACCTCCCTGAACCCGGTCTACACCGTGGGCGCGCAGATCATGGAGGCCCTGATCCTGCACCGCGGCATGGGCAAGGCGGAGGCGCGGACCAGCGCCATCGAGATGCTGGCTCGGGTGGGCATCCCCTCGCCCGAGCAGCGCGTGGACGAGTACCCGCACCAGATGTCGGGCGGCATGAAGCAGCGCGTCATGATCGCCATGGCCCTGAGCTGCGACCCGTCGCTGCTGATCGCCGACGAGCCCACCACGGCGCTCGACGTCACCATCCAGGCGCAGATCCTCGACCTGCTGCGCGACATGCAGAAGGAGTACGGCATGTCGATCCTGCTGATCACCCACGACCTCGGGGTGGTGGCCGAGATGAGCGACCACGTGGCGGTGATGTACGCCTCCAAGGTGGTGGAGTACGCGGATGTGCGCACGCTCTTCAAGGCGCCGCGCCATCCCTACACCTTCGGACTGTTCCAGTCCCTGCCCGAGATGCACGCGGCGGGTGACCGGCGCCTGCGCGAGATCCCGGGAACTGTGCCCAACCCGCTGAACTTCCCCAGCGGCTGCAAGTTCCGCACGCGTTGCTTCAAGGCCGACCAGACCTGCGCCGAGCAGGAGCCCGAGCTGCGCAGCATCGCGCCGGGGCATGAGCTGGCCTGCCATGCTCCGGTGACGGACGCCGAGCTGGCCAGCGAGGCTCAGCGCGTGGGCCGCAGCGAGGCCACGTCATGACGACCGGCTCGCCCGCCGTGACGCCCGCGGCCAGCGGCAGCAGCGGCGCCGCCGCGTCGGGCGCGACATCCACCGCGTCGGGCCGCGTGTCCGACGCGCGCCCCGGCGACGCTCCCCTGCTGCGCGTGCGCGGTCTGACCAAGCACTTCGCCGTGCGCAAGGGCGTCTTGGCCCGGGTGGTTGGGCAGGTCAAGGCCGTCGAGGATGTGTCCTTCGACATCGCCACGGGTGAGACCCTGGGGCTGGTGGGCGAGTCGGGCTGCGGCAAGACCACCGCCGGACGCTCCATCCTGCGCCTGATCCAACCCACCGACGGGCTGGTGCAGTTCGACGGCGCCTGCGTGCATGCGCCCTCCCGAGAGCTGGCCGCGCGCCTGGGCGACGAGCTGCCCTCCGGACCGCTGCGCAGCTGCTCCGGGGCCGAGATGCGTCAGCTGCGGCGGCAGATGCAGATCATCTTTCAGGATCCCTACGCGTCGCTCAATCCGCGCATGTCCGTGTCGGATATCGTGGGCGAGGCGCTGCGCGTGCACCGCATGGTGTCGTCGCGGGTCGAGCTCGAGCAGCGCGTGCGCGAGCTGCTCGCGCGCGTCGGGCTCGACCCCAGCTACATCAACCGCTACCCGCACGAGTTCTCGGGCGGGCAGCGCCAGCGCATCGGCATCGCCCGCGCGCTCTCGCTCAAGCCCAGCTTCATGGTCTGTGACGAGGCGGTCTCGGCGCTCGACGTGTCGATCCAGGCCCAGGTCATCAACCTGCTGATGGACCTGCGCGACGAGCTGGGCATCTCGTACCTGTTCGTGGCCCACGACCTGTCCGTTGTGCAGCACATCAGCGACCGGGTGGCGGTCATGTACCTGGGGCGCATCGTGGAGCTGGGCCGCACCGCAGACATCTTCGCCAAGCCACGGCACCCGTACACACAGGCGCTGCTCTCGGCCGTGCCGCGCGCCGACCCCGAAGCTCGCAGCGACCGCGTGGTGTTGCAGGGCGACGTGCCCTCCCCGCTGAACCCGCCCTCGGGCTGCGCCTTCCACACCCGCTGCCCGCTGGCCATGGACGTGTGTCAGGCCGAGGCGCCGCCCCGCCGCGAGGGCGACGCGGGCCACCACTGGACCTGCCACCTCGAGGACTGAGCGGCGAGCCGTGCGCTCCAGACCCGGTCCGGGTGCGCTCGAGACCGGCGGCGCGGCTGCTCCGGCCGAGCTCACGCTGCGCAGCCCGCCGCGGTCGTTCCGGTCCTGAGCGGACACGGGGAGACCCGCAGGAGTTCTGCTCAGACCCGCCGCAGGCGCGGGTCGAGCGCGTCGCGCAGGCTGTCGCCGAGCACGTTGAGCGAGCCCAGCGTCAGGGCCAGCGCCAGGCCCGGGAAGAGCACCAGCCACCAGGCCGTGCTCACAGCCGTGAGGCTCTCGGCGCCCTGGCTGGCCAGGATGCCCCAGGACACGCCGGGCGGCTCCACACCCAGGCCCAGGAAGCTCAGGAAGGCCTCGAACAGCATGACTCGCGGCACGGTCAGGGTCAGGGTGATGATGACCACGCCGCGGATCTGGGGCAGCACGTGGCGTCGCACCAGCTGCCACGGGGTCGCGCCCAGCGCGCGGGCGGCCAGCACGAACTCGGCGCCGCGCAGGGCCAGCACCTGTCCGCGCACGATGCGCGCCATGGTGAGCCAGGAGACCGCGCCGATGACCACGAACAGCACGGCGATACGATTGGGCGCCTCGGCGGCGTTCACGCCGCGCAGGATGCCCACCAGCAGGATCACCAGGAACAGGAACGGCACGGCATAGAGCACGCAGACGATGCGCATGAGCAGGGCGTCCGTTCGGCCGCCGACCCAGCCCGACAGCACGCCCCAGGCCACGCCCAGCAGGCCGGACACCAGGGTGGCCAGCAGCCCCACCGCCAGGGACACGCGCCCGCCCCAGGCCACGCGTGAAAACAGGTCGCGGCCCAGATCGTCGTGACCAAACAGCCCCTTCAGGACGTAGGGCCCGAACAGCGCCTGGCGCAGGGCCGTGGCCGCGGGGTGCTGCTGGGCGGCGTGGGCCAGCTCGGCGGCAGGGGCAGGCGTCCAGCTCAGCTGCGGGGGCTCCCCGGCGTGGAGCGGCTGCATGGCCGCCGGGTCGGGCAGGGGCAGTGCGGGAGCCAGCAGGGAGAGGCTCACCACCAGGGCCAGGATCGTGAGCGCGAACAGGCTGCCTCTGCGCTGCATCACGACGGCGCGCCCATGCGTGGGTCGAGCAGGCCATAGGCCAGATCGACCGCCAGATTGGCCAGGGTCAGCAGGGTGGCGTAGATCAGGATGGCCGCCAGGGCCAGGTTGTAGTCGGCGTTCAGGGCGGACTCTACGAAGTGGCTGCCCAGGCCCCCGAGACCGAACACGCGCTCCACCACCAGGGAGCCGGCCATCAGGCCCGCAGTGGCCGGGCCCAGGGCCGAGACCACGGGCAGGCAGGCGGGCCGCGCAGCGTGGCCCCAGAGCACGCGCAGGGGCGAGGCCCCCTTGGCGCGCGCGGTGCGGATCCAGTCCTCCCCCAGCACCTCCAGCAGGCCGCCGCGGAACAGGCGCGCCACGGTGGCGGCGAAGGGCAGGCCGAGGGCCACGGTGGGCAGCACCAGGTGCTCGGGGCCGCCGCGCCCGGCCACAGGGAACAGGGGCCAGGCTATGGCAAACAGCAGCACCGCCAGGCTGGCCAGGACGAAGTTGGGCACGGCCAGACCGAGGCTGGAGGCGGCCATGACGGCGGTGTCGGCCAGGCGGCCGCGGTTCAGGGCGGCGATGGCGCCGGCCGTCAGGCCCAGCATCAAGGCGAAGCCCAGGGCCGCGGCGCCCAGGCTCAGGGACAGCGGCAGGCTCTCGGCCAGGATGGTGCTCACGTCGTAGTCGCGGTAGCGCATGGAGGGGCCGAAGTCGCCGTGCAGCAGCAGCGCCTCGGCCCAGCGCAGGAACTGGCTGCTGATCGGCGCGTCCAGGTCGTAGGCCGCGCGCAGGTTGGCCTCGATGTCCGCGCTGAGCTGGCGCTCGGCGTCAAACGGGCCGCCGGGGAGGCTGCGCATGAGCGCGAAGCAGCCTGCGGCCACCAGCAGCACCACCAGCAGCGACTGGATCACGCGCGACACGATGAAGCGGATCATGGCGGCGGTCCCGTGACGGCCAGGTCGCGCAGCGGGTGCAGGTCGAGCAGGTTGTCATGGAAGCCTGTCACCCGCGGCGACACCAGGTTGACGTTGACGCGCTGGGCGATGGGGGCGATGGGGCAGGCCCGCAGCAGCAGGCGCTCGGCCTGCGCCAGCAGCGCGGCGCGGGCGGCGGGCTGGTTGGCTTGTTCGGCGGCGGACAACAGCTCGTCGTAGGCGGGCTCGGCCCAGCCGGTGCGGTTGCTCGCGCCCCGACTGTGGAACACGTCCAAGAAGTTGGCGGGGTCGAGCCAGTCGCCAATCCAGCTGGACCAGGCCACGTCGTAGAGACCCTGGGCGCTGCTGTCGTAGTAGACCTTGCGCGTCTGCACGGCCAGGCGCGCGTTGACGCCCAGCTCGCGGCGCCAGGTTTCTGCCACGGCCTCGCACAGATCGCGGGCGGATTCGTCGCGCGGGAACAGCAGCTCCAGCGTGGGCAGACCGGCGCCGCCGGGGTAGCCGGCCTGGGCCAGCAGCTCCCGAGCGCGCTCAGGGTCGGGCACCGGCGCAGGCGGCGGGCTCGCGCCGAGCTGGTCGGACGGCACGTAGGCGGCGGTCGCCCGGTGCCCCATGCGCAGGACGTGGTGCGCCAGGGACGCTCGGTCCAGCGCCAGGCTCAGGGCGCGGCGCACGCGCGCGTCGCTCAGGTGCGGGCGGCGCACGTTGAAGCGCAGGAAGGTGCTGCCGTACTGCGGTCCCACGATCAGGTCCGAGCGCCCCTCCAGCTCGTCGAAGAGCCCCGCGGGGGGCTTGATCATCCAGTCGACGGCGCCGGTGAGGTACAGGTTGAGCTGGGTGGTCTTGCCGTTGGCCGTGAGCGCGTCCACGCGCTCGAGCGTCACCGCGTCGGCGCCCCAGTAGAGCGGGTTGCGCGCCAGGCGGATGCGGTCCTTGAGCCGACGCAGCTCCAGCGTGAAGGGACCGTTGCAGACCATGCGGCCCGCTTGGGCCCAGGCCGAACCCCAGCGCTCCACGCTGGCGCGGTGCACCGGCGCCAGGGCGGGGGCTGCCAAGATCTTGGGCAGCGCGGCGTTGGGGCGCTGCAGCGTGATGCGCAGCAGGTCCGGTCGCGGCGCGGCGATGCCCACGCTGTGCGCGTCACCGAGGCTCGGGCTGCCCGGCAGGGAGTAGGCCCGGGCGCCCACCACGCTGTGCAGCAGACTGCCACTGGGCCAGGTGGCGCCCGGGGCCAGCAGCCTCAGGAAACTCCAGCGCAGATCCTCGGCGACGAGCCCCTCCCCGTTGGACCAGCGGGCCTCGGGTCGGATGTGGAAGCTCCAGCTCAAGCCGTCGTCCGACACCTCCCAGGAGCGGGCCACGCCGGGCAGGACCTCGAGGCTCTTGGGGTCCAGGCGTGTCAGACCCTCGAACAGCGCGCCGACCACCCGGCTCTCGGTGAAGCCGGTGGCCAGGGCCGGGTCGAGCGAGGCGGGCTCGTCCTGGTTGCAGAAGCTGAAGTCTGCGCGGGGCAGGGACGAGTCGGCGCCCAGGCTGAGCGCGCCGGTCAGCAGCAGCAGCAGCAGCGCCAGCAGCGCCGCGAGCCTGCGCCCCTCGGGTGAGACGCGCGCTGCGCTCCGGGCACTCACTCGGCCAGTGGCAGGCCGAAGTCCGCGGCCAGATGGGGGCGCAGGTCGTCGAAGCTCGAGATCTCGTAGCGCGCCGGGGTCAGGCTCTCTTCGTCTGCGTGGCGCGTGCCACGTCGGCTGCGCACGCTGATCATGCCCAGCGCGTTGGTGGGGTCGATGTCATGACTGGGCGAGTCGCCCACGTACATGACCTCGCGCGGGTCGAGCTCGAAGCGCGCGCAGGCGCGCCGATACAGCTTGGGGTTCGGCTTGGAGATGCCGACCTGATCGCTGATGAAGATGCCCTCCGGGTGCAGGTAGGGCACCACGCCCAGGCGCAGCAGCTTCTCGGCCTGCTTGATCTCGAGGCCGTGGGTGATGACGCCGAGCAGGACGTCGGTGCGCTCACGGATGTCGGAGAGAAACGGCAGCACGTCGGAGAAGGGCGCTAGCTCGTTCTTGGTGTCGTGGTAGGCGTTGACCCCTGCCGCGATGATCAGCGCTCGGTTGGTGCCCGCGCAGCAGTGCTCGGGCAGACGCAGGAGCAACTTGCCGAAGTGGTTGGGGTAGTTGCTCGTGAACTCGGAGATGACCTCGTCGAGTTCCCGGCGCAGGCTCTCCACCGGCAAGCGCACGCCCTGACGGACCATGGCCTCCACCGCACGCTGGCGCGCCAGGTCAGAAAAGGCCGTGGTGGAGTACAGCGTGTCGTCGATGTCGAGGAAGATCGCGCTGAGCTTGGCCACGCTTCGATTCTCGGGAGTTGGGAGCGGCCGATCAAGCGCTACGGGCCCCCCGGATCTTGGCGTCCGGGGGGCCCGTAGGGGTGCTGGGGGGCGGCGCGGGGCCTCGCGGCCACGGGCCAAACGGCAGCTCAGCGCGCCGCGATGGGCTGCTCGCGCAGGTGGCTGAAGTCGGTGATCTTGGCTCGGATGACGATGATCAGGTCCGTGGCCTCATCACTGAGGCCCTTCTCCTGGAAGAAGAAGCCCAGCACCGGTACGTCCGCGAACCAGGGCGACTCGGCCGTCCGGTTCTTGTAGCGCACGTGCTTGAAGCCGCCCAGGATCACGGCGCCGCCGTCGGGCACCACCACGGTGGTCTGGGCGTCCTGCACCTTCAGGACCGGTATCTGGAAGGTGACCGGCGACCCGTTGGGGCCCAGCAGCGTGGTGATGGTCGGGAAGGGGCGCTCGAGCTCGGCCACGGTGGTCTGCACGTCGAGCGTGATGTACTTGCGGTCGTAGCTGACGGTCGGCCGCACGTCGAGCACGATGCCCTCCTGCGCGACGCCGATGACCGGGTCGGCGATGAACGCGTTGGTGGCGACGTCGACCTCGTAGTCCTGAATGAACGACACCTGGTTCACCACGGTCACAAACGCCCGCTGCGTGTTGTAGACCGAGACGGTGGGGGCCGTGATCTCCATGGCGTTGGAGCTCTTGCTCACCAGGTTCATGACGATGTTGATCTCGGTGTCCCGCAGGATCGAGAACTGGAACGCGCCGCCACCGACCGTCGACGCGAGCTGGCCGAGCGGGTTGCTGAAGAAGTTCTCCGACGCCATCGAGTAGATCTGGTCGCCACCCGTCTCATAAAACGCACCGGCGATGGGGTTGCCGGTGCCGTCACCCAGGTTATCGAGGCCCTGGGTGGGGTTGCCGGTCTTGCCGGCCGAGTCGAGCTCGTACTGATCGGCGAACTCCCCGTCGGGCTCGAGGCCGCGCAGGTCCGTGCCGATCTCCTCGATGAACAGGTCGCTCAGCGCGAAGAAGCGCGACTCGAGCGTGACCATGCTGGTGGAGAACACGCGCAGGTCATCGAGGAACTCGGCCACCTGGGCCTGCACCTCGGGCGTGTGGATCACGAGCAGGTTGTTGTTGTCGACGAAGTCGATGTTGTAACTGTCGCTGGCGTCCCAGTCCTCGGTGGCGATGTTCTCGCGCACCAGGTTCAGGATCTCCTCAGGATCGATGATGGTGACCTGATCCAGCTCCGAGTTGAAGATCGTTGACTCGTTGTCGTCGCCAGCCTCACCGGGCAGGGCGATCTCGCGGATGTTGGTGCCCTTGAAGTCGGTCAGCTTGAAGGTCAGATCCTGGATGGGGTGCACCCGCGTGATGGGGGTGCCCCGAGCCTTCTCGAGCTTGGTGACGTAGACGCGGCCGTTGCGGATGGTCCAGGCCAGCTCGTCGCCGACCTGCTCCACCAGCACGTTCAGGAACGACTTGACCGTGATGTCGCGCAGGCCCGTGACGTTCACGAACTCGCCGATGTCGTCGAGCTCGGTCACGACCTCCGGGTCGACGTGCACGGGAATGTCGTGCGTGAATGACACGTAGTTGGCCACTTCGACGATGGTCTTCTCGTCGAACTCGGCGCTCATGCGCGTGGCCTCGAGCAGCTCGTCGAGGCGCTGCCACTCGGGGTCGAGCTGGCCCAGGCCGAGCGAACGCCGGCTGCCGCGCAGAGCGGTGATCTCGGCCCAGTGCGCCAGGTCCGGGTCGGTGTAGATGTCGGCGGTGGGGATGCGCACGCGGTCCATCGCGTTGCGCCAGCGGTTGAACTCCTCGCGCCGGCGCTGGATGAACATGCGGTCGGCGTACTCACGCGACGCGTCCTGGCTGGCGTCCAGGATCTGCTGGGCCTGGGGGTGGTGCTGGTTGATGTCCAGCACGGCCTGGGCCAGGGTCTCGGCGGTCTCGTAGTCGGCGCGATCAAAGGCCTTGGTGGCGGAGACGAGCAGGTTGTCCAAGCGCATCTCTTGCTGACGGGCCTGCTGGCGCTCCTCGGACTGGATGGCCTCGTAGGCGGCCCGGCGAGTGCGCTCGGTCACGCGCTCGTCCTGGGTGGCCACCAGGCGTTCGACCTCGGCCAGCAGATCGCCGGCGTCGCGCTCCAGGTTGCCCCAGTCGACCTCGCCCTGGCTCCAGGCGATGCGGTTGACGACGCCTTGCACCAGCGCCTCGGCCTGTCCAAAGTCCTCGATCTCGATCGAGCGACGGGCCAGCGCCAGGTCGTTGCGCGCCAGCACCTTCATCTGCTGCCGCTGCGCCAGGTAGCGGTCGCGGGCAGACACGCTGAGCTGCGCAGCCTCGGCCTCGGGCTGACCCAGCAGCGCCTGCAGCTGACGCATGTAGTCGAGCACGACCTTGTCGGTGGGGTCGAGGTCACGCGCCTTGCTCACCTCGCGCAGGGCGCTGTCGAAGTCGAGTTGCTCCTCGAGCGTGCGGGCGTTGCCCAGGTACTGCTGCACGAGCATGTAGGTCATCTCGCGCAGCAACTGCTGACGCTCGCGCTCCTGCTCGGCGAGGTCGGCGGCCTCCGAGGCCTCCGCATCCTGGAACAGGGCGCAGGGGGCGGCGGGCGACCACGCGAAGCGGGGGCTGCCAGCCAGGAACTCGGCGGACGGCGACGCCGACGTGACGGGCGCTGCGACGACGAGGAGGATCAGGAGGCCTGTCCAGCGCGCCATGATGGGGGATCTCCTGCCGGGGCCGCGGGGCGCGGGTCCGGCCTGGGGGTGCGAAGTCGGGGTCGAGTGCGAGCGGGCTTGCATGAATGTCATTTGTCGAAGGCCACGCCGGCGAAGGTGATGTCGGTGAGCTGGCTGATGAGGCATTGGTCCACGACCTTCACCACCTGCTCGTAGTTGATCGTGCTGCTGGGGTAGAGCGTGGCCTTGGTGACCGTGCCTGCTGCGTCGCCCAGCTTCTTCCAGCGGCCCAGCTCGCCGCGGAAGGTCTCGAAGTTGGGCATGGTGCGACCGTTGACCAGCACCTTGATGCCGTGGGGGCGGCTCTTGTCGGGCTGGATGTCGATCTCGATCTTCTCGAGCAACTCATCGACGGGGGAGCTGTTCACGCCCACGTCCTTCGGTAGCTCGGTCTCCAGCTTGCCCTCGAGCACTTTGAACTTCATCGTCACGATGAAGAAGATGAGCAGCAGGAACACCACGTCGATCATCGGCGTGAGGTCCAGATCCACTTCTTCGATTTCGGCTTTCTTGCGTGCCATGACTACTGCTCGTTCTGGGCCGCGGCGAGGTGCACCTTGTAGATCTGAATGCCGGTCTCACCACAGATCCGCATGACCTTCTGCACCTCCTTGAACTTGGTGGTCTTGTCCGCGCGCACCAGCAGCGAGCGCGAACTGAAGGTGGTGCCTGGATCTTTCTCGCCCTTGCGGACCTCCGCGGCCAGATAGCCACGCAGGGCGGCCAGCGCGCCCGGCTCGTCGAGGTTGCCGTACGCCTTCTGCTTAATCTCGATGTGACCATCCGGGAGGATGTTCACGATCATGCGCCCCTCTTCGGTCTCATCGTCGACGGCCTGCTCGGCCAGGGGCAGCTCAAGCTCGGCGAGGTCCTGCTGGCTCATGTCGCTGACGATCATGAAGAAGATGATCATGAGGAACACGACGTCGATCATCGGCGTCATGTCCATCTTGACCTCGGTGCTCTCGCGAGACTTGTGTCTTCCCATGTCGGTGGCTTAGGCAGTTCGAGAAGGTGAGGGGATGGAGTCGGTGGGGGCCAACGCGCTGTGCCGGCGGCGGGGGCCCGCGTGGGGCCCCGGTGATCAGGGCTGGCGCGGGCGGAAGCGCTCGAACAGGTCTTCGACCACGGCGGCGATCTCTAGCGAGTAGGCCACCGTGCGGTTGCGCAGGAACACGAAGGCCGCGGTCACGGGCACGGCCACGATCAGACCCAGCAGGGTGGTGATCAGGGCGCTCGAGATGCTGCCGGCGAGCTGGTCGGGCGTGGCCTGACCCTTCAGGGCGGCGATGGTGTCAAAGGCGCCGATCATGCCGTTGACCGTACCCATCAGGCCGAGCATGGGGGCCACGCCGGCGATGAGCGAGAGCCACGAGAGGCGTGCGTGCAGCTTGATGGTCTCTTCTTCAACCATCTCCTCGAGCGACTTCTCCATGGCGTCGAAGCTGGCGTTCAGCTTGGGCAGGCCCGCCGCGACGATGTTGGTGAAGTAGCAGGGCTCGGTCTCGCACAGCTCGATGGCCTCCTGGTACTCGCCGGCCTCGAACAGGGCCTCCATCTCGTCCACGAGCTCCGGGGGCGCGAGCTGGTCGCGCCGGATGGCCATGATCTCCTTGATGATCAAGGTCAGGGCCACGATCGACAGGGCCACGATGACCATGCCGATGGTGCCCGCGTCCGAGAAGAACTTCTGGGCCTTGGACTGCTCAGCGACCACCGCGGCTGCGGGGGCAGCGGTGCCGTCCTGGGCGGCCAGCATGGGCGTGAAGGCGGTGACCGCCAGGGAGTAGAGGAAGGGGCTGGCCTTCATGGTCGGGGCTCTCAGCGTTCGTCTTCGGAATCGGATCAGGGAAGGTGCTGCTGTGCCAGGCGGGACCAGTGCGAGCCGGGATAGCGCGCCTGGACCTCCTGGTAATACATGCGGGCTGCGCTGCGACCGGTGCGCTCCTCGCCGGCGTCGGCGAGGGCGTCCGAGCAGCGTCCCAGGTAGTAAAGCGCCTTGGCGTGCTCCTCGGGGGTTCCGGCCGCTGTGACGGCCACCCGCGCGAAGCCCAGCTGGGCGTCCTTCAGGTTGTTCTCACGGAAGTCGGCCTCGGCCAGGCCGTTGCCGGCAGCGGCCGTGATGCCGCGATCGTCGCTGCCGTCTTCGAGCAGGCGCTGAAAGTAGCCGCGTGCGCCAGCCACGTCGCCAGCGGCCAGCATGGCGGCGCCGGTGCCGCTGCGTGCGGCCAGGGCCAGCTCATCGATGGCGGCCAGCAGGTCGGGGCGCTTGTCCAGGCCGTTGCGAGCCGAGTCCGCCGCCTGCTCCGCCGCAGCGAAGGAGCTGCCGGCCTTGGAGGCGTCGCCGGCGGCGAGTTGGGCGCGGCCCATGGTCAGGTGCGCGCGTGGCGTCCAGTCGGCGGTGATGCGTTCGTCCCGCGCCAGATCGAGCACCGCGCGCACCGCGTCGTCGGCGGCGGTGGCGTCACCCAGGGCCGCGGCGTAGACCGCCTTGGCCAGCAGCGCCCGGGGCAGCAGGCGGTGATCGGGGTTGGCGTCCAGGAAGCGCTGTACGCTGGAGCGCGCCTGATCCAGCTCGTCTTCGCCCTGACGCGCGTACACGTCGGCCAACTCCAGCAGGGCATGGGCGGCCGACCAGGGCGGGTCGGTCTCACTCGCGGCCGCGGTGTAGAGCGTGATGGCGTTGCGCAGGTCGCCGGCCTCGACGGCGGCGCGGGCCAGCTCCAGGCTCTCGCTGCCCGGACCGTAGACGATGCGCACTACGCGCGCGCCCGGTCGGGTCTCGGTGCGCTCGGAACCGGCGCGTCGGAAAGAGACCTCGTCGAGCGTCTCGGACAAGATCGTGGTGCCCCCGAGCGGAGCCACTTCGCCGCGGCTATTCAGCACTTCGATCCGACCCTGGGACCAGACCGGCGTCGCCAGCGCGACGAGGGCGAGGATCGAGGTGAGACCAGTGCGAATCGACACGAGGGGCTCCGAGGGACTCATCCGCCTTCGAGCATGGCGGAAGCGGGGCATTCTAGGGCTGGACTGCTTGGCGATCAATGCGTCCCGGGGGGCCGGGCTGCCCTCGTTCGGGGAGTGGCAGCGGGCGCGGGGCGATACAGCGCGTCACATGGTGGGTATCTGGCGATCCAGGTAGCGGAAAGCGGGGCGGAAGAGGGGCGCGTACTTCTGCTCCTCATCCAGTTGGCCGATGGTGTCGGCGTCGAAGTTGGGCTGGCTCAGCTTCTGGTTCTCCATCAGCTGGCGAGCCTGCCGGCCGCTCTCGGGCTTGAGCTCCCGTAGGCGGTAGCGGCCGTAGATGGAGCCCAGCTTGGACTCCCACCAGAGCCGGGTGTACTTGGCCTTGACGTTGCTGCCCTTCAGGAGCTTGGCCCAGATGTCCAAGGCGTCCTGGTAGTCGCCGCTGCCGCCGATCTCGGTGGCGTTGCCGTCCTCGTCGATCTCCAGCCAGCCGCCGAAGCAGCGCGCGGCGCCACGCCGGATGCGCGTGCTGTTCGGGTTGGCGGCCCTGAGCTCCTTCCAGAGCGGGCGCGAGCGTCCGAAGTCGAGCTGGGCGTCCAGCGCCGTGGCCAGCCCGATGCGGCCGCGTTCGACGCGGGCCTTGTCGCTGCCGTCGCGCAGCATGACCTCGAGCGCGCGGGCGAAGACGCGCTCGGCGTCGGTGGGCTGCCCGACCTCCAGGTACCAGTCGCCGCCGCTCATGACGTTCACGGGCGAGCTGAAGCCGTCGGCCTCGGCGTAGGTCCAGAGCGCGTCGGCGGCGCGAGCCAGCAGGTCCTGTGAGCGGCTGAGGTCCTCTTCGGCGCGGGCCGCGGTTTCGAGCGCGGTGGCGGTGCGGTATGCGGCGGCGGCCACGACCGTGGCGGTGGGGGTCTCCTGCGCGGCCAGCACGGCCAGCTCGTCTTCGGCCTCGTTCACGGCGCCCAGCAGGGCGTGGGCCTCGATCCGTCGCAGCTTCACCAGATCGTGGAAAGAGTCCTGGCCAGGCAGGTCCTGCTCGTAGTTTTCGAGCACGGGCAGGGCGTCGTCCGGCCGGTTCAGCTCGTCGGAGAGCAGCAACGTGGCGTGGAAGTACCGCGACTGCGCCATGGCGATCTCGCGCTTGTTGCGCGCGCCGTTGTTGGTGGGCTCCAGCGACGGGTCGCGGGTGCGGGCCTCGATCAGCTGGAACTGCTCCACGGCCTCTTCGAGCCGCCCCGCGCCGGTCAGGCAGCGCGCGATGTAGACCAGCGCGCGCTCGTAGTTGGGCGAGGTGGGGGGCACGCCCTCGAACTCGGCCTTGACGCTCAGGTGGCCCTGGACATCGTCGCCGCTGAGCTCGCTGAACGACTCGGCGGCGGTCATGAAGGCGAGGTCGAGTTCGATGCCCTCCATGGCGATGAGCATCTCGCTCACCTCGACCCGCTTGGCCTTGTCGTAGTCGCTTCCGGTCTCCTTGAAGCGCCGCTCCCAGCCGTTGTAGAGGCGCGTCGCGGCCTTCTCGAGCGAGCTGATGTCCTGGCCGCCGGCCTGCTCGAGCAGCAGGGCCTGCTCGTAGGCCACGGCCGCCTCGAGATGGCGGCCGACCTTGGACAGGGCCTGGCCCGCGCCCATCCAGGCGTCGAAGCCCGACTCGGCCAGCTCTTCGGTGCTCATCAAGGCGGCGGCGCGCTCAAAGAAGAACGCGGCGTCGGCGTAGGCGCCCTCGACCGCGCTGCCGCGCGCGGCGGACATGAGCACGGAGGGGGACTCGACGTTGCCGCCCGCCACCAGCTCGGTCAGCCGGACCTCGGCGATCTGGCCCTCGGGCGTGCCCTTGCCCTGGTCGGCCACGAGCTTCACCAGGTCTGTGGCGGCGCCGGTGCGCCCTAGTTCGTCCAGCGTGCGCGCCCACTCCAGCAGCACGGCGAAGCCGTCCCGGCCGATGGCCACGCCCTTGGCGCGGTGCTCGTCGCGCAGGGTCTGGATCCAGGCCTCGGCGGCGGGCAGGTTGCCCTCGCTCGCCTCGAGCCGGGCCAGGTAGCCCCAGACCTTGTCGAACAGCGACGCCACCAGGGCCTGGTGCTGCGCCGGGAGCGTGTCGACCTCGTCCCAGTACAGCTGGCCGGCGAGATCGAGGATCGACAGCTGCAGGTCGCGGGCGTCCTCGACGTCGCCCAGCAGGCCGAAGGCGCGGGCCTGCTCGTAGAGCGCGTAGTAGTAGATGAGCTGCTGATCGTCCGCGTCCCAGGTGAAGTCGTCGAGCTGGTTGGTGGCCTGGTCGAGGCGCAACTCGGGGTCGTCGGAGATGCCGGCCCACTCGATCGAGTTGAGCCCCTGGAAGTAATAGGTGTTGGTGGCGCGGGTGCGCAGGGTCGTGGCCTTGTCGCCCTCCTCCAGCTCGTCGTACTGATCGGCCAGGGCCTCGGCCTCGTCGCGCATGGCGCGGTAGGTCTTCTCGGCGGCGCCAAAGTCCGCGTCGGCCAGCTCGGCCGCGTCGTTGTCTCCCTCGAGGCCGCCCTCGAGGCTGCGCTGGGCGTGGAGCTGTCCGCGCTCGCGCAGCACCTCCGCCAGGTCTTCGAGCGCGTCCACAAGCCGGTCGTGGTAGGCGTACACGGAGCCGGGTCCGGTCCAGTCGCGCAGCTTGCCGATGGCCGCGGTCAGGGCCTCCAGGCGCTCGTCCGGATCGGCGGTGTTCTCGGCCCGGCGCTTGAAGATGCGCGCCTCCACCAGCTCGGCTTCGCCGGCCAGATCACGCGAATCGCTCAGCCGGTCCAGGGAAGAGCGCGTGCTGGACGCGACCTCCATGGCCAGGTTGAAGTACCGGTGCCGCGCCAGACTCTCGGCGAAGCGCAGGTCGTCAGAGAGCAGCTTGGCTTGCTCGGCTTCGTCCGCCGGAGCGGCGAAGACGGCGACGACGGCGAGAAGTAGGGGGGCGAGCATGGGGGCGTCGATCGTCAGCGGAGGATGGGCTCGTGCTCTTCGGGAGCCACGATGTTCGCGGTGAGGAGGATCAACAGCTTGCGGCGCGAGGTGTACTCACCCTGTCGCGAGAAGAAGAAGCTGACCAGCGGGATGTCACTCAGGAACGGCATGCCTGAGTCGAAGTCCTGCTCGATCGTGGTCTTGAGACCACCCAATAGAAGCGTCGCGCCGTCGGGCAACGTGGCGGTGGTGCGCAGGCGCTGGATAGCCAGCTCCGGCAGCTGGATGATCACGTTGTTGGCGTTGGGTGTGCCCAGGCTCACCAGCGCCTCGGGCAGCAGGTTGCCGTTGGCGTCGGGCACCAGCGTGGCGATGGTGGGCCGCAGTTCCAGCGTGATGAAGCGCCGGTCCGCGGAGGCCACCGCGCGCACGTCCAGCACGATGCCGCTCTTGACCACGTCCAACTCGGGCTGGGCGATCACCGCGCCGGTGGCGATCTCAGGCTCGAAGTCCCGCACGTAGGTGCGGTTGTCGAGCACCTTGATGTTGCCGCGCTGGCCGCTGCGAAGGGTCAGGCTGGGGGCGTTGACGATGTTGCTGTTCTGGTACTTGCTCACGGCGCGCATGACGGCGCTGACGTTGGTGTCCTTGAGGAACAGGGCCTCGATGGACATGCCGCCGCCGCCGGTCAGGACGTCGCTCTCGCCCAGCACCGAGTCAAACAGGTTCTCCGTGCGACCCTTCAGGTCGCCGTTGCTGCCGGAGTAGAAGGCGCCGGGATCGATGCCCGTGCCGATGCCCTCGGGGTTGGCGGGCGTGCCCACGCCGCCGGCTCCGGGTTGACCGAAGTCGTCCAGCCCGCTGCCCTGGGACGGGTCGAGGCCGCGCAGATCGACGCCGATGTCCTCCAGGAAGCTGTCCTCGACCTCGATGAAGCGCGTCTGGATGTGGATCAACGTGGTCGTGTTGGCGCGCAGGTCCGTGAGCAACGAGTGGATCTGCTCATGCACGTCAGGCGTCTGGCGCACGATCAGCGTGCCGGGCATCTGCGTGATGCTGCGCTCGGGATCGTCCTGCCAGGTCAGCGGGGCGATGTTGTCCTGGATCAATGAGAGCAGCGTGTCGGCGCTCACCAGCGGCAGCGGCTCCTCGTCCTCCACGCCGTCCGTGAACGACTCGCTGTCCGTGCCCGAGGGCAGCAGGTTGAAGTCGAGCGTGGAGTGGTCGGTGGGGGTGAAGGTCAGATCGCGGATGTCGTACATCTCAAGCACGTAGTCACCGTGCGATTCCTCAAGCGTGATGATGCGCGCGATGCCGTCACGGACCGTGAAGGTCATGGCGGGCACGCTCTGGTCTTCGAGCACGATCTTGAGGATGCGGCTGACGGACTGCGGCGTGCGATCGCGCAGGCTGTAGTCCTGGTTGTCGGCCTCGTCCAGCACGTCGCTCGACATGAGGAAGTTGACGCCGGTCACATCGCGCAGGTACGCCAGCACCTCGGGCAGCGTGTTGCCGTCGAACTCGTACGGAATGCGGATCTCGTCCAGCTGGTCGAGCACGGCGCGGTCGTCGGCAGGCCGCCCACCCAGGCTGGACGCGAAGCTCTTGGGTCCGCGGGCCACGGTCTGGGCCCACTTGTCGCCGTTCGGGAACGTGATCACGTCATTGGGGATGACCGAGTCGTACTTCAGGTCGTCAAAGGTGCGGTTCCACTGCTTGCGGTACGCGCGCCGGATGTCCCGGGCGGCGGCTTCGTGGCTGGCCTTGGTGGCGATGCGACGCAGGTCCTCGGCGTCGGTGTTGGCCGGGTCGAGCCGCAGGGCCTCGTCCAGGCTCTCGATGGCTCCGACGAAGTCGTCGCGCAGGAAGGCGTCGTTGGCGGAGGCGAGCAGGCCTTGGATCTTGATGGTGGTGCGGTTGCGCTCGGCGTTGTCCCACTCCTCCTGGGCCTGTAGGGCGCGACGCTGCAGTTCGTTGTCGCGGGCGGCGAGCTGGCTCTCGCGCTGCAGCTGGGCCTGGCGCACCAGGGCCAGCACCTCGTCCTCGGTGGCCGCGTTCCGGCTCATGTCCGGGTTGAAGCGGATCAGGGTCAGCGCATCCTCGAAGTGGCGCAGGGCCGCCTCGGGGTCGTCATTGGCCAGGCCTTGGCGGCCCATGGAGAGGTGGTGCTCGATGTCCATGCCGCGCTGCTGCCTGCGCACCTTGGTGAGCGTGCGCGCGTCGGCGGCCAGGGCCCCCAGGGTGGCGTCGTCGTCACCGGCCAGGGCGGCGGTGCGCTGATACAGGTCGCGCGCCACCTCGTGGGTGGGGTCGAGCTGGACGGCGCTGGCGAACAGGTCGTGGGCCCGCTCCGCCTCGCCGCGCTCGAGCGCCATCAGGCCCTCATCCACGAAGCCCTCCACCAGCGTGGCCAGGCGATCGTCGGCCAGCGACGCCGCCAGGCGGGCGCGATCGGCTTCGTCGTCGAGCTGGACCGCCGGAGCGGACACATGCACCGGCATGGCATCCATGGCCACGGGCGCGGCGCCCTCTTCGGTGGCGTAGTTGGCCAGCCACTCAATGCGGGGGTCGAGCGTCGCCGCGACCTCCTGAGAGTCATCGCCGGGGGAGGCCCCGGTGATGTTGCACGAGCCGAGCAATACGGCGAGGGCAATGGCCAGGATGGAGGTCGTTGACCGCGTGGGGATCTTCACGGGAGGTCCAGCTCCAGGGTTCGGGGCGCGCCGGTCGAATCGGTGAGGGTAGCAACCAGACGCGTCACGGGAACGAGCACTTGTGTCTCGGAAGTTCGGGGAGTTCGGGTGTTCGGGTCCAGCACCAACGTGCCGTCGCTGCGGAAGGCCAGTCTGCGTCTGGTTTCCAAGCGTTCGTTAGGCACCACTTCGAGGGTCTGCAACGTCAAGCCGGTGGGGCGCCCATCTACGATCAGCGCCGCACCGGGCTCCAGGTCCAGCTCGCGAGCAGAGACGGGGCGGCCCTCGGGTCCGATCTCGACTCGGATCCTGGCGGCGTCCACGTCTCCGGCGATGAGAGCCAACCGGAAGCGTTCGGGGACCGTCAAGCTCACCAAATCACCGGCCTCCGCCGCCACAGGCTGTCCGTCGGCATTCAGGATCACGGCCCAGACTTGGTAGCCCACGAGGGTCTGACCGAGGGGCAGGTCGGCGTCCCGTGCCACGCGCGCGTCGGCCTTCAACTCGGCCACGCGCCGGCCTGGGGAGCCGGGCTCAATGCGGTCGACGTGGAAGGCTAGGCGCTGGCCGGCGGGCAGCTCGTCTACCAGGGCCAGGGTGGCCGGGTCGCAGGCCCAGTGGATGCTGACCGCGCCGGCCTCGTAGCGGGCGGCCATGCCGTAGGGGGGCGCCAACAGAGGGCCGCGCTGGCCCGAAGGCGGATCGCCGACCCAGCGGCTGCGGGCGAACTCCGCGCGCTCGGACTCGTCGTAGAAGGGCAGCGCGTCGACGAGCACGGCGTGCGGCATCTCCAGCAGAGCGTCCTCGAAGGTCGTCGACGGCGATGTGTGCTCGAAACGGCCCTCGGCGGGCGCGGCTTCGAGCGAACGAGCGACCTCCGACCCGAGGCGCCTTGATCGCTCTAAGTCATTATTGTGTAAGCGATTAAGAGCTAGCGCCAGGAGCGCGAAGACGATAAGCGACAGGCCTGGCCCTGTCAAGACGAGCGCGCGCGCAGAGGAAGGGCTGCTCATGGCTGGCCGGGCTCACTGCGGCTGCGGCGGGTCACGTCCAGTTGCACCCACAGGCGCACGGGCGGGCTGCCCAGGCCGGTGGGGTCTCTGGGCCAGAGCCCGGGGTTGATGCGCCGGATGGAGGCCGAGCTCACGGAGAGCAGCAGCGGCGCGGGGCGCGGAACCAGCTGCTCCAGCAGGCCCAGGGCCGCCGGAAGCTCGGCCAGGACCACGCATTCCAGCCGACGTGTGGAGAGCTCTGGGAGCAACTCGTCGTGCAGGCTTCCGAGGTCGGTGACGTCCTCCAGATCGAAGATGCCGTCGGCCTCGAGGCGCAGCGCGAGGCTCGCCACGGCGTCGGCAAAGTCGGGGTCGGCCGCCAGCGCCGGTTGCAGGCGCTGTTGCAGGGGCGCGCCCGGCTGGAGCGAGGGCATGCTCGAAGCGGCCAGCACGGCGGCCGCAGCGGGCGGGCTCGGCGCGTCCAGAGGGTCGAGCAGCAGGGACAGGCGCCCGTCCACGTCGCTGCGCGCTTGGCGCTGCGCCTGCTCCAGGCTGGACAGCCGGGCCCAGGCGACGGGTTGTGTGTGTCCCAGCGTCTGTTGCAGCTCATCGGCGCGGGCGTCGAGCGCCGCGGCCTCGCGTTGAGCCCGCTGGTGCCCATCCAACCCACGCACGCAGAACGTCCCCAGCGCCAGCAGGAAGGCCAGCAGCGCCACGGTCAGCAGGCCGTTCATGGCAGCTCCACCTCGACGCGCCAGGACGAGAGCGGGTGCGCCGTGTCGTTCGGTGTGTGGGTGATGCGGCGCGGGCTGAGGCCGTGGCGCAGCAGGGCGGGCTCGAGCTGCTCGCCCAGCATGGCGTCGAAAGCCGGGCTGGACTCGAGCGTGAGCTTGAGCAGTCCCGGGCGACCCGCGGCGCCGGCGCTGAGCCAGCACGACTCGACGTGCAGCGGCAGCTCGCCGCGACCCGCCGCCACCTCGGACACCGCGGCCAGGGCGCGGCGGGCAGCGAAGGTCGTGCTCGCTCGTCGGGCCAGTGCGGACAGCCGCGAGAGCCGCAGCTGCTGCCGGGCGCGTCCGGACTCGAGCTCCCGGGCCCGGGCAGCGCTGGTGAGCACGCTCTGGCCCACGCTGGGGGGCATGGCCGCGGCCAGGGCGTCGGCGTGTCCCACGCTCAGCTCCGTCAGGATCAGCAGGGCCAGGGCGGCCGTGGCCAGGCCGGCGGAGACCACGGGCAGGCGTCGGCGCAGGGCCCGGCGCGGGTCGTCGGCCACGTCGAAGCGGCCGCTCACCCGGGCCAGCCCCAGCCCCGCGAGGCCCAGGCCGTAGGCGCGCCCCATGCACAGGCTCTCGGCGCTGGAGGGCGACCCGCGTCGCGTTCGCCGCGGGGGCTCGATGCGCAGCAGCTCGGCCACACGCGTCACCGGCAGCCCGAAGGCGCGCTTGAGCGCTGAGGTGATGGAGCCGCTGAGCGCGGCCTCCTCCGTCAGGACCACGTCGGCGGGGTGAAAGGCGCGGTCGCGCGGCACGCAGTGCGTGATGGCGGAGGCGGCCTCGGCGTGCAGTCGCCGCGCCAGCTCCTGCTCGTCGGCGACGTGACTCAGACCGATGGGCAAGTGACGCGACCACAGGCCGTCCTCGCGCATGAGCAACAGCGTGGTGGAGAGTTCGCCCACGCCCAGCACGATGCGGTCACGGCCCAGGGGGCGCTCGTGTTCGATGAACGACGCCAGGGCCCAAGACGGCGGCTGCAGCTCGTCGAACGGCACGCCGAGTTCGGAGAGCAACGACACCAGCTGGTCGACGCGCGCGCGCCGCAGGGCCACGGCGTGGACCTGATTCTCGGCCACGCCCTTGCGCACGTGGTGTCCCATCAGCAGCTCGCTCTGCGAGGCGCCCGTGGCGCGCAGCAGCTCGTAGCGCACCAGCTCGTCCATGCGCTCGGCCTGCATGACCGGGACGGTGTACGTGGAGCCCAGGTGGTCGGCGTCGGGCGCCGAGACCACGATGCGCGGCAGGATGCCCGGGCGCATCTCCGACAGGAAGCGGCGCAGGGCCTGGCGCAGGCCGGCGGCTTCGTCGGCGGCCCCGGCCCAGCGCGCGCGCCAGCTGCGGATCAGGCGCACTCGGCGGCCGCTGCGGGCCAGCAGCACGGCCTTGAGGGTGCCGTCGCTGACGTCGAGGCCCAGGGCGGTTCGTTGCGTGACGCTCATGGCGTGCGGGCGATGTGCATGACCTTCTGGATGTCCTCCCAGGTGGGGCGCTTGGCCTCCGGGCTCCTGAGCAGATAGGCGGGGTGGTAGGTGGGGATCACCGGAATGCCGCGCCAGTCGGCCGCGCGGCCACGCAGCCGACCCAGTGGGGCGTCGGTCTGCAGCAGCAAGCGGGCCGCGTTGGCGCCCAGGGCGCAGATCACACGGGGGCCAATGGCCAGCAGCTGCCGTTCCAGGAAGTCGCTGCAGGCCGCCACTTCGTCGGGCTGGGGGTCGCGGTTGCCGGGTGGACGGCACTTGACGATGTTGCAGATGAACACGTCCTCGCGCCGCAGCCCCATGCCCTTGGTGATGATGTCGTCGAGCAGCTGGCCGGCCGGACCCACGAAGGGGCGCCCGCTCCGGTCCTCGTCGGCGCCGGGCCCCTCGCCCACGAACACGATGGAGGCGTCGGGGGCGCCCTCTCCGGGCACGGCCTGGGTGCGTCGCTCACAGAGCTTGCAGGCCGTGCAGTCGGCCGCCTGTCGCGCGACCTCGGCCAGCACGGCGCCGCGGTCGGCGGGTGTGGTGCTGCCGCGGCTGGGCGAGGACTGCTCGCGGCCCGGGTCCGGCGGCGTGCGGGGGGCGGCCGGGTCGGGCGGCGGATCGCCGGCAGCCGCGACGTCGGGGCATGGCGCCGCCACGCCGATGGGTACGTGACGCACCCCGGCATCCAGGAGAGACTGCAGGACGCGACGTGCAGCGGGATCCATGAGCCGCGCATCCTAGCAGGCAGCGACGGAGCAGCCCGCGGCAGAAGTCGTCTCCTCCGCCTGGGCGCCGCGCCCGGTCAGGTCGGGCCGGCCAGCACCGCCATGGCCAGCGCCGCGGTCTCCACGCGCAGCACGCCGCTGCCCAGGGCCAGCTCGTGGGCGCCGTGGCGGCGGGCCAGCGCCTGCTCGTCCGCGCTGAAGCCGCCCTCGGGGCCCACCAGGATCAGCAGTTCGCCATGGGGCGGCGGGGGCGGGCGGCCCGACCCGGGGGGCGGCGCGGCCAGCCACACCGGGCGCGGGCCCCAGGCACGCAGGACCTGCTGCAGCGAGGACGGCGGCTGCACCTGCATCAGATGCAGTCGCCGGCATTGCAGCAGGGCCTCGCTGGCCTTGCGGCGCAGGCGCGTGAGGCGTTTGGGCGGGACGTCTCGCGCGGCGTGTTCGCAGGACAGCAGCGCCAGCCGGGAGACCCCGAGCTCGGCCGCCTTCTCCGCCAGCCACTCCAGGCGCGAGGGACGCGGCGGCGCCACGGCCAAGACGCGCACGGGCGGCGTGGGTGCCCGCGGTGCCGGCTCGCTCACCGAGACCCGGCCCTGGCCCAGCCAGGTGGCCTGGGCCCAGCCGCCCTGGCCGTCGACCAGCTCGACTGGGTCGCCCGGCGACAGGCGCAGCACCCGGCCCAAGTGGTGAGCCTGGTCGGGCGCGAGGGTCGTCTCGCCACATGGCAACGGAGAGTGCAAACAGCGTGGAGGGCGGGCCACGAGAGGGGCTCCTAGGTTCCGGGGTGGCTCTGCCATGTGATACCGTTCCGCGCCCGTCCGCGTCTCCTGTTGTGGAGCCGCCGCACAGGCTCCGACGGCTACTCCCCAGGAAGTTCTCATGCGTCTCACCGTTGCCAAGCCCCAGGCCAGCTCACAGGCCACGCCCCTGCTCGTCGTGCTGCTGCCCAAGGGGCGCCTGGCCGACCTCCCTGGGGGCGCGCTCGGCGAGCGCGCCGTCAAGGTCGCGCCCCAAGCCGGCTTCAAGGGTGAGGCGCGGCAGTCGTTCCTGCTGCACTCCGAGTCCCGGGGCGGCCCCAAGGCGCTGTTGCTGCTGGGCCTGGGTCCGGCCAAGGAGGTGGGCACCGCCGTGCTGCGGCGGGTGGGCACCATGGCCGGCAACCTGGGCGCCAAGCAGGGCGCGGCCAAGCTGGTGATCACCACCGGCGGCGGCCTGAGCATGGATGACGACGGCCTGGCAGCGCTGGGCGAGGGCTTGACCATCTCGTCCTACCGCTACCGGCTCAAGCAGGCCGAGCACAAGCCGCCGGCCGAGTGTGCGGTGGTGGCCAGCGGTCGCGGGGCAGCCGCGCTGCTCAAGCGCGCGCAGGCTGTGGGCGACGGTGTCAACCTGGCGCGTGAGCTGGGCGACCTGCCCGGCAACGTGTGCACGCCCAGCTACCTGCGCGACGTGGCGGCCAAGATCGCCAAGAGCGGGCGCATGGGCTTCAAGGCCCACGGCAAGGCGGCGCTCAAGCGCATGAAGATGGGCGGTATCCTGGCGGTGAACCAGGGCTCCGCCACCGAGCCCTTCCTGCTGGAGATGGACTACAACCCGCGCGGCGCCAAGCGCACCGTGTGCGTGGTGGGCAAAGGCCTGACCTTTGACTCGGGCGGCATCTCCATCAAGCCTTCGGGCGGCATGGAGGAGATGAAGTACGACATGTGCGGCGCCGGCACCGTGCTGGGTCTGATGAAGGCCGTCGCGCTCACGCGCCCCAAGGGCGTGCGCATCATCGCCGTGGTGGGCACCACCGACAACATGTCCGGGGCCGACGCCTACAAGCCGGGTGACGTGGTCACCACCGGATCCGGCAAGACCATCGAGGTCATCAACACAGACGCAGAGGGGCGCGTGGTGCTGGCCGACGCCCTGCACCTGGCGGCGGGCCACAAGCCGGACGCCATCATCGACCTGGCCACGCTGACCGGCGCCATCGTGGTGGCGCTGGGGCACGAGGCCGCCGGGCTGTTCACGCGCGACGAGGCCCTCGGCAAGCGCTTGCTGGCCGCCGGCGACAGCTCGGGCGAGCGCATCTGGCCCATGCCCACCTACGGCGAGTTCAGCGAGGCGATCAAGAGCAAGTGGGCCGACGTGCGCAACAGCTCCGGTCGCAACGCCGGCTCGTCCACGGCGGCCGCGTTCCTGTTCGAGTTCAGCGGCGGCATCCCCCACGCGCACATCGACATCGCCGGCGCGGCCTGGGAGATGAAGGCCCGGGACGGCATGCCCGCGGGCGCTCGCGGCTACGGCGTGCGTCTGTTGCACGATGCGCTGTCAAGCTGGCGCTGACCCGAGCTCACTCGCCGCCGCCGCTCCACGTCTGCCCCCTCCCTGAGATCACGCCGTGCATCAACTCCTGACCGAGATGCCGCCCGAACGCCTGGGGCAGATCTACGAAGCCCTGCCCGAGCCGGTGCAGCGCGCGCTCGACACGCCCATCGGCCAGGCGCTCAACAGTCGCCCCGGCAGCGTGTCCCGGCGTCCGCTGGCCCTGCGCGTGAAGGCCTTGCGCTCCTGGCTGACGCGCAAGCGCGACGATGGTCTGGCGGGCGACTTGCTGCGGGCCTACCTGTTGGGGCCGCGCAAGGAGCTGGTGGCCGCGTTTCTGGACAGCACCGGCCTGGAGCACGAAGACGGCCAGCTCACGGACGACGAGGCCAAGCCGGACGAGGCCAAGATCGCGTCGACGGTCGCCACGTTGACGGAGGCGTACGAGCCGGACGACGTGCGGCTGTACCTGGAGATCGCCGTGCTGCAGTGGCCCGACAGCGAGGCCCTGGGCGAGGCGCTGACGCAGCTGCGCCCGTCGAGCTGAGTCCGGCGGGCAGCTCGGGCCGCGCTCAGTCGCTGAAGAACGTCGCGCTGACCTCTTGCGGCAGCTCGGCGCCGTCTTGCTGGGCTCGGGCGAGCACACGCCAGAAGTAGCGATAACTGGCGCGGTCGTACAGGCGCCCGTCGACGTCCACCGGGGCCCAGTGCACCCGCTGCCCGGCCAGCAGCACCTGCGCCGCCAGCTCCAACTCGTCATGGCTGGCGGCGAAGGCCTCGCAGATGGGCTCGATCTGCGCCGGGTGGATGGACCACATGCGCAGATACCCGAACTCTTGCCGGGCGCGCCGGGCGTCCGTGCGCACCTGCTCCACGTCACGCAGGGCCAGGGTCACGTTGTGCACCGGCACCAGCCCGTGGGAGAGGGCGGTCATGACCTGCAGCGTCTTGGCGTGCCGCACCAGCGCGTGCTCGAACTGCGCGGGCGAGCGCATGGCCGCGGCCGGGATGGCGCCGTGGTGCGCCGACACGAAGTCCATGATCCCGAAGTCGAGACCGCGCAGCCACGGCAGCCCCGCGATCTGATGACACTCGGCCAGGGCGCCGTGGGTCTCGATCAGCACGTGCACCGGGATCTCATGTTTGATGCCCGCCGCGAGGCAGGCCCGTTGCAGGTACTCGAGCATGCCTGCCAACGGACGTGCGGCCGGCACCTTGGGGATGGTGATGTGCGCCAGCTGCTCGCCCGCGCCCGCCACCAACGCGTCGATGTCCGCCTGCCAGTGGGGGCTGCTGGGGTCGTGGATGCGCGCGCCTGCACGTCCGGCGAGGTTGTGCTCGCCGCGCAGCAGCTCCACCACCAGGTCGGCGTGATCGCGCTCGCGGCCGGCCGGCGCGCCGTCCTCCAGGTCGAGCGTGACATCGAACCTGTGCGCCGAGCTGGCCTGCAGCCGAAGGGCCTTGCGCATCAGCGGCTCGGTGCCCGCGTAGTGGTCACAGGCCGGCAGCAGCGCGGGGCTGGGCCCCTCGGGAAACAGGGTCTGAGCGGGGTGGCTGGGCTGGCTCAAGGGGGATCTGGTCCGGCCGGGGCGGGTGCGCGAGGGGCGCTCGGGGCTCGCACGGCGCCGCCCCGGTTGCTGGCCCCGGTTGTAGCTGCTCGGGGGGCTCAGGCCGAGGCCGTCCGTCAGCCTTCCGCGCCAGCGACGCCGCTGCTATGGTGCGACGCTCTGCGGGGCGGCATGGCCAAGTGGTAAGGCAATGGATTGCAAATCCATCATTCCCCGGTTCGAATCCGGGTGCCGCCTCCAGTTTCTCGACCCGGCCCGCCGCGATGCGATGGGCGCTCGCTCGCGGTCAGAAGGCGCGCCCATCGGTCCCGCATTGGAGCCTCGCATGAGCGCGTCGTGCATGAGTTCCCGGTCCACCAGCCGCCGTACGTCCGAGGGCGCTTCCGAGGGCGCCGCCGCTGCGCTCCCCCGTTGGCTGTACACCGGGCTCCTGGTGGCGCTGCTGATGCCCGCGGCCCAGGCGGACGAGGATCCCGCCGGGCCCTTCCGCGAGGCCGCCGTGGCCTTGTCCGACCCGGCCGCCGTGGGGGTCGGGCGCTTGCTGCCCGATCTGAACTTCAAGACTGTTGGCGCTGACCCGCGCAGGCTGTCGGAGCTGCTGGGTGAGCGCCCGCTGGTGCTGGCCGTGCGCGACCCGGACTGCCCCCTCGGGCGTCGGCAGGGGCCCATGTTGGCAGAGCTGCAGCAGGCTTACGGGCAGCGCGTCGACTTTGCCTGGCTGGTGTCCGTGCAGGGTGTCGACGCACAGGCCGCCCTGGCCGCGACCCACGACATCGGGCTGTCGGGGCCGGTGCTGTTGGACGGCGATCTGTCCGCCGCCGCGGCGTTGGGGCTGCGTACGAGCACCGAGATTCTGGTGCTGGACGCCGCGCGCACGCTGCGCTACCGCGGCGCCCTGGATGACCGACTGGGTCTCGGTTTCACGCGGGAGCACGCCCGGCAGCACTGGTTGCGTGCGGCCCTCGACGCGCTGCTCGAGGGGCGCGACCCCGCGGTCCGCGCCACCAGCGCGCCGGGTTGCGTGATCGAGACGCCTGCCACCTCACTGGCGCCCGGGCCCCCCAGCTGGCACGGAGACGTCTCGCGCGTCCTGCAGCAGAAGTGCATGAGCTGCCACCGCGCGGCGGGGCCGGCGCCCTTCGCGCTGGAGACCCTGGCCCAGGCCCGCGCCAAGCGAGGCATGATCCGCTACGCCACGGACCACGGCATCATGCCGCCCTGGGGCGCCGCCCCGGGCACGGGGCCCTGGTCCAATGACCTCAGCCTGGCGCCCAGCCAGAAGGCCACTCTCGATGCCTGGATCGACGCCGACTGTCCCGCGGGCCAGCCGGCAGACGCGCCGCTGCCGCGGGCCTGGCCCGAGTCCTGGGCGCTGGGAGAGCCCGACGCCACCTACACGGGACCGGCCATCGAGGTTCCCGCCACGGGCGTGCTGCCCTACCAGTACTACTACGTGAAGACGGACCAGGCGCAGGATCGCTGGGTGGACGGCATCGAGCTGCGCCCCAGCGCCTCCACGGTGGTGCACCACGTGCTGGTCTTTCTGGAGGACCCGCCGCTGGGCTACGACGGTTCGGTCAGCACGCGCGGGGGCGGCGGGCTGCACGGCTACTGGGCCGGCTACATCCCCGGACAGGGCGCGCGACGCTTTGGCGACGGGCTGGCCAAGCAGCTGCCCGCGGGCGCCTGGCTCAAGTTCCAGGTGCACTTAACCGCGGACGGCAGCGAACACACCGAGCGCACCTCCATCGGGTTGAACTTCAGCGCGGAGCCGCCGCAGCACGAGCTGCGCACCAGCTCCTTGGCCCGCGATGACTTCCGCATTCCTCCGCACGACGCCAACGTGGTGGTCACGGCCACGGGGCAGTTCGGCGATGACGCCGTGATCGGCGCCTTCTCGCCGCACATGCACCTGCGCGGCAAGGCCTTTCGCTACGAGCTGATCCACCCGGATGGGCGCGAGCAACTGCTGCTCGACATCCCGGCCTACGACTTCGAGTGGCAGACCATGTACGCGCTGCGTGATCCGGTGCTGGTCCCTGCCGGAACCTCGGTGCGAGCGACGGCCTGGTTCGACAACAGCGCCGACAACCCCGCCAATCCGGATCCGAGCGCCGAGGTGTTCTTCGGCGAGCAGACCTGGGACGAGATGATGATCGGCTACTTCGAGTGGTGGCGGCCGTGAGCCGGGCCGCGCCCGCTCAGGCGAAGCGCGCGACGACGGGGGCGTGATCGCTGGGCTTCTCCTGGCCGCGCTCCTCGAGGTCGATGCTGACGCCCGTGCAGGCGGCCATGGCCGGCGGGCTCAGCAGGAAGTGGTCGATGCGCAGGCCGTTGCCGCGTTGGAACCCGCGGGTGCGGAAGTCGAACCAACTGTAGTGTCCGCCTTCGGGCTCGAACTCGCGGAAGGCGTCCACCAGCCCCGGCGCCATCAGGGCCGCCAGCGCCTCGCGCTCCGGAGGTGAGCACAGGATCTTGTCGCGCCAGCCGTCGGGGTCGTACAGGTCGCGGTCGTCAAACGTGATGTTGAAGTCGCCGGTGAGCACCAGCTTGTCGCCCATGTCAAAGGCCGCGTGCACGTAGCGCGTCAGGCTGTCGAGCCAGCGCAACTTGTAGTCGTACTTGACGTCTCCCACCTGCTTGCCGTTGACGACGTAGAGGTTGAGCACGCGGTAGCCGCGCACCGTGGCGGCGATGGCGCGCGCCTGGGCGTCGGGCGCGTCATCCGGAAAGCCGCGCACCACGTCATCCGGCGTGTCCTTGGAGAGGATGGCCACGCCGTTGTAGGTCTTCTGCCCGAAGGTCTCGACGTGGTAGCCGAGGGCCTCGATGGGCTCGGCCGGGAACTGTTCGTCGACGCACTTGACCTCTTGCAGGCAGACCACGTCGGGGCTGTGCTGCTCGAGCCAGGCCAGCAGGCGCGGCAGGCGCGCGCGGGCCGAGTTCACGTTCCAGGTGGCGATGCTCAGTGAGTCAGGCATAGAGGTGCTTGACCTTGGCGGTGATGTGCTGCTTGAAGGCCGCCGTGCCGAGGGGCTTGCCGGTCACCCGGCGCACCAGCTTGTCGGCGTCGTAGACCTGGTCGTGGCGGTGGATCTGCTGGCCCAGCCAGTCGCGCAGGCGCGACATGTCGCCCGCCGCGATGGAGGCGTCGAGCCCGCGCAGGTCCTTGCGCGCCGCCGCCATGAACTGCGCCGCATACAGGTTGCCCAACGAGTAGGTGGGGAAGTACCCGAACAGCCCGCTGGCCCAGTGGATGTCCTGCAGCACGCCCTCGGCGTCGTGCCGCGGCACCACGCCCAGGAACTCGTGCATGCTCGCGTTCCAGCGCTCGGGCAGCTGCCGTACCTCGAGCCGGCCCTCGATCAGGTCGCGCTCGATGCGGTAGCGCAGGGCGATGTGCAGGTTGTAGGTCAGCTCGTCGGCCTCGACCCGGATCATGGAGGGTCGGATGGCGTTGACGGCCTTGACCATGGCGTCCAGGCTGACGCCCTTGAGCGCGGCGTGCCGGCGGCGCAAGCGCGGCAGCCAGTAGCGCCAGAAAGGCCGGCTGCGTCCCACCATGTTCTCCCACAGGCGCGACTGGCTCTCGTGGATGCCCATGGAGATGGCGCCGCCCAGCGGTGAGCGCGCGCGGCGGCCGTCGAGGCCCTGTTCGTACAGCGCGTGCCCGGCCTCGTGGATCACGCCGAACAGCGCGCCGCGCAGGTCCTTGCGGTCGTAGCGCGTGGTCAGGCGGACATCGCCCGGACCCACGCCGCCGCAGAACGGATGGCTGGAGGTGTCGAGGCGTGAGCGCTCGGCGTCGATGCCCATGGCCGCCGTCACCTCCTGTGCGAAGGCGCGCTGGGCGTCCACGTCGAAGCGCCCGGTGAGCGGCGACGTGTCGAGCGTGACGCCGCTGCTGCGCACGCGCTCCAGCAGCTGCGTGCTGAAGGCCACCAGCTCGTCCAGCAACGGATCGATGCTGGCCATGGTGGCGCCGGGTTCGAAGCGCGCCAGCAGCGCGTCGTAGACCTTGCCGCGCTTCGCGATGCAGCGCGCCTGCTCGCGGCGCAGGTCGACCATGCGCGCGAGGTCGTCGGCAAAGAGCTTGAAGTCGCGTTCGCCGCGGGCCTTGCGCCAGCTCTCGACGCCGCGGCTCTCGGCCAGGGCGATGCGCCGGGCCAGATCGGCCGGCACGGCCTGCGCGCGCTCCTGGGTGACGCGCACCAGCTCCACCGCCCGTCGTTGCCGGGGCGTGATGTCAGCGCCCTTGCGCGACAGGCGCTTCACCAGTTTGCCCAGGGCCGGGTCGGTCCAGCGCTCGTGTACGACCTCGGTGAGCGCCGCCAGCGTGGCGGCCCGCGCGCCGGCGCCGCCCGAGGGCATCATGACCTCCTGGTCCCAGCTCAGGATCGAGAGGCCGTTGGAGAGGTCTTTGATGGCGCTGAAGCGCTGCTCGAGCTCTGCGAATGCCGTGCGAGTCATGGGTCCGGTCCGATCGGGTGGGGTGAGGCGCGGGGCCATTCTTGTGCTTGGCGCGGTCCAGCTCAAGCCGAGAAGCTGACGCCCTGCGCTCGCCGCTCGATCCCACCCGGGACGACGGCCTGCCGCAGTTGGCATGATCGCCGCGTCCCGCCTGGAGAGCTGTCATGTCCGCCGAAGACACGCTGGTGACGCGCGAGCACTTCGATTACCTGGCCGCGCACGCCGCCGGAGATGACGAGCTGCTGCGCCAACTCAAGCTGGCGGCGCGCGCGGCCGGCATCCCGCCCATCTGGATCGGGGCCGGCCAGGCGGCGCTGCTGGCGGTGTTGCTGCGCCTGTGCGGCGCCCGACGGGTGCTGGAGGTGGGCACGCTGGCTGGCTCCACGGCCATCGCCATGGCCCGGGCCCTGCCCGCCGGTGGCCACCTGAGCAGCATCGAGCTGAACCCGACCCACGCGGACTTTGCCGAGGCCTGGATCGCGCGCTCAGACGTGGCGCAGCGTGTGTCGGTGCTGCGCGGCGCGGGCGCCGAGCTGATGGCGGCCATGCCCGACGGTTCGCTGGACGCCATCCTGCTGGACGCCGACAAGTCCGGCTACCCGACCTACATGCAGCACGCCCGCCGCCTGCTGCGCCCGGGCGGTCTGTTCATGGCCGACAACGCCTTCGCCTTCGGGCAGCTCTTTGACGCGCAGCCCCGCGACCCGGAGGTAGAGGCCGTGCGCGCCTTCAACGAGCTGGTGCCTGCGCAGGACTGGTTGGAGGCGGTGATCGTGCCGCTCGGGGACGGCCTGTGGGTGGGGGTGGTGCGCGCGGACCCCGCCTGACGCGGCGCGCGGCGTTGACTCCGGCGCTGGGGCGCACGCTGGCGGCGGCGCGGCGCTCAGGGGCCTGCCCAGCCCCGCGCTTCAGGGACTGAAGTGCGTGCTCAGCGTCGCGGACGCCGCCAGCTCACCCGGCGCGGGGCGCAGCACGAGCTGCCACCAGAGCTCGGCGCCCGCTGCGCCCGGCGGAACCAGGGCCGACAGGCTCAGCCAGCCGTCCGCGGGCAGGTCGCCCAGGAGCAGGGGCTGAGCGTCGGCCAAGAGCGCCTGGCCGCTGATGGACAGCGTGGCGCTCGAGGGGCTCAGCAAGAGCGCGGCCGTGGCGCCGGGAGGGCCGTGCAGGTCGAGCACCAGCTCATGTCCTTCTGCCACCAGCGCGGGCGCGGCCAGGCCAGCGAGCGGCGGGGGCGAGAGCTGATCGAGTCGGGCCACCGCCGCCGGAGGGTCCAGGCGACCGGCGGCCACCCACGCGCCCACGGGCAGGCTCGAGTCGAGCAGCGCCGCGCGCACCCACTCAGCCCGCTGGGCGCTGCGTGCACCACCCAATCGCGCGTAGAGCAGCGCCGCCGTGCCGGCCGCAAGAGGGCAGGCCATCGAGGTCCCGCTCTTCTGCACCCAGTTGTTGTTCAGTCCACACGAGAGGATCGACTGCCCCGGCGCCGCCAGGTCCACCCAGGGGCCGTGGTTGCTGAAGGCCGAGCGCGCGTCGAAGGGGTCGCTGCTGGCCACACCCACGACCTCGGGCCAGGCGGCGGGATAGAACGGCGTGGTGGAGTTGTCGTTGCCTGCGGACGCCAGCACCACGCAACCGGCGTCGGTGGCCTCCAGCACGCCCACTCGCAAGGCGGGGTTGGACGCGTACGAGCCCCACGAGAGCGACAGCACACGGGCCCCCCGGACCACCGCGTCATCCAGCGCGAGCAGCAGCGCGGAGGTGGGGAAGCTGCCGTTGCCGCAGCGGTAGATGGCCAGCCGACAGCGGCCCGCCGCGCCGGCCACGCCCACGCCGTCGTCCCCGGCGGCCGCGGCGATGCCGGCGCAGTGCGTGCCGTGCCCGAAGATGTCCTCGGCCAGCTCGTCGCCGGCGAAGGTGTCCAGTCCCCAGGCGATCTGGCCGCCCAGGTCGGCGTGGTCCAGGTCGGCGCCCGAGTCGAGCACAGCCAGCACGGTTCCGGGCGCGCCGGGGGTCAGCGCCCAGGCCTGATCGAGCGCGAGTTGGAGCGGGCCCCACTGCTGCGGCCAGAGCGGGTCGTCGGGGGCATCGGTCGGCTGCAACAACAGATCGGGCTGCGCCCACAAGACCTCGTCGCGCTCGGCCACGGCGGCCATCAGGGTGGTCAAGTCGCGCTGCGCCGGGTCCTCCAACAGGACGAAGCCCTGGGGCAGGGGCCGGCCCGCGCGGAGATTCAGTTCGTCGCGCACGCGCTGCGCCTGGGCGGGCTCGAGGGCGTCGCGCCAGCGCACCAGGAGCCGACCGCTGACCGCGTGATCGCCACGCCAGAGTTCGCTGGCGAGGGCTGGGTCTGTGTGCTGCAGCTGGGCCGTGGCGCTCGCGCCCAGCAACCCGCACAGCGCCCACGCCGCCGCGTGTCTTGCCGTCAGGATCGCCATCTCGCTCCGATCGGCGCAGGACATCCCATGGCTTGAGCCGGCCTCTGGGCGGCCGTTCCGGGCCGTCAATAGCGTGGTATGCTCCAGATCCGATTGTTCTGGCGCCCCATGCTCCCGGTACGTGTACCGGGTTCAGGGCGCTGGCTCGGCTTCTCCCCGGCTCCCTCTCCCCCGAAATTCCCTGGAGCGTCCTTATGCGGCTCTCTCTCCTCCTCGCCGCGCTGGGCTTGGTTTGCGCCTCGCCCGCAGCCTCGGCCCAGTCCACTCCCTTCACGTCCGTGCGCATTGTCAACGGCCTGGCTCGTCCGGTCTACGTGACGTCGCCCCCGGGTGACACCGAGCGCCTGTTCGTGGTCGAGCAGGACCAGGCGGACATCCACATCATCGACCTGAACACCAACACGCTGCTGGGAACCAAGTTCCTCGACCTGACCGGCAAGGTGAACTCGAGCGGCAACGAGCGCGGCCTGTTGGGGCTGGCGTTCCACCCCGACTACGCCGACAACGGCAAGTTCTACGTGAACTACACCGCGACCGGGGGCGGCGCCACGCGCATCGAGCAGTTCAAGGTGTCGGCCAACCCCAACCTGGCCGACGCGAGCTCGGGCACGACGGTGATCCAGATCTCCCAGCCCCAGAGCAACCACAACGGCGGCGAGCTGTTCTTCGGCCCCGACGGCAACCTGTGGATCCCCACGGGTGACGGCGGCAACGGCAACGACACGGGCAGCGGCCACGCGGCCGGCGGCAACGCCCAGTCCGGCGCCACGCTGCTCGGCAAGCTGCTGCGCATCAACGTGGACGCGCTGCCCTACACCATCCCGGCCGACAACCCCCACAAGGGCAGCGGCTCGGTCATGGACGAGATCTGGGCCTTTGGTCTGCGCAACCCGTTCCGCGCGGGCTTCGATCCGGCCACGGGTGATCTGTGGATCGGGGACGTGGGCCAGAACGCCCGCGAGGAGCTCGACTTCGTGTCGGCCGAGGACATCGCCGCGGTGCACGCCGACACCCTCGACCCGATCAACTTCGGGTGGCGCTGCATGGAGGGCTACATGTGCACCGGCCTCTCCGGCTGCAGCTGCAACGGCCCCGATCTGACCTTGCCTATCGATGCCTACACCCACGCCCAGGGCTTCTCCATCATGGGTGGCCAGATGTACCGCGGTGATGCCATCCCGGACCTGGGCGGCACGTACATCTACGCCGACCACTACACCAACATGGTGCTCGCCCTGCGCGAGGAGGCGGGCGCGGCGGTCGCCGGCTACCCGCTGGCGATCCAGAGCGACCTGGCTCCGGGAGGCGGCCTGAACCTCAGCAGCATCGCGGGCTTCGGCTACGACGGCGCCGGTGAGATGTACATGTGCGACCTCAACGGCGGCGAGGTCTTCAAGATCGTGCCCGAGGGCCCGTTCCTCGGTGCGGGCTCGGCGCTCACCGGCGCCGCGGGCGAGCCGGTCCACTTCGGCACCGGCGGCGTGGCGGCTGGGCTCGCGGGCGCCTTTCACCTGCGCAACGCGGCGGCCAGCGCCACCTGTGGACTGTTCGTGTCGGCGGCGCTGGGCTCGGCTCCGTTCAAGGGCGGCGTGCTCAAGACCATCCCGCTGATCGACGTGTTCATCCTGAGCACCGACGCCAACGGCGAGCTGGACATCAGCTGGACGGACACCGGCGGCTTCCCCGCGGGCACCACCCTGGTGACTCAGTACGGCATTCAGGATGGGGGCGCCGTCAAGGGCGTCGCCCTCAGCAACGCCCTGGTCACGACCTGGTGACGAGGGAGCCCGGGTTGACCGGGACGCTGCACAGGACGCTTGCCGCCGCGCTGATCGCGGCGGTCCTCGTCAGCACCGGCTGCGCTTCCCTTGGCGGGGGGGCGCAGCCGGCGCCGCTGCTGCACCTGGTGTTTCTCACGCTCAAGGATCCCGCAGCCGTGGACGCCCTGCAGGCGGACTGCGACGAGCTGCTGGTCGCCATTCCGTCCGTGTTGAGCTACGCCTCGGGTCGCCCCTTCGACGCGGGACGCGACGGCGTCGAAGACGACTACGACCTCCTGTTGGCCCTGCGTTTTGCGGACCGGCAGGGCTACGACGACTACCTGGTCCACCCGCGGCACGTCGAGCTGGTGCGGCGCTGGAAGCCCGCTCTGAATCCTCTGCGCATCCACGATGCCTGGGCACAGGCGCGCTGACTCCCTCCGGCTGGGGCCGGCCGCGTTTGACAGCCTTGCCGTTCTCAGGTATCCCCCTGTCGGGCAGAGTGTCCGTCTAACAGGGAGAGCCGTGTCCGCCGTGCCTCGTTTGTCCGCGCCGCCGCTGCGCTCTCGCAGGGGCTCCCCCCGGGCCGGTCTTGTGTGCCTGGGCGTGGCGCTCCTGTTGGGCTCCTGCCGCCCTGTGGGCCAGGCCCAGGCCGCGCAGGGGCATCAGCCCGTGCCGTGCCTGGAGGCCACCTGGGCCGTGATCGAGCCCCCGCCCCAAGCCGTGGTCCCGGCTTCGTCCGGCGTGGTCGATCTGGTCTGCAGCCTGCTGCCCGCCGCGCGCGTGGCCGCGCTGCCAAGCCAGACCCTGCGCTACTCGGGCCTGCGCGACGACGCCAGCCCGCACCTGGCGCGCCCGACCTTCAGCGTGTATGAGTCCGAGCGCATCCTGGTGCACGAGCCCGATCTGGTGTTGGCGGACACGTGGCAGTCGGCGGACACCACCGAGCGCCTGCGCGAGTCGGGCCTGTGTGTGCTGGTGATGTCCGAGGCGGTCAACTGGCCCGCCATCCGCGAGCAGATCGTGCAGTTGGCGCGGGTGCTGGGCGTGCGCGCCGAGGGCGAGGCGCTGGTCAGCGCCTATGACCAGCGTGTCGAGGCCCTGCAGGATCAGCTCGGCGAGGCCCCGCGGCTGGGCGCCATCTGTTACAGCAACGGCGGGGCTGGGGGCTGGTTGGCGGGGGCCGGCACCACCAATGACGAGGCCCTGCGCCTGGCTGGCCTGACCAACCTGGCGGCTGAGACCGGGCGCCGCGGGCACGTGCCGGTGAGCTTCGAGGAGTTGCTGGTGATGGATCCCTACCTGATCGTGGTGGGGGGCGAGGTCGGCGACCAGCAGCAATCGGGCACGGCGCGCTTGCTGCTGGAGAACGAGGCCCTGTCCGGGCTGCAGGCCGTGCGCGCGGGGCGCGTGCTGGTGATCGACTCCTGGCTGTACACCACCACGTCGCACCACATCATCGACGCCGCTGAAGAGATCGCGCGCCTGGCCCAGCCGTACCGCGACCTCGCACGCTGATCCTGGCTCTGTCGTGGGCAAGCCTGTAGCGCAAGCGGTGTTCTCGTGATCAAGGTGGAGCGCCTCCCCGCGCGGCCCCTGGCGCTGCTGCTGCTGCTGGCGCTGCCGTGTCTGATGCTGATGCTGCTGCGCACCGGTCCCACAGGCAGCAGCAGCATGGGCCACGCCTGGAGCGGGGTGCTGGCGGTGCTGGGCTGGGGCGAACCGCTGCCCGGCAGCCAGCAAGTCATCGTGGAGCTGCGCTTGTGGCGCACGCTCACTACGGCCGGAGTGGGTGCGGCCCTGGGGCTGTCCGGCGCGTTGGTGCAGGGGTTGTTCCGCAATGGCCTGGCCGCGCCGTCCGTGCTGGGCGTGACCGGTGGCGCCAGCGTGGGCGCCGTGGTGGCCATCCTGCTGCTGGGTGGCTACGGGCCCAGCGCGCTCTCGTCCGTGCAGGACGCGGGCGCCGCCACCGTGATCGTGCCGTTGTTCGGCTTCGTGGGCGCCCTCGGCGCGGTGCTCACGGTGACCCTGCTGGCCACGCCTGGCGGGCGGCTGTCCGTGCCCACGTTGCTGCTGACCGGTATCGCCGTGAACACGCTGGTGGCTGGCGTGCTCTCGCTGATCTCGTCGCTGCTGCTGGACGACTGGGAGGTGGCGCGCTCGATCATGGCCTGGACCTTTGGAACCCTGGACGACCGCACCACCTGGCACGCCCTCACGGTCTGGGGCGGCGTGCTCACGTCCTGTCTGGTGCTGCCCTTCGTGGCGCGTGAGCTCGACCTGCTGCAGACGGGCGAGGACGACGCGGCCTCGCTGGGCGTCTCCATCGGTCGCGTACGACTGCTGTGCCTCGCGGCGGCGGCCCTGGCGGCCGCGTCCGCCGTGGCCGTGGCCGGCCAGATCGCCTTCGTCGGCCTGCTCGTACCACACCTCGTGCGACAGGTCTCGAGCGCCCGGCACACCGCGCTGCTGCCGCTCTCGGTGCTTACCGGCGCCGTGTTTCTGGTGAGCGTCGAACTGCTCAACGTCAAGATCCTGGGGCAGGACTCGCTCCCGCCCGGGGTGGTCATGTCGCTGGTCGGAGGGCCGGTGTTCGTGGGCCTGTTGCTCTGGAACCGCCGCGAGATCGACGTCTGGTGAGCCTGCTCTCCGCACACGACCTGAGCTTCTCCTACCCGGGCCCGCTCCTGGCGCTGGACGGCATGGACATCAACCTGGGACGAGAGGAGGTCGTGGTGGTGTGCGGCCCCAACGGCTCGGGCAAGAGCACCCTGCTGAAGGTGCTGGCCGGATTGCTGCGCCCGGCCACTGGTCAGGTGTTGTTGGAGGGACGCCCGCTGCACAGCATGCATGCCCGCGAGCGCGCGCGCAGCCTGGCGTTGGTCCCGCAGCAGCTCCCGACGGTGCCGCAGGTGACGGTGGAGGGCTTCGTCCTGGCGGGGCGTTACGCGCGCATCCAGCGCTGGGCTGGTCCGCAGAAGCGCGATCACCAGGCGGTGGAGCTGGCCCTGGCGGCCTGCGACGCCGAGGGCCTGGCCGCGCGTCGCATGACCGACCTGTCCGGCGGACAGCGCCAGCGCGTGCTGCTTGCGCGTGCGCTGGCCCAGGAGGCGCAGGTGTTGCTGATCGACGAACCCACCAACTCACTCGACCCCGAGCATCAGGTGCGGGTGTTCGATCTGATCGCCGGGCTGGGTCGCAACCGCCGTGGGGTGCTGGTCGTGTCGCACGACCTCAACCTGGCCAGCCAGTTCGCCACCTCGGTGGTGCTGGTGAAGCAGGGGCGTGTGGCGGGTGTGGGGCCGCCCGAGGAGGTGCTCTGCCCCGAGGTGCTGCAGCCGGTCTACGGACGGCACCTGCACTTTGGACGCATGCCGCCCCCGGACGGCCGCCCCTTCGTCTTGCCCTGGCTGACGCCGCGCTCGCCCGAGGACTGAGCCCGGGTTCGGGCGCGGCTCAGAGGCTGCCGCGGTGCCTCGCGCGCGGGCAGAGCTTGTGGCGCCTGCGGCCGTGCGCCCAGCGGCTCAAGGCAGGGGGCCGGGCAGGGGCACCACACGCGCGCGCTCGCTGGTCACCAGCAGCACGCCGACCAGGTGCCCGTCCCGACGCGCCAGCACCGCGGCGCCGTGCCAGCGCTGATCCAGCGGCAGGGCGCCGTCCACCTCCCAGGCGCCATCGGCGGCGGGCGTGAAGCGCCCCGACGCCAAGGAGAGCGGAGGCGAACTGGGGTCGCCCACGGCCAGGCAATCCTCGGGTTGCTCGGGTCGGCGCTGACGCGTTCGGCTCCAGGGACGCACCTCGGGCAGCTCGGCTCCGGGCACCAGCGCCAGGCCGGGCGCTGGGCGAACGGGCGCGGGTTGTAGCGCCAGCGAGAGGCCGCCGACCTCCAGCCGGGGCGAGTCGTCGTGGGCCCCTTCGGGCGGCTGGACCAGATCGTCCGGCACCAGCAGGCCTCCCGGGAGCAGCAAGGCCAGGCCCTCGCGCCGCTCATGTCCCGTGAACAGGCGCCCCTCGGCCCAGACCAACGCCGCGCGCAGGGGCCGCGGCAGGGGCGCGCCCGGAGGCAGCAGCGAGTGGCCCACGGGCAGCGAGGGCTGCCACTTGAGCCAGGCGGAATCCGGCTCGCCGTAGAGCGTGAAGCGGTGGCCCGTGCCCACCGGCTTGGCGGGCTGCTCGGGCACGGCCAGGGAGATGCCGCCCTGGGCCAGCTGCTGCAGGGTCTCCACTCGCAGCGACACGCCGGACAGGCCCACCGCCAGGTCGAGGCCGCCCGAGTCCCAGAAGCGCGTGCCCGGGCGAATCAGCGCCGTGTAGCTCTTCAGGATGCGCAGGCCGACCTCGACGGTGCGCGCGTCGCTGGCGAGGCTGACCGAGATGACCGTGCCGACCCGGATGCCGCGGTAGTTGACGGGTGAGCCCGGGCGCAGGCTGCCACGCGACTCGCTTTCCAGGGTCAGGTCGAGCCCGGGCGCCATGGCGTCGGAGACCGGCTCGCGGGGCAGGCCATCAAACGAGAACTGGGGCGGGCCCGAACCCGGCAGCACGCCCAGGTAGCGGTCGCCGATCAAGGTGTCGAGGCCGGCCACGGCGTCGAGGCCGAGCTGCGGCCGCACCACCCAGAAGCGCGTGCCCACCCTCGCCAGGCCCTCGGCATCCGGGTCGAGCACGGCCTGCACCACCACGCCGTCGAGGCCGTGCGAGAGGCGCACCGAGTCGACGCGCCCCACCACGATGCCGCGATGGCGCAGGGTGTCACCGGCCTTCAGTCCGTGGCCTTCGGAGAAGCGCAGCGTGATCGCGTGGCCTTGCTGCCCCCAGGCCTGCCAGCCCAGGATCAGCGCCACCGCCAGGGCCAGCAGCGGCGCGATCCAGACCAGCGAGAAGCGCGGCGCCGTCTGGACCTGGGCGCTGGGGTAGTCACTGCTCACGGCTCGTCCTCATCCCAGAGACTGTGCGGATCAAAGCTGGCGCTGGCCGCCAGGTTGAGCGCGACGCAGGCGGTGAAGGCCAAGGCCCCGGGTCCCGCGGAGAGCTCCATCAGCTGTCCGAGCTTGACCACCGCCACCAGCACCGCCACCAGCAACACATCCAGCATGCCCCAGCGACCGGTCCATTCCACCACGTGCCAGGTGAAGGCGGCCGTGCGCGGGCGTCGGGCCAAGGCGCCGCCCGACAAGGCGAACAGGCCCACCAACTTGAGCAGCGGCAGGACCACCGAGGCCAGCAGCACCACGGCGCCCACCAGCACCTGCCCATCGGACATGAGCGCGACGCCGCCGGACCACACGCTGGCGTCGCGCACCACACCCAGGCGCTCCACGCGCATGATCGGCATGCTGATGGCCAGCGGGTAGATGATCAGGGCCGCCAGAGCCAGGGCCGCGGTGCGCTCGGTGGCCGCGCGGCGCGAGCGGCGGTGCCCCAGGCGGGTGTGACAGCGCCCGCAGCGCAGCCGCTGCCGGGGCCCGGGCGCCGGTGTCTGCTGGATCAGGCCACAGCACGGGCAGGCGGCGAGGGACGCGCTCATGGCCGCCGAGTCTAACCCCGCTGGCGCTGAGGCCCCGCGTCGGGCTCGGGTCGCCGCCTGCGGGACACATTGACGTTTCTTCATCGAGAAGCTCAGGTCCGCCGCGGCGCGGGGCCGATACGAGTTTTCATGAACATGAACGGATGCGTCCTCGGTGTCCTGTGCGCGCTGGCCTGGCCGGCCATGGGGCAGTCAGCAGCCACGAGCTCCGACGGGAGCCTCGCCTTCATCCCCAATGGCGGGCAGTGGCCGCGGGCCGTGCGCTCGTCGGTCTGTGCCGGGCCGCTGACCGCGTGGTTTGTGCAGGACGGCTGGGTGCTCTCGACCTGGCAGCCGGATGGCGGGCCGCGCAGCGACGGCGAGCAGCCCAGGGATGGCGAGTTGCTCGACCAGAGCGAGCACTGGGCCTTCAATCTGGCGCCGATGTCGGGGCAGCCCGCCGACGGGCCGGGCCTCGAGCTGGGGCCGGACGGACGCGCCGTCGCCGTGCGCCTGCGCTTCCTGGGCGCCGACCTCGAGGCGGCCCTGCTACCGGAGCTGCAGCGCCCCGGTCTGCACCACGACCTGCGCGGAGCCGATGCCTCGCGTTGGGCCTCCAACCTGTCGTCCTCCACGCGGCAGCGCTGGGTCTCTGCGTACCCCGGCATCGACATCGTGACGTTCGGCGATCAGGGTCGGCTGCGCTACGACTTGCAGCTCCAGCCCGGTGCCGAGCTGTCGACCGTGGCGGTGGCTGTGGAGGGTGCGCTGGGCTTGTCCATCGGCGAGGACGGCGCGCTGTTGATCGAGACCGAGCTGGGGCTGCTGCGCCAGCCGGCTCCCACCACCTGGAACGAGCGCCTCGACGGCAGCACCTGGCCCGTGAGCTGCAGCTTCCGCTTGCTGGGTCACGCCGTGTTCGGCTTTGCCGCGCCCGACGCGGACCCGGACGCCGCCCTGGTGGTGGATCCGACCCTGGAGTGGGCCACTTTCTTGGGTGGGGGCAGCATCGACTACGTGTTCGACAGCGCGCTCGATGACTCCGGGCGCCTGGTGACGACGGGCTTCACATCCTCGATGGACTACCCCACGACCCTGGGCGCCTACGATGTCTCCATCTCCGGCTCGCGCGACGTGTTCGTCACCGCGCTCGAGCCCGACGGTTCGACCTTGGCCTTCTCCACGTTTCTGGGCGGCTTCGGCAACGACGAGGGCCGCACGATCGACGTGGCCGCCGACGGCCGCGTGTTGGTGGGTGGGCTGACGGCCTCCACCAACTACCCGGTGCTCAATGCGGGCTTCGGCTCGTCCTTCGCCGGCGGGGGCGGGCTCACCTTCAGCGATGGCTTCGTGTCGGTGCTGTCGGCCGACGGCTCGACGCTGCTGGTGTCGGCTTACCTGGGAGGCAGCGCGGACGACTACATCACCAGCGTGTCCTTCGGTCCCGACTCGGTCCACTTCGCCGGGATCACGTCCTCGGCGGATCTGCCCGTCACGCCCGCAGCTTTCGATTCAACCTACGGAGGCGGTCCCGGGGCCGGTGACGGCTTCTTCGGATCGCTCGACGGTGACGGCACGCAGATCGAGTCGCTGAGCTACCTCGGCGGCAGCCTGGACGACGTGCTGAACGCCGTGCTGGTGGACCCCGACGGGCGTGTCACGGTGGCGGGCTGGAGCGCTTCGGCCGACTACCCCACCTCGCCGTGGGCGCTGCAGGCGAGCAAGGGCGGCTTCGCCGACGCGGTGGTGAGCAGCTTTGACGCGGACGGCGCGCTGCTCTTCTCCAGCTTCCTGGGCGGCGAATCGGACGACAACGCCCTCGACGTAGCGCGCGACGTGCAGGGGCGCCTGGTGCTGGGCGGGACCACGCGATCGTCGTCCTTTCCGGTCACGGCGCAGGCCGTGGACTCGACCCAAGGCGGCGGCTTCTTCGTGGGTGACGGCTTCGTCGCGGTGCTCTCCCTGGATGGCCGCGCGCTGAGCTTCTCCTCCTACATGGGAGGCATGGCGGATGACGCGGTGAACCGTGTGCGTCCGCTGGATGACGGCCTGCTGGCGGTGCTGGGGCAGTCAGCCTCGAGCAACCTGAGCGTGACGCCCGACGCGCTCGACGCCACGCTGGGCGGCAACCTGGACGCGGTGCTGGCGCTCTACGATCCGGCCGCGGGCGAGCTGCTGTTCGCGAGCTACATCGGCGGCTCCGAGGCCGATCGCGCCTGGGACCTGCAGGTGGACGGAGGCGCGGTCGTTATGGCCGGATACACCACCTCATTCGACCTGCCGGTGACGGCTGGTGCCTTCGATGAGGTCTATGGCGGTGGCTCAGGACTGGCCACCGACGGCTGGGCGGCGCGCGTGGATCTGGGGCTCCTCAGCGCGCAGTCAGGGACGGTCACCGACCTGGGCTTCGCGGTGTCGGGCAGCGTCGGCATGCCGCACATGGAGAACGCCGGCTCGCTGGCGCCCTATGTGGGCGGCGAGTTGATCCTGACCGAGGCCCTGCCCCTGGCGACGGGGATCTTCGTGCTCTCGGGTGACGCGGGCTACTACCCGACGCACGGCGGCGTGCTGGTGCCGTACCCGGTGCTGCTCACCACGGCATACAGCACCGACGCTTTCGGTGGTGTGGCCTTCCCGTACAGGAACCCCGGACAGATCCCGACCGGCACGGCGTTCTACGCGCAGGCCTGGGTGCTGGACGCGGCGGGGCCCAAGGGCTGGTCGGCCAGCAACGCGCTCGAGGCCGTCGTTCCGTAGGGGCCGCGCGAGGTCTCGCTCCGGCGGCCCTAGCAGCCGTGGCGCAAGTCATTCCGCGCGCAGCGGCGCTCTCGTGGCGCAGCTCTGCGTTGCCAGATCTCGACGAATCCACGGATTCGCCTGCGATCTGTCGCCTTGATCTGCACCACGAGCGCACCA
>QNBX01000011.1 GCA_003644265.1 Planctomycetota bacterium
TCCAGCGCTGCCTCTACACCAACTACTGCGAGGCCCTCGACCAACGCCACCTGCAGGTGACCTGCCAGCTCTGGGATCGGCTCAGCAGCGACGGAACGACCGCGTCGCTCAGCCCCGATGGGCGACGCCGGCTCGAGGCGCCGCCGGACGGCTGGCGCGCGCGCTCGCGCGGCAGCTGACCAACGCGGCTGTGCTGACGGTGCGGGCGCCGCGCAGCTTGTCTCCCGCTGGCCGACGCCGCTCAGTTGTTCGAGGGCTTGCCGCCGTCCAGCGCCATCCAGGCGTAGCCGCCCCCGAGCTCGCGCAGCACCGTGGCCCAGAGCTGCTCGGCGGGCACATCGAACACGTGCCGCGCCTCGGCAGGCGCCACGATCCAGCTGCCCTCCTCGGTCTCGCGCTCGAGCTGCCCGGGGCCCCACCCGGCGTAGCCCACGTAGGCGTTCACCGCGATGCGACACTCCTGCTCATGCTCGTCCAGGTCTTCCAGGCTGACGCCCACCGTGACCCCCGGCAGCACGGCGTGACCGCACTCGCTGCAAGAGCTCATCAGCTGCAGTCGCCCCAGGTCCACGGGCCCCCCCTGCATCAGCGGCACGCCCTCCGCGCGCGGGTGCGCGTCGTCCGTCACGTCAGCCAGGTTGCGCTCCAGCGGTCGGTTCAGCACCAGGCCAAACGCGCCCTCCTCGTCGTGGCTCACGATCAAGGCCACCGTGCGCCGGAAGTTGGGGTCGAGCAGGTCGGGGCTGGCCACCAACAGGAAGCCGCCGGGCTGTCTGGCCATCGGAGCCACATCGCCTCGCTACGGGGACTGGCGTGACGCCGCCCGCGCGGCGCCCTCAGCGGAATCCTAGCAGCCCGCGACGATCGCGCCACGCAGGCGCGCCGAGTGCCGAGCGGCGCGAGTCCCCGGCGCGCGCGACGCAGGAGGCCCAGGTCGTTTGTCCCCAGCGTCAGCATGGGCTATACCCCTGGCCCCTCCACTGGATAGTGCCGCCATGTTCTACGACCCCGCCATGACCGCTCCGATGCGCACCGAGTTGACCCAGTTCGGCGTGCGCTCCCTCGAGACAGCTGAGCAGGTGGACGATGTGCTCGCCGATTCGGCCAAGACCACCCTGCTGGTAGTGAACTCGGTCTGTGGCTGCGCGGCGGCCAACGCCCGCCCCGGTGTGGCCATGGCCAGCCGGCACGGCACCCAGCCCGACAACCTGGTGACGGTGTTTGCAGGCGTCGATCGCGAGGCCACCGAGCGCGCGCGCAGCTACATCAAGGGCTACATGCCCAGCTCGCCCTCCATGGCCCTGCTCAAGGGTGGCGAGGTGGCCTTCATGCTGCAGCGCCATGAGATCGAGGGGCGCTCTCCCGAGGACATCGCCGCGCGGCTCTCCAGCGCGTTCGACGAGCACTGCACCGGCTGAGGCGCACGCGGCGGCGGACGCGGCCCCAGCGCCCGCCCCCCGCCGCAAACGCGAGCGCCGGCGCTACTCCTCCTGCGCGGCGGCCCAGAGCAGCGCCGCGCGCTCCACCCCGCGCGCGACCGCGGCCAGGAACTCCCCGTCCAGGGTCTCCGGCCGGTCGTCAGGGCGGTGGTAGTGCGGGTTCCGGAAGGGCGCGGTGTCGGTCAGCATGACGGCCGGGATGTTGGCGTCCCAGAAGCTGGCGTGGTCGCTGCGTCGGCTGTCCGGGATCAACCAGCCCGCGCCGGCCAAGCGGTCGTAGTCCACGACGCGCAGAGCGCCGGCCGCGGTGGCGCGCAGTGAGCTGGCGCTGAGCTGCACCAACGGGGCGCTGGCCTGGTTGCCCAGCACGAGCACAAAGTCACCGACGTCGCCCGGGTCCAGCAAGGCGCGCGTGGCGGCCGGCATGGTCTGCACGCCGGGCCGTCGATCGGTGTAGCCCACTGACTCCAGGTTGATCACGCCGGCGATTCGTCGCCGCGCCTGGGCCGAGAGCGAACGCACGTAGTGCCGCGAGCCCACCAGGCCCCGCTCTTCGGCGTCCACCAGCAGCAGGCGCAGCTCGGCCGGCAGCTCGCGCCCCGCCAGGCGCCGGGCCACCTCGAGCAACGCCGCCACGCCGCTGCCGTTGTCGTCCGCGCCCGGCGAGCCGGGCACGCTGTCGAAGTGAGCGCACAGCAGCAGCGCGTCCGGCGCCGCGCCCCCCCGCGCGACTTGCGCCGGCCCAGCCAGGCGCACCTCGATGTTGGCCAGCTCGATGCCGGGCAGACCGGACCACGAGAACGTGCGGCGCTGCGGCTCTAGACCCATGGCCTGCAGGCTCTGCATCAGGTGCTGCTGGGCCCGGCGGTGCCCTGCCGTGCCCGGTGTGCGCGGCGCGGGCAGGGCCGTCAGGCGCGCCAGCACGCGCTCGGCGTTGATGGGCGGCCGCGGTGCCCGCGAGCTCTGCTTCGCTGCCGCGGGCTGACGGGCAGGCGACGCGCAGGCCAGCGCCGACAGGATCAGCGCTAGCAGCAACCGTGTCGCGCTGGAGCCGGCGGCGCCCGCGCCGGCGGAGTGGCGCTGCTGGTGCCCGCGCAGACGCACACTCAGCGTCCGCTCGGCATGCCCGGCGCCAGCAGGCGTTGACGGTAGGTGTCGTACAGCCGGGTGTGCTTCGACTCGACGCCCACGTCGCGACCGCCGATGAAGACCGCCTTGACCGCGCTGCGGATCTGCAGCGGGCTCCCGTCGGTGACGATCACGTCGGCGCGCAGGTCCGGCAGCAGCCGACCCAGGCGCTCATCCAGCCCGAGGATCGATGCCGTGCCGGCGGTGAGCGCCTCCATGGCGGCGTCCTCGTCCAGGCCGAAGGCCACCGCCATGGCGGCCTGGTAGGGCAGGTTGCGCGCGTTGTGGTTGTCGGCGCTGCGGAAGCCGATGGCGACGCCCGCGCGTTGCAAGATGCCAGCGTTGGCGTAGACGCTGTCGTAGCGCTGCTCGCGGCCGGCGGGCATGGAGAACACGGAACCCAGCAGCACCGGCACGTCGGCCAGGGCCAGTCGATCGGCCACCTTCCAGCCCTCGCGCGCGCCGACGATGACCGCGTCAAGGCCCTCCCGGTCGGCGAAGTCGAGCGCGTCCGCGATCTGGTCCGCGCGATCGCAGTGCAGCTGCAGCTTGCCCTGGCCCAGGGCAAAGGGCGCGATGGCCGCCAGCCGCGGGTCGTAGGGCGGCAAGCTCGCGTCGCTGTCCCGGGCCTCGGCGACGGCGCGTGCATACTCGCGCGCGGCGGCGAACACGGCCGTCAGGTGTTCCCAGGCCTCGTCCAGATCCTCGAGCAGCTGCTCATCGTCACTCCCGCCTCCGGCGGCGTCGTGGACATGCCTCGGCGCCGGTCCGCCGCTGAGCTCGTGCGCAAAGACCTCGTCGCAGCGATGGTCGCGGCTCTGGGCCTGATCGAGCCGCCAGCGCGCGTCCTCCGCGTGACGGTCGACACGCGGCACCGCCACGTGCAGGGCGGCGCCATCCAGCACCAGGGCCTCAGCCACGGTCCAGCCCTCCAGCGCCATGACCGACGACTGCCCCATGATGCCGCGTCCGCGGGGCACCACCAACGTGCAGGTGATCCCGTTGACGCGCGCCACCGGGATGGTCTCGGAGGCCGGGTGCCAGGCCGTGCTGGTGCGCATGTCAGCCTGGTCGAGGCCGGGCTCGCGCAGGTCCATGGACTGCTTCACGGCAGAGATTTCACCCAGACCCACGCTGCTGCCGCCGTCCACCAGACCCGGCCAGACGTGCAGTCCGGTGACGTCGTGCACGCGGTAGCCGTCGCGCTCGAGCCACTCGGCGGGTGGCGTACCGGGCAGCACGTCGGCGATGCGGCCGTCGCGCATGAGCACTGTGCCCGGGGAGAGCACCTGCAGGTGCCCGTCGATGCGCGTCATGGTGTGGACCGTGCCGCCCAACAGGGCCACGGCCTCGGGCGCCGGCCGGGTGGGCGTGCTGGGGGCCGCGGTGCCGCCACGGGGCAGCTCCAGGGCCCCCGCGGCGTCGGCGCGCAGCTCCCGGTTGCGGGCCTCGGCCAGGCGCGGTGCCAGCGCTCCCGGCGCGTCGTCGTCGCCCAGCTCGGCCAGAGCCGCCCGCCCCGCGGCGATGCGCGCGGCCAGCTCGGCCTCCCAGGGCAGGTACGCGTCGGCGTCGCGTTCGAAGTAGACCTCGCCATCCACCAGCGTCAGCTCGACGCGTGAGCGCGTGTCGAACGGATGCCCGCTGTACAGCGCCAGGTCGGCATCCTTGCCTGGCTCGAGCGAGCCCACACGCTGCTCCAGCCCGAGCTGCGTGGCGGGCGTGAGCGTCACCATGGCGAAGGCGTCCTGCTCGGACACGCCGCCGTACTTGATGGCCTTGGCGGCCTCCAGGTTGAGGCGCCGGATGTGGTCGCCGCTGTCGCTGTTGATCGACATGAGCACGCCGGCCTCGTGCACCAGCGCGGGGTTGTAGGGCGTGCCGTCGTAGGCCTCGAACTTGAAGCCCCACCAGTCGATGAAGGTGGACGCCCCCAGGCCGCCGTGCGCGGCGATCTCGCGGGCCACCTTGTAGCCCTCCAGCACGTGCTGGAAGGTGGCCACCTTGAAGCCGAACTCCTCGGCCACGGCGATCAGCATGAGGATCTCGTGGGCGCGATAGCAGTGGCTGTGAACCGCGATCTCACCGGCCATGATGCCTGCCAGCGCCTCCAGGCGCAGGTCGCGGCGCGGCGGATCGGGGTCCTCGCCGGCGGCCTCACCCTGTCCGAAGCGGGCCCAGTCGTCGGCGTAGCGGCGCGCGTCCTGGAAGGCCCGGCGCAGGGAGCTGGCCACGCCCATGCGCGTCTTGGGGAAGCGCTCGCCGTCGCCCCAGTTGGCCTGGCGCGGGTTCTCGCCCAGCGCGAACTTCACGCCTCGCGGCGCGCCCTCGAACACCAGCTCCGGGGCGCTCTGCCCCCAACGCAGCTTGATCACCTCGTGGCGACCTCCGATGGCGTTGGCGCTGCCGTGCAGCAGGCGCGCCGAGGTGGTGCCGCCGGCCAGGGCGCGGTAGATGCCCACGTCGTCCGGATCGACCTCGTCCTCGATGGTCACCTCGGGCGTGATGTTGCGGGTCCACTCGTTGATGCCGCCGCGGATCGCGATGTGCGCGTGGGCGTCCAGCACGCCGGGCGCGATCCAGCGACCCCGGGCGTCCAATTCGGTGACCCCGTCCGGCAGGCTCAGGCCGCGGCCCAGGGCCTCGATGCGCCCGTCGCGCACCAACAGGTCCGTGTCGCGCAGGCTGCCGCCGGTCACGGTCAGCAGGTTGCCACCGCGCAGCAGCACGTCCCCGCCGGTGTGGGTCCGTGGCGTGCGGTCGCTGTCCAACTCCAGCGGCCACTCGGTCTCGCCCTTGGCGCGTTGGGCGGCGGCCAGGGCCACCTGGTAGCGCGTGCTGGCCAGGGGCCGCTCGTCGTCCGGCTCATCGTCGCTGGCGTCCGGGGAGTCGTCCGAGCTGTCGTCGTCGCTGGCCGACTCATCGCTCTGATCCTGACCGCCCGGGGTGTCGTCCCGGTCGCTGTCGTCGGTGTCGTCGTCAGCGCTCGCCTCGCGGTCTTCCTCCGAGTCGCCCGCGCCGTCATCACGCCCGGCCAGGCGCCGCTCCGCGGGTGTGCGCAGGTCGAAGAGGCGTTGCTCCAGCAGCACCAGCTCGACATCGGAGTCCGCATCCAGGGGATCTCCGCGCCAGCCGGTGAGCAGGGCCGCGGCGCCCTCGCTCAGGACGCCCTCGGGTGCTTGGCTGCCGAGCACGCGGCGCGCCCCCGTGGTCAACGCGGCCAGGGCGTCCTGCGCGCTCAGGTCGCCGTGCTCCATGGCGCTGCGGACGCCCTTCAGCAGGTCTTCCGGCTGTCCCGACAGGCTGGCGAAGGCCACCGGAACGCCCGCTTCGATCAGACGTGCGGCTCCCGCGACCCGCTCGACCCACTGTGCGTGCCGATGGGCCAGCAGCCGCTGGGGGATCTCATCCGCGTAGGGCGCCGGCCGTGGCCAGCCCAGCGCGGTGTCCGTGTCGTCCGAGCCGGGGTCGCTGTCGGCCTCGCTGTCGGGCTCGCCCTCGGCATCGTCTTGGTCGTCGTGGCCGGGCTCGCCGCCCTCGTCGCCGCCCTCGTCGCCGCCCTCGTCGCCGCCCTCGTCGCCGCCCTCGTCGTCGCCCTCGTCGCCGCCCTCGTCGTCACCCGCGTCGTCGTCATCATCTGCGGCGTCGTCGGGCGCGTCGGGTTCGTCGGGTTCGTCGGGCGCGTCGGGTTCATCGGGGAAGTCCACGTCCAACAGCACGCCCATGTTGCGGGCGGCCAGCTCTGGGGCCAGCTCCCAGGCCTCATGGCCGCCAGAGATGATCACGCGCAGGCCGGGAAACTCGTCAGCCAGGCCCATGGCGAGGCGCACGTCTTCCTCCTCGCGCGCCTCGAGCACCAGCGGCATGCGGCCCTCGAGAACAGCCTGCAGCGCGGTCAGCCCGGCGTCCTGCAGCGGGCGCTGTTGGGAGCGTCCCTGGGCATGGCGCTCCCACACCAGCGCGCGGTGCTGCGCATCGAGGAAGACCTGTCGCAGGTGCGCCAGGCGGCCCATGAGCGTGGCCGGGTAGGCGCTTCCGGAGTATTCGCGTCCCACGCCGCGCCAGTGCAGCGAGCCGAACTGCGCCACGTCCGTGGCCAGCAGCACCTCCCGCGCAGGCAGGTCGCTGGGCAGCATCCAACTCGCGCTGCCGGCGAGCAGCATGCGCTCGGGAGCCAACAGCAGCACGCCGAAGCCGGACTCGCGGTGCCCGGAGAGATCCGCGCCGTCGTGAGCGAGGCCGCGCCAGGCCTGGCGTTCGGGTGCCAGGCCCAGCCGGTTGCCCTCCACCATGGCCGACAGGGTGTCGCGCGTGTCGTCCACCGCTCGCCCCTGCATGTCGGCGTGGCCGGCGAACGAGAGCTCGCCGTGGTGGCCGGCGTCCACCAGCGCGGGGGCCAGGGTCAGCCCGCCCACATCGATCACGCGCGCGTCCGCCGGGATGGCGAGCCCGGAGCCCATGGCCTCGATGCGTCCGTCGCGCACCAGCACCACGGCGTCGTCGATCAGCTCGGCTCCGGCGGACGGCAGCAGGCGTCCTCCCACCAGGGCCAGGGGCTGCTCCGCCAGGTTGGCCGTGACCGTTGGAGCGAGCAGCAACGAGCACAGCAGCGTCAGGAACAGCAGCGGGACGGCCATGGGGACTCCTCCGGGCGCGGTGCCAAGTGAGCGGCGAGGGTAGCCGCTGTTCAGGTCGAACGTCGAGCGGCCTCGAGCCGAGAGCGGCGCTGCTGCCGCGCCCGCGTGCGCTCTCGGGCCACTGCCACGACCTCCGCCGGCAGCTCACGGCCCGCGCCGCGCAGGTAACCCAACTCGAAGCGGCGGCGATCCGACGCGGTGATCACGGGCGGCAGATCCCCGAGCTGACCCAGCATGCGTACCAGGACCTCGGGGTCGTGTGGCTGGCAACGACGCATGTTGTCGAGATCGACGAGGTTGACCCGCGGCCAGGTCGGAGACGGTCGCAAGCGCAGATCGACCACGGGCTCCGCCGGCGCGCGCGAGAGCAGCACGTTCTTGCCCGACATGTCCGCGTGACGCAGGCCTGCCCGGGCGAGCACGCCGACCGCGTGCCCCACGGCCCAGGCCACCGCGCGGCGATCGAGCGCTCCCAGCGTCCGCGCCTCCAGGGCCTGGCCCCAGTCGGTGAGCGAGGTGGCATCCACCACGGCACGAGTCACCAGCCAGGCCGAGCCGCCGGGGCGCTCGAGCATGGCCAGCGCCTGCGGGGTGGGCACCCCGAGCACGCGGCAGCGGCGCGCAAAGCGCCACGCGCCGCGCGCGCGCCCCAGCCCCAGGCGTGCGCGCAGCAGCGGCATCAGTCCCTGGGGCAGGTAGTGCTTGACCACCCGGGCGCCTGGCTCATCGACGCCTGCGCCGCCGGCCAGACCGGCCAGATCGGACGGGCCGGCCGGCGAGATGTGCGCGTGTGCGGCTGGACGCTCGCCGGCCGCCGGGGCCGGCAGCGAGTCCACCCACGACACGCTGCTGGCCCGCGCCGCAGAGAGCATGCCGGCGCCGGAGGCCTCGGCGGCACGGTGCACATCGAGATCGTGCGCGAGCAACTCGAGCCCGTACTCTCGTCGCCGGTGCAGCCGCCCCAGCGCGCCGCGACTGCCCACGAACTCGCTGGAGTCGCGCATGGCGCGGGCCGAGCGACCGCGCACGTAGTCGTCCGCGAAGCGCTTCAACGCGCGGGACACGGCGACCACCGTGAGCGCCACGTCCGCGCCGGACTGGCCGCGCTGCTCGGCATAGCGCTGCGCCAGCTCAGGCACACGGCCCAGGTCGATGGACGCGCGCAGCGAGAACAGCAGCCGCCCCAGGTTCTCCATGCGCTGCCGGGTGCTGAGCACCGGCACGCGCCAGAGCGAGTGCAGGTCGATGATCACGATGCAGTCATCACGGTCGAGCAGCAGGTTGCCCGCGTGCAGGTCGCGGTGCCAGAAGGCGTGCTGGTGCAGCCGGGCCACCACGTCCATGACGCGCAGCGCCAGGGCCACGGCCTCCGGGCCGTCCGGTGGCAGCGCGGCCAGGGCCTGCTGCACGCTGCGCGCGCCGAGCACCTCGCGCGACAGCAACCACGACTCGGTCAGGGCCCCGCCCTCGCGACGATCGGCATAGGCCACCGGCCGCGCGGTGGGCAGACCCGCGTGGCAGAACTCCTCCATGGCGCGGAACTCACGCTCGGCGCGGCCGCCCAGCAGCCAGGTCTTGAGCGCCTCGCCCGAGCGTCCGCGGTAGTGCTTCAGCACCAGCTGGGCCGGGTCGCCGGTGAGCCGCCAGACGGTGCGGTTGCGATTGTGCTTGTAGACCTCGTGCTCCACGGGCACGTCGCCCCGCTCGAGGCGCTCGGCCAGCGCGAGCAGCGGTGCATCGGGCGGACTGGCCCAGACCCAGGACAAACGACCCATCTGCGTGAACGTCTCCCAGTGAAGTTGAGCGACATGATAGGCACCACAGCCCCCGACGGGAGATGCGTTCGGGAGCGAGAGCTGCCCGTGCTAGCCTCGGGGCCTCCCCACGAGCCCCTGCCAGCCCCGTGCGCGTCGCCCTCGTCTTCAGCCGCTTTCATCAGCAGGGAGGCTCCGAGCGGCAGGTGTACATGCTCTCGCGCGACCTGTCGGCGGCCGGCCATGAGGTCCACGTCTTCTGCCGGCTGGTGCGAGACAGCGCTCCGCCCGGGGTGCTGCTGCACGTCATGCCGCGCCTGCCCCTGGGGCCGCTGCTCGAGCTGTTGCTGTTCTCGGCCTGGGCTCGTCGCGCCATCGCCAGCTACGAGCGGCGGCACGAGCCCTTTGACGTGCGCCACGCCTTCGGCCGCACCCTGGGCCAGGACGTCTACCGCGTGGGCGGGGGCAGCCACCGCACCTACCTCGACCACGCCCACGCCCTCGAGCGGGCGCCCTGGCTGCGGCGGCTGGCGGCGGCCACGCCGCTGCAACGCCTCAAGGTGTCCATGGAGGAGCGCTCCCTGCGTGGGGAGCCGCGAGCCGTGGTGATCACCAACAGCGCCATGGTGCGGGACGACCTGGCACGCCGCTACGACCTGGACGCGCAGCGCCTGGTGATCATCCGCAACGGCGTCGACCTCGACCTGTTCCGCCCGGCGTCCGCCGCCGAGCGGGCTGGCACACGCCGCGCCTGGGGGCTGGACGACAGCCATCAGGTGGCACTGGTGCTGGGCGCAGCCTATGCGCGCAAGGGGCTGCAGCCGGCCCTGCGAGCCCTGGCCCTGCTGGCGGCCACGCAGCCCAAGCTGCGCCTGGTGGTGGCGGGCAAGGAGCGCCGACCGCGGCTGTGGCGGCGCCTGGCGCAGCAGCTGGGCGTGGCTGATCGCGTGGTCTGGCTGGGAGCCTGCGTGACCCCCGAGACCACCTACCGTGGCGCCGACGTGTTCGTGCTCCCCACCGCGTACGACGCCGCCGCCAACAGCACCCTCGAGGCCCTGGCCTGCGGCCTGCCCGTGATCACCTCGGCCATGAACGGCGCCGCCGAGATCCTGGAGCCAGGCACCCACGGCGAGGTGCTACCCAGCCCCGTGCACCCGGACGATCTGGCCGCGGCCATGCTGCGCTGGATCGACCGCGACGACCGCGAGCAGTTGGCCACACGTACACGGACCGTGGCCTCGCGCTACCCTTCCAGCCACGCCTCTCAGCGCGTGGTCGACGTCTACCACGACCTCCCGCCCCGCCTCCCGACCGCAGGAGCCATCTCATGAGCGACCACAGTCCCTACCAGAAGGGCATCATCAAGCGCTTCTACGAGAACCGCGACACGCTCGCGCTGCAGAAGCTGGGTGAGGTCGTCAGCAACCTCTATCTGGCCACGGGTGAGGCCAAGATCACGCGGCTCTGGAAGAGCGCCCACAGCCAGATGATCGCGGCGGGCGTGCACGAGCACGAGGCGGGCGAGGTGCTCAAGGAGCGCGACCTGGGCGCGCTGGCCAAGCTGGTGGCCCGCATCTCCTGAGCTCAGGCCTCGCGTTCGACTCCGAGCTGCTTGAGGTAAGCCAGCATGGCGTTGAACTGCCCGTGCAGATCGTGCTGGTCCACGCCCACCGGTGACTTGAAGTAGCAGGACAAATGCTCCATGGGGCCGGACTCGCCGCGCCGCATGGCCAGGTCGGTCAGCCGCACCATGTCCAACACCAGCGGCGCCGCCAGGATGGCGTCGCAACCCTGCCAGGTGAACTGCATCGACATCTTGTGGTCGAGAAAGCCCTGGAAATGGATGAAGTCCCAGGCCGTCTTGCGGTCGTCGAGCGACTCCACGTAGTCGATGCCCACGTGGGTGTGCAGTGGGTAGCCCAGGATGCCCTGCAGCACGGCGTCCTTTGTACGCACCTTGCTGGCCAGGTTGTCGCTGTGGCTCAGGATCTGCCCGTCGCGGTCGCCCAGGATATTGTAGCCCTGCCAGCTCAACACGCGCAGGTGGCGGTACTTGAACATCGGCGCCAGCGCGCTCTTCACCAGGGTCTCACCGGTCTTGCCGTCGTTGCCCATGAAGGGCACCCCGGCGGCACGCCCGATCTCCGACATGGCGCCGCCCAACGCGGCTGACGACGGCGTGAAGTTGATGAAGCCGCAGCCCTGCTTGAAGGCCGCGTAGGAATAGAGCAGCGATGGGCGCACGCGCTCCGTCGCGTTCTGATCCAACAGCGCCTCCAACGCCTGCACCGAGTCGGCCTCGCTGCCCGGCTCCAGGTCGGGCTCAGTGGAGGCCAGGTTCACCACCACCACGCGGTCCAGGTCGTTGCTCTCGGCAAACGCGCCGATGTCGGCGCGAATACGCGCGATCTTCTCGCGCAGCGAGGACGGCGAGCGCGCCTCGTCCTCCGTCACCAGCTCCGCGATGGCGTCGCCGCAGTTCACCGCCGTGCCGACCCGCAGCTGCTTGGAGATCTGCTCCAACTCGGGCCGCAGCTGCTGGATCACCTCCAGGTCGAGCGAGCCCGAGAGCTTGTAGACCTGGTAGGCGCTCTCCCAGTAGTCCGACTTGCGCACGTCGTGGCCGCCGAAGACCAGATCGTCCAGCGACACCAGCTCGGCCGCTTCGAACGCAGGGGAGCTGGTGACCACGCCGGTGTCCGACACGAGACCGCGGGCGATGGCCCGGGCACCCAGCACCATGGTGGTGGCGATGCCTCCCAGGGCACCCACCATCCAGACACCGACACGAGCGCTCACGAGGGACTCCGATAGACAGGGTGACCGACACACAACCAGAGGGCGGGGATTCTACGGCGGCGCCGAGCTCATGTCTGGTGTCAGCTGTGCGAGCAAGGCATCATCACCCCATGCCGGGGCCGGGGAAGACCTTCGATGAGCTGAGCCTGGGCCAGGTCTTCTTGGGCGGGCCGCGTCACGTCAGCCGCGCCGACATCGCCACCTTTGCCACGGTCTCAGGCGACCACACGGCCCTGCACTGCGATGACGCCTACGCCGCCACGACGCCCTTCCGCGGCGTGGTGGCCCACGGCGTGCTGAACCTCGCCGTGGCCACCGGCCTGGCCTACGACACCGGCGCCTTCGAGGGCACGGTGCTGGCCGTGCGTAGCATGGATGTGCGCTTCGATCGGCCGGTGCGTCCGGGCGATGAGCTGCGTCTGCGGCTCAAGGTGCTGGAGCTTGATCAGCGCCCGAAACCGGACCGCGGACGAGTGGCGTTCGACGTGCAGCTCAAGAACCAGGAGGGCCGGGTCGTACTCAGCGGGCGCTGGTCCCTGCTGATCCGGCGTCAGTCCGGTTGATCGGCGCCCCCCCCCTGCACGATTTCAAGTCGTTGCCAGACAACGACTTAGGATTCACGCTGGGGATCGGGTACCTCATCTGGTATTGCCGACTGAGGCGGAACGGCATATCTTGGGGCCTATTCGAGGGGTCGCTCCTCCAGGCGGTGGACGGTAGCGGCCCCGAAGGCACGGGAGGGTTCCAGATGGTGCGAAAGGAAAAGTCGGCTGCGGTGGCGTTTCTCGAGTCAGCCGAGAAGGTGGAGTGGGTGGAGGTCGTGCTGGCGGACGGACGCCGGTACGAGGGCAACGTGATCCGCAACCCGATCCGGCGGACGGGCACGATCGTCAATGCCCTGGACGAGACCCGGATCGACTTCGCGATCGATGATGTGGCCGCTGTGCGCCGCACCATCGACCCGCGCACGGCTGGCCTGAGCTGACCTGTTCGCGAGGCGCCGGGGGGGCCGTCCGGTCCGCCCGGCGTCTGCGTTGACTGTCCTCAGCCGGCTCTATTGATGGAGCCAGCCCCGTGCCTGGCAGCTCGCCCGGCACGGTGCTGGGTTCATCTCGCGCTGCGGGCCTCGGCCCGCAGCCATGAGCTTCGGTATCATCTCGGCCTTCTCCAGCTGGCCCGCTCACGGCGGCCAAGCCGCATCTCAAGGGATCTGCCTCAAATGCCCAGAATCACGACTACGCTCCTCGCGATCGCCCTCACGGCGACGCCGCTCCTGGCCCATGGTGGTCAGTACAAGGGCCCGTCCGATGCCGGCAGCGCCGGCTCCCAGCAGGGCGGCACCGTGGCCCCCCCCACCAACCCCGGCGGCGCCGCGTCGCCTGGCCCGGGCGCGGCCAGCTCTGGCGCGGCCTCCACCGGCGGTGCGCGGACATCCACCGGCCGTGTCGCCCGCGGCGGGTCCGGACGCAAGGGCGCCACCACCTCGGCCGGCGCCAGCATCGACGAGAAGGGCTTCGAGATCTGGGAGTTCTGGTGGGAGAACAACAAGGACCGCTACCTGAACCTGAAGGACCGCCTGACCAAGACATCCAACGTCTCGGGCTCCCCCGGCCTGCTCACCGGCCGCGGCAGGAAGCGCAACACGGCCAGCTCACGCCGGCCCAGCCGCAACCTGATCGACAACGAGGTCATCCCGGCCCTGCAGGAGCTGATCAAGAACGCCACGGACGCGGACATCCTCGACTCCGCCGTGCTGGCCCTCGGCCGCACCACCGACCAGGCGCTGGCCGAGGAGGTGCTCGAGGCGGCCTTGCCGTTGCTGGGGCACAACGAGCTGTCGGTGCAGTCGTCCACCGCGCTGGCGCTGGGCGTGCTCGGCTCGGACACGGCCGTGCCCACGCTGCAAGACATCCTGCAAGACAGCTCAGCGGGTCGTCGCCTCACCGGAGGTGGCAAGATCCACTGGCTGGTGCGCGCCTTCGCCGCCCTGTCGCTCGGACTGATCAAGGACGACGCCGGCATCGACGCCCTGATGGACATCGCCGCGCGCCTGCCCGACAGCGACAAGGACATCAAGGTCTGCTCCATCGTCGGCATGGGCCTGATCGGCTCCGACCACCCCAAGGCCGCGGACGTCCACGCCTTCCTGGCCGAGCAGCTCAAGAACAAGCGGCTCGATCCGATGATCAAGAGCTTCATCCCCACCACCATGGGCAAGCTGGGTCGGCACGAGTCGGTCGGGCATCTGGTCGAAGCGTTCAGCAACCGCGACGGCGACAACCTCGTGATCCAGTCCTGCGCGGTGGGCCTGGGCCAGGTGGCCATGCCCTCCGACACGGACGCCGTCAAGATGCTGATGGACTACGTGAAAGAAGGGCGTGACGTGCAGACGCGTCACTTCAGCATCATCGCCTTGGCCCAGATCGGCGCCCGGGACGAGGGCGCGGACGCGGACAGCGAGTTCCACGCGGACCTGCGTGACCTGCTCTTCAAGGAGATCAGCGGCCGCGGCAAGCAGAAGTCCCATCGCTCGTGGGGTGCCCTGGCTGGCGCCATCTACACCATGCCCCACCCGGACATGCAGCCGCAGTTCGTGGCTCGCATCACCGCGGCCTACGAGGACGAGTCCGACCCGTCGTACCTCTCGTCCTACGCCATCGCGCTGGGCCTGCTGCGCGCCGAGTCGGCTGCCGACCTGATCTTCAGTGACTTCGCCAGCAAGAGCGAGCAGGACTTCCGCGGCTACGCGGGAGTGGCCCTGGGCTTCCTGCAGCACGATGAGGCCGCCGAGGCCCTGCGTGGCCTCACCAAGAACAAGGCCACCAACCCGACCCTGCGCCTGCAGGCGGCCACCGGCCTCGGTCTCATGAGCGACACCCAGGCGGTGCAGACCCTGATCGTCACGCTCGAGAGCGCCAACACGCTGGGCGTGAGTTCGGCTGTCGCCAAGGCGCTGGGTCTGATCGGCGACCAGGATTCCATCGCGCCGCTCAAGGCCATCGCGGTCGATGACTCCCAGAGGAAGCTGACGCGCGCCTTCGCGTGCGTTGCGCTCGGCATTGTCGGCGAGAAGACGGACCTGCCCTGGAACGCCGCCATCAGCGCGAACAACAACTACCGCGCCAAGACGGAGTCCATCGAGGAGGTGCTCGACATCCTCTGAGTCGAGCTCAGCCTCAACGCTTCCACAAGGGCGGGGACCTGCATCTGCGGGTCCCCGCCCTTGTGCGTTTGCGGGGCGGAGTGTCACGTCCGGCGGCCAAGCTGATACATATGTCGGATGCCGTCAGGGTGTCCCGTCCACCGACCCGGAGGATGTGCCCATGACGCTCGCGTTCGTTTCGATCGCTGTAGTTGCTCAGGTGTTGGCCGCCGCGGCGCATGCGCCCCCAGCGGCGCCGCCGCTGCCAGCGCAGCCCACGTTGGTTCATGTGGGCGGGCCGCCCAAACCCATCCTTCCGGCGCCCACCGCGCCCACCGGGCCCGCCCGTGAAGGAGACTCTGGTAGAGGACGCTACGTGCCTGGCGACGGGGGCCGGGCGCGGGGGCCCGTCTCAGGGGCCGCCAGGGCAGCGAGCAGCAGCAGCGCAGCGGTCGCACGCACAGCCAGTCGAGCCAGCGGAGTGCGGGGTGGCTCCGGACGCACCACGGGCGCCGTCATCACACCCGTCGCCAGCGGCGGCGACGCTCTCGACACCTGGGAGGCATGGTGGGATCACAACCAGGACGCGTTCCTCGACCTGAAGGCGGCGCGCATCGACGCGCGCACGGTCAGCGGCTCTCCGGGGCAGCTCACCGGTCGCGGGCGCAAGCGCACCGCAACGACGGTCCAACGCGTCGGACTGGCGCAGATCGATGACGAGTTGGTCCCGGCGTTGCTGCCGCTCAGCGCTCCCGCCCAGGAGCGCGAGATCCTCAACTCAGTGACGCTGGCCCTCGGCCGCATGGTCGGCCCCGCGCGGCGTCACGACGTGGTCAAGCGGCTCGAGACCTTGATCGGGCACAGCGAGCTCCAGGTGCGCGCCTCGGCGGTGCTGGGGCTGGGAACGGCGGGCGGTCAATCGTCCGATGACACGCTGCTCGCGCTGCTGCACGACGACTCGGCCGGCCGCCAGCTGGTGGGCGGCGGGCGGGTCGACACGCTGGTGCGGGGTATCTCGGCCCTGTCCCTGGGTCTGAAGGGCAACGCCCGCTCCGTGTGGAGCCTGATGGACGCCGTCACGCGACTGCCCGACAGCGAGCGCGAGGTCAAGGCCAGCGCCGTCGCCGCCCTGGGCTTGCTGCCGGCTGAGCACCCGCGCTCGCAGGTGGCCGCGGTGCTGCTGGTGGACCTGTTGAGCGACGAGTCCCTGGACCCGGTAGTGGCCAGCGTGATCCCCACCACCCTGGGCAAGATGCAGGCGCGCGAGAGCCTGCCGGTGATCCTGGCGCTGCTGCAGGACCGACGCGCCAACGGCCTGGTACGACAGTCCTGCGCCATCGCGGCGGGGCAGCTCGGGTCGCTGGCTGACGGCCACGCGCTCGATGCCTTGCTGGCGCAAGTGGCCGAGGGCCGAGATCGCGCCACACGGCACTTTGCGCTGATCGCGCTGGGCCAACTGGGCGCGCGCGGCGGCGACGACGCCGAGGCGCACGACCGGCTCCGGCGCGCCCTGCTGCGCGAGCTGAGCGGTCAAGGCGCCAGCAGTGAGCATCGGGCTTGGGCCGCCCTGGCCCTGGGCCTGTACGGTCGCGGGCAGCCCCTGGCCCGCCCGGCGCTGATCGGCCCGCTGATGGCGGCCTGGGACGACGAACACGACCCGTCCTTCCGCGGGGCCTTCGCCCTGTCGGCGGGTCTGCTCGGACACGCCCCCGCCGCCGCCCGCATGCGGCTCGACCTGCACGCGGCCGACTCCGCCCTGGCCGGCCACGCCGCCCTGGCCCTGTCGCTGCTCGACGAGCGCGCCTCGCTGCCAGCCATCCGCGGCCTGCTGCAGCGCCCCGGAGCCACGCCAGCCCTGCGCACCCGGGCCGCCACGGCCCTGGCGCTGCTGGCTGACACCGACTCCATCCCCGCCCTGGTGCAGGTGCTCAGCGAGGGCGCCACGTATGACGAGCAAGCCGCCGTGAGCAAGGCACTGGGGCTGCTCGGTGACCGCTCGGCCCTGCCCCCGTTGCTGGAGCTGGCCCTGGACACGGACGCCGCCCTGCGGGACCGCGGGTTTGCCTGCGTGGCGCTGGGCCTGCTCGGGGAGCGCACGCGCTTGCCGTTCCACGCCGCGTTGCGCGCGGACACCAACTACCTGGCTCGCATTGACCCGCTGGTTCAGGTCGCACAGATCCCCTGAGCGCAGCAGCGGCGCTCGCTTCGGGGCTGCGGGCGCCGGCGTCGCGCGCTCGGCGTCGCGGCTCACCGGCAGCATCCGGTGGAGTACGGCGCCACCCCTGGCTAGCGCTCGACTCCGGCGCCTCCCGGGCGCACGCGCACGCGCAGGCTCAGCCCCAGCACGCAGAGCGCCGCCGCCAAGGCCACGCCCAGCGCCGCGCCGCGCACGCGCCCGGCGGAGCCCGCCAGCTCGTCGCCGCGCGCTCGCGCCTGCGCCACCAACGCCAGGTTGCCATCCAGCGCCCGGGCGATGGCGGGGTCGGCCACGACCTCGCGCGCCGTCTGCCAGCGTGACTGCGCCAGGCCCCACTCGCCGCGTTCATAGGCGAGGTTGCCCAGCAGCAGACCGGCCTGCACCCGCCGCAGCGGAAGCTCGCTCTGCAGCACGGGGGCCAGCAGCTGCTGCGCGTCGCTCCAGCGCGTCGCGCGCAGGGCGCTGCGCCCGCGGGCCAGCGCCGAGGCCTCGTCGCCGTTCTTGGACGACAGCGGCGCCGAGCGGGGCTGAGGCTCCCACTCCCGTCGCCAGCTGCGGTGAGCCAGGGCCTCCAGGGGCGCGTGCCCGTCGCGCAGCAGGGTCCCGGACAGCTCACCCAGCACGGACAAGCGCTCGGCGTCGAGGGTCCATTCCAGGGCCTCGTCCAGCTGAGCCTGCGCCAGCGCCTGGCTGACCCGGGACGGCGTCGGGGGCTCGTCGAGCCAGCCCAGCAAGAGCATGTTGCGCGTCCCCGGTACGCGGCCGGCCTGCACCACCTCGAACACGTGGGAGAGCGTCGCCGCCAGGGCCGCCACCACGGGATCCTCCAGCGACAGGCCGCCCACGTTGAGCGCCACCACGCCGCCGGAGAGCAAGCGCTCGCGCAGCAGCACGAAGAACTCGACCGTCGTCAGATGGGCTGGCAGGTAGATCTGCTGTGCAAAGGCGTCCACCAGGATGGCGCCGTACTGCGCGCGATCGAGCGCCACGGCCACGCGGCCGTCCATGCCCGCCAGCACCCGCGTCTGCTCGGGCAGGTCGAACCAACGCCGCCCCAGCTCCACGATCTCGGCGTCGATCTCCACGCCGGTGACGCGCAGCTCCGGCGCCACCTGCGCCAGCTGCCAGGCCATGGTCCCGGCCGCGAGCCCCAGCACCAGCACGTCGGCGCGTCCGTCCGGGGCGCTCGGAGCCATCAGCGCCGGCATGAGGAAGGCGTCGTAGTACGCGCCCGTGAGCACGCCCGTGGCCGGTCGCAGCGAGTGGTAGCTGTCGAGCCCTTCGTTCAGCAGCAGCGCCCGCGAGCCGTCGGGCCGTTGCACCACGCGCGCCACCTGGTAGGGCGTCTCGCGCGTGTCGAGCAGGCCCTCGATCGGCGCGGCGCCCGGCAGCGCGGCCGCGGCCAGGGGCAGCGCCAGCCAGAGCAGCAACGCGACGCGGGGCGGGCGCCGCCCCAGCAGCAAGGCGGAGCCCAACAGCAGCAGCCCGCCGGCCACCCGCACGGTGCCGGCCGAGCCCAGCTCGGGCAGCAGCACGTGGGTGGCGCCGAACGTGCCCACCAGGCTCCCGGCAGTGCCCGCGCCCAGCAGCCGCCCCACCACCCGTCCCGGCTCGCTGTGCGCCAACCGGGAACGCAGCACCAGCCACGGCGTGATGGCGCCCAGGGCCAACATGGGCGTGCCCAGCACCAGCAGCGCCACCAGCAACGAGCCCCAGGTCACGAAGGGGCGCGCCTCCAACAGCGACAGCTCGCTCGGCAGCACACGCGGCGCCAGCCAGGCCACCAACTCGGGCTGGGCCAGCGCCATGGCGCCGGCGGCCAGCAACAAGGCCGCGGGCCCGGGTCCGCGCTCGCGCTCGGCCCAACGACCGCCCAGCCACTGCCCCGCCGCCAAGGCCGCCAGCACGACGCCGATGACGTTGGTCCAGACGAGCTGGCTCTGACCAAACCACGGCGCCGCGAGGCGCACGCCCATGAGCTCCAGCATCATCACCGCCGCGCCGGTGATGGCGGCGACGACGATCAGGCGCGCGTCAGTCACGCAGCCGGCCTCATCAGCGGGCGATGTCCTCCACCAGGACCGTGTCGGTGTAGAGACCGTAGTCCTGGGAGTTGTTGTAGTAGCGGTTGTCGAGCAGCACGCGCAGGCTCGGGCGCGGCGTGCGCGAGGAGAGGGTCTCCCCGTTGACCACGATGGTGACCTTCTTGCTCATGTCCACCAACGCGTCGGACAAGAACACCTCCAGTTCGAAGATGTTCACGGTCTCGATCTCGATGCGGTTGCTCTCGCGATCGGCGACGGCGTGCAGGCGCGGGAAGTCCGCGTCATCGGGCTTGGCGGTGACCCGGCGGTTGATCTCGCCCGCCTTGCACCAGTCCTTGGCCTGAAAGCGGATGTCGCCCAGCTTGTAGTGGATCTCCTTGGGCGCCAGGTCCTTGCGCACACCTTCCAGCCACGTGCCAAAGGCCGCGTTGGTGTCGGCGGACGGCGCCAGGGACGAGCCCTCATCCGCCACGACGGTCGCGGCGTCAGCGCTCTTCAGCAGCTCCTGCAGCGCCTCGAGCTGGGCCGGGTCTCCGTCCTCGGCACCGGCCACGTAGATGACCGGCACGCCCTTCAGGTTCTCACCGATGATGCCCGCCTCCGGGATGGCCGCGGAGCGCAGCGCCAAGCCGCCAAAGAAGGACGATGTGGTGGCGATGCGCAGGGCGTCGCCCCCCGCTTCTCTCCACCCATCGAGCACCACGCGGGAGCGGTCGAAGCGCACCTGCTCGAGCAGCACGCGGAAGGAAGTGTAGAAGGCATAGAGCCCTTCGTCGGTGCTCCAGGAGCCCTCGATCTCCTTGGACTTCAGCTTGCGCCCCGAGCCCTCATCGGGACCCAACGGAATGATGATGATGTGGGTCTCAAGCAGCTCGCCGTACATGGCCGCGCCCAACTCCTTGACCTTGTCCTCGAGCGCGCGCGCCGACAGCCCCAGGCTGGGCTTGAGCCCGACGATGACCGGCAGCAGGTCTTTGGTCTTCTTGTAGGCCGTGGGCAGCGACAACATCACGCCCAGGCTGACGTCGTCGTAGGTCTCCACGAAGGCGTGCTTGAAGAAGCCCTTGCCCGCGTATGACTTGAACTCCCGCGGCACCTGCTTGGCAAACTCGAGCATGCGCTCCAGGTCGCCCAGGTAGCTCAGCAGCGGGTCCTTGGCCTTGGCCTTCTTGGCCGATTTCTCGAGCACCGAGGTGATCGACTCGAGCAGCTCCTGCTGTTCGGTGCGCTCGTCATCCCCCAGCGCCGTGTAGTACTCGAGCACGTCCTTGGCGGCCTTCTCGAGGTCCTTGTCCGGCAGCCCGGCGCTCGAGAGCTCGCCCTCCGCAAACAGACACAGCGACATCAAGGACAGCAGCAGTCGAGCGATCATGGCGTCTCCTCACGGCGGGAACCGGGTGAGTGTAGTCGGGTCGAGGTGGGGATCAATACAGACATGACTCTAGCGCCCCACGCGCAGGTCGTGACGGGCAACGAGCGCTCGGGCGCGGTCTGGCTCCTGGTCCAGCACCGCATCCAGCAGAGAGGCCGCGCGGGCGCGCTGCTCAGATCCCAGGGCGCTCAGCAGCAGGGCCAGGTTCTCCTGGGCGTCGATGGCCCCCGGCAGGGCCACGGCCTGCTCCAGCAGGGACTGGGCTCGCGGCATGTCCCCGGCACCCCAGGCCGCCAGGCCCGCGTCGTTGAGCACGTCGGAGCGCCCGGGGCTGCGCTGCATGAGCGTGGCAAAGGCCTGCTCGGCCTCGGCCGCCTGGCCGGCTTTCCACAGGATCAGGGCGCGGTTCCAGAGCACCAGTTCGTGGCGCGGCTCCACGGCCAACAAGGCGTCGCAGGCCGCCAGGGCCTCGGGGTGCCGGCGCAGGGCCGCCAGGCGGCCGATCGCCACCAGGGCCTGATCGAGCGAGGCCCAGTCGCGCTCGGCCACCAGGGGCAGCAGCAGCTCCAGCGCGTCCTGCGGGCGACCGGCCGCCATGAGGTGGCTGGCGTGGGCGCGATCGATCTTCGCCGTGCGGCCCTCGCTGCCGGCCGCAAACGCCGCCAAGGCCGCGTCCGCCTGCCCGAGCTGAAGCAGCGCGTGAGCGCGGTGCCAGGACAGCAGCGCGTCGGCCTGCCAGTCCTCTCGCTCCCGCATCAGGTCGAGACGCTGCAGCCGCGCGGCCGCGTCGCGCCGCCCCGGCGCGAGCGTGCCCAGCACGCCCAGCAGCTCGTCCAACCAGGCGTCCGAAGCGGCCAGCGCCTGTTCGAATGCGTCCCAGGACGAGCTCTCGTCGCCCGCACCCGCCTGCGCCAGCGCGAGCTGCAACGAGAAGCTGGAGCGCTCCGGCGCCGCCGCGGCCGCGCGCAGATACCAGTCCAGCGCGCCCGCCTCCTCGCGCTGCTCGCACAGCAGGCCGCGCACGAAGGCCGCCATGGGCTGGGCCGTGCGCTGCCAGCGCAGCTCGCAGTCCTGCGCCAGCTGCTCGGCCAGTTGCACCGCGCCACCCTGCGCCCAGGCGCCGCGGGTGCGTGCCCAGCCCGCCTCGAGCTGCCAGTCCGCCACGTCGTCGCCGTGGGGCCCGGTGACATCGAGTCGCGCGAGGTGCTGCACGGCGCGATCCAGGAACGAGCGCGAGAGATCACGCGCCACGCGGTCGCCATCGATCAGCTGCAGTCCCTGCCTCAGCAGGTCGCGGCCGGTCCAGTAGTGGGCCCGCGCATCATCGGAGTCGGCCTGCAGCCGCTCCCCCGCCAGGTCGCGCAGCTCGCTCCAGCGCCCGTCGCGCGCCAGCTCGTCCAGCGGATCGAGTTGCTGGGCCGAACAGAGCTGCAAGGCGACGAGCAGCAGCAGCGCGCCCACGCATCAGAGCTCGGGAGAGCCTGCGTAGCGCACGCCGGTGCCCGCTTCGATGCACCCGAGCCGCACGGGCTGCTCGCCCGCCTGCACCAGCGTCTGCTCGACGCGGGTGAGCTCGTCCGGGTCGAGCACCAGCACCAGCCCGAGGCCCATGTTGAAGGTGCGGTCCATCTCGTCGCGGGTCACGGGGCCGAGGCGCGCCAGCTCGCGGAACAGCGCCGGGACCTGCCAGGCGTCGCGGTCCACGACGGCGCCCAGGCCCTCGGGCAGCACGCGCGGGATGTTGTCGCTGAAGCCGCCGCCGGTGATGTGCGCCAGAGCGTGCAGCGCGGGGTCGGTCAGCAGCGGACGCATGACGTTGAGGTAGCAGCGGTGCACGGCCAGCAACGCGTCGCCGATGGAGCCATCCAGCCCCGGCAGCGTGTCGTTTGCGTCGAGCCCCTCGCGCTCAAACAGGATCTTCTGCGCCAGGGAGTAGCCGTTGGTGTGCAGCCCACTGCTGCGCAGGGCCAGCAGCACGTCGCCCTCGCGCACGCGCTCCGCACCCAGCAGGCGCTCGCGATCCACCACGCCCACGATGAACCCCGCCAGGTCGAAGTCCTCGTTGGAGTAGACGCCGGGCATCTCCGCCGTCTCGCCGCCGATGAGCGCCACGCCGTTCTGCTTACAGGCGCTGGCGAAGCCCTTGACGATCTCGGCCAGACGCCCGGGCGGGAAGTGGCCGGCGGCCACGTAGTCCATGAAGAACAGCGGCTCGGCGCCCATGACCAGGATGTCGTCGATGCAGTGGTTCACCAGGTCGGCGCCGAGGGTGTCGAAGCGCCCGGTGCGGCGCGCCACCAGCAGCTTGGTGCCCACGCCGTCCGTGCTGGACACCAGCACCGGGTCGTCCATAGAACGGAAGTCGGCCCGGAACAGGGCGCCGAAACCGCCGATGCCGCTCAAGACACGCGGGTCGGTGCGCGTCTCCGCGGCCAGCTTGCCCACGTCGCGCAGGGCTTCGGTGGTGGCGTCGATGTCGACGCCGGCGTCGCGGTAGGTCAGTGGAGTGCGTTCGGTCACCATGGTCGGTCCTCCCCTCGACTCAGCCGGTCGAGGATGATGCGGTCATTGCGAAAAGCCAGGTCGTCGGGCAGCGCGTCCAGCGGGACGAAGGCCACCTCGTCACATGCGTCGCCGGGGGCCAGCTCACCGGCCAGCTCCTCGCCGGAGTAGACCACCAACAGGCCCGGGTTGCGCGGGTCGTCCAGGCTGGCCATCACATCCAGCAGGCCCGTGAGCCGCACGGCCAGGCCGGTCTCCTCACGCACCTCGCGGGCGGCGGCGGTCTCGGGCGTCTCATCGATCTCCTGGAACCCGGCGGGCAGGCTCCAGGCGCCGGCGCGGGGCCCAAGGGCCCGCCGCACCAGCAGCACCTGGCCCTCGCGCAACACGGCCACGGCGGCCGCAGGCACGGGATTCTCGTAGGCCACCAGCTGACACGCGGGGCAGGCGAGACGCTCGCGACGCTCCAGCTCACGCGGCTCGAGCGCTGTGCCGCAGGCGGTGCAATGGCGAGGTCGCATGCGGCCCAATGATACCAAGGGCGCACAACGCTATACTCGCTCGATCATGGTCCGACGCGTGCTCGTTCTCGGCTCAACAGGCTCCGTCGGGCGTCAGGCGCTCGACGTGCTCGATGGTTTGGAGCTCAGCCACCGGGTCGTGGGCCTGTCCGCGGCCACCTCGGCCCGCCTGCTCAGCCAGCAGGCGGCAGCCACCGGGGCCGAGGCCGTGTGCCTGACCGAGACCCAGGCCGCGTCCGGGCTGAGCCTGCCCGGCGGCTGCAGGCTGTTCACCGGCGCCGAGGGCCTGCTTGAGCTGCTGGAGGCCACCCGCCCCGACGTGGTGGTCTGCTCCATCACGGGCGCCGCGGGCCTGCCCTCCACCCTGGCCGCGGCCGAGGCCGGCGCCGATCTGGCCCTGGCCAACAAGGAGAGCCTGGTGCTGGCCGGGGGCTTGGTCAAGGCAGCCTGCGCCCGCAGCGGCGCCCGGCTGCTGCCGGTGGACAGCGAGCACTCCGCGGTCTTCCAGTGCCTGCAGGGCGAGCACGCCGCCGGTGTTCGACGCATCGTGCTGACCGCCAGCGGCGGGCCCTTCCGTGGATACAGCGCCGAGCAGCTGGCCGCCGTCACGGTGGAGCAGGCGCTCGACCACCCCTGCTGGGACATGGGGCCGCGCATCACGATCGACTCGGCCACGCTCATGAACAAGGGCCTGGAGGTGGTGGAGGCCTGCCACCTGTTCGACGTGGGCCCCGAGCTGGTCGACGTGGTGGTCCATCCCCAGAGCGTGGTGCACTCCATGGTGGAGTTCGTGGACGGCGCGGTCATGGCCCAGCTGGGCCCGCCCGACATGCGCCTGCCCATCCGCTACGCCCTGGGCTTCCCTGAGCGCATCGCCTCGGGAGCCGGGCCCGTCGACATCACCAGCCTCTCGGGCCTGACCTTCGAGACGCCCGACCCCGAGACCTTCCCGTGCCTGGGCGTGGGCTATCGCATCGCGCGCGAGGGCGGGCTGGCGGGCGCCATCGCCAACGCCGCCAACGAGGTGGCGGTGGGCGCCTTCCTGGAGGGCCGGCTGCCCTTCAACGCCATCCCCGTGCTGGTCGACGGGGCGCTCGATCAACACCGCGCGCGGGAGGCTCCTGACCTGCCCAGCATCCTGGCCATGGACGCCGAGGTGCGCGCGACCACGGCCGCCGCCATCGAACTCCCCGCCCCCGACCCAACCCCATGATCGAGTCGTTCGCCAACGGCGCCCTGGCCCTCCTCGGCATCAGCTTCCTGATCTTCATGCACGAGCTGGGCCACTTCGTGGCCGCCCGCGCCTTCGGTGTGCGTGTGGAGACCTTCTCGATCGGCTTCGGTCGGCGCATCGCCGGCTTCCACCGCGACGGGACCGACTACCGCCTGTCGCTGGTGCCCCTGGGGGGCTACGTCAAGATGGCCGGGGAGTACGGCGACTTCGATGACGAGCAGGTGCTCGACCCGGGCGACCTGGCCTCCAAGCCCATCTGGCAACGCTTCATCATCTTCTCCGCCGGCGTGGTCGTGAACATCGCGCTGGCGTTCGTGATCTACCCGGTGGCGTTCGGGCTGGGCGTGCCCTTCATGTCGCCCAGCATCGGCACGCTGGTCCCCGGCGGCGCCGCCTGGCGAGCGGGCGGACAGGTGGGCGACCAGATCCTGAGCGTCAACGGCAACACGGTCTACGGCTTCGAGGACGTGGGCCTGGAGGTGGCCCTGGGCGACCCCGAGCACACCGTGCTGCACGTGCTGCGCGGCGAGCGCGAGCTCGACCTCGTGCTGCAGAGCGATCGCGTTGACAGCCGCTGGGACGCGGGCATCTACCCGCCCGCCTCCGCGCGTCTGGTGGTGGCCAGCGGGGAGCAGTCTCCGAAGCCCGCCGAACGCGCGGGGCTGCTCGACGGCGATGTGCTGCTGGCCGCCAACGGCCTGGGCGTGGGGCAGGTCTACCGGGGCCGCACCCTGGGAGCGCGAGAGGTGCTGCAGCGGGCCCGCACATCGGGCCAAGACCTCGTGCTCAGCGTCGAGCGCGCGGGCCAGCGCCTGGACTTCACGCTCACACCCGAGGCGCTCGACAGCCAGGGAGGTCGACGCCTGCTGGGCGCCGTGCCGCTGGCTCGCCGGGTCGCCGCGCTGCGCGGGCCGGCCGCTGCGGCTGACTTCCCGCTGGCCGTCGACGACGTGATCATGACCCTGGCCGGCGCGCCCCTGCTCGACCGCGAGCTACTGCTGGTGGCCGCCGAGCAGGGTCCGCTCGAGCTCAGCATCCGGCGCCACGAGCAGCTGATCGAGGCCAAGCTGACCGCGACCCAGGCCCAGGCGCTCCTGAGCGGCGACGTGGCCCTCGCCGGGGATGAGACCCAGCGCTTCATCCAGCCCCTCAAGGGCGGCGCGCTCGAGGACGCCGGCGCGCTCCCCGGCGACGAGATCGTGTCCCTCGACGGCCAGCCCCTGGCGGACTACGCGGCGCTGCTCAGCGCGCTCAAGAACAGCCACGAAGACGTGGTCGTGCACCGCGTGGGCCTGGCCCGCGGCGAGCAGAGCTTCGACCTCGACGTGCGCATGCGGCCCCTGCCGATCATGGACGACGGGCTCGACCTCAAGCCGGTCGAGATCACCCACGACCTCGATCTCGCGGGCTCGATCGCCGCCGGCTGGAACGCCAGCACCCACGCCCTGCAGACCACCGCCATGACCCTGGGCAAGCTGTTCACCGGCTCGGTCGGCATGGAGAACCTGGGCGGCCCGCTCTCCATCTCGTTCATCACCTACAAGTCCGCCGAGATGGACTTCGCCAAGCTGCTGTTCTTCCTGGCGCTGCTGAGCGTCAACCTCGGGTTCATCAACATCCTGCCCATCCCGGTGCTGGACGGCGGGCAGATCGTGTTCCTGATGTGCGAGAAGGTGAAGGGCAGCCGGCTGTCCGACGGCTTCATGCAGAACGCGCAGCTGGTGGGACTGGTGGCCATCCTGGCCCTGATGGTGGTCGTCACCTACAACGACATCCTGCGCTTCTTCGCATGATCCGCGGCCCGGAGCGCGGCGGCCTGGCCGCGCTGCTCGAGGCCCTGCGGGCGCCGCTGCTGCTCTCGCCCCTGGCCGATGTGTACTGCGGCTGGGTGCTCGCGCTGGCTGTTCAGCCGCTCGACGACTCGTACACAGGCTGGGCCGGGCGGCTGCTGGCCCTGTCGCCGCAGGCGCTCGTGCCCCTGGGTGGCGCGGCCCTGGCCGGTTGCCTGCTGCTGGCCGCGGGCATGGCACAGAACGCGCTGGTGGACCGGGAGGACGATGCCGCGCGCAAGCCCACCCGCCCCCTGCCACGCGGCGCCGTGAGCGTGGGCGGCCTGCGCCTGACCTGGGCCCTGTGCGTGCTGGGCGCCCTGGCGCTGCTGCTGCCCGTGTCCGGCGGCCTCGCCGCGGCCGGCTTCATCCTGACGGGCAGCGCCGTGTATCACCTGTGGCTCAAGCAGAAGCCCGCGGCCGGGAGCCTGGTGCTCGGTCTGCTGCGCGGGGCCTGCATGGGGCTGGGCCTGCTCGCGGCCCGCAGCTTCCTGGATCAGCGCGGCGGGCCTTTTGCAGAGCCGCACCCGGACATCGGCCCGGCGCTGCTGGGTTGCGCCCTGTACGCGCTGTACGTGTTCGGCGCGGCGCTGCACGCCTCCACCGACGACGAACAGGGGCCCACGGACGACGCGCTCGCGTCCAACGACGGCAAGCGCGGCTCCGACGACGACTCAGCACCTGGTGGGACCAGCGCCGCCGGGCTGACCGTGTCTGGGCTGGTGCTGGCGCTTTGGAGCGGTGTCTGCCTGGCGCGGCTGGCCAGCGGCGCCGGATGGCACGCCGGGCTGGGGGGCGTGCTGCTGATCTGGGCCCTGCTGCGCATGGCGCGCGCGGCGCACAGCCTGCCGCCCCCCGCCGTGACCGGCGTGGTGCTCTCGGGCCTGCACCTGCTGCACGCGGGCGTGGTCGCTCTGCTGCTCGGGCCCGCGGCGGCCGCCCTGCCGCTGCTGCTGTTCGCGCTCAGCCGCGCCCTGCTGCGGGTCTACCCGCCCTCCTGAGCGGCCACGCGCCGGGCCAGCCAGGCCAGGCCTCGACCGCGATCCGGTAGCTGGCCCTCGAGCTGCAGGTCGACGGCTTCGTTCAGCAGCGCGCCCACGCGCGGGCCGGGAGGCACGCCCAGGGCCAGCACGTCCGCGCCCGTGAGCAGCGGCGGCGGCACCAGCGCCTCCTCGGCCAACTGGGCCAGCATCGCTTCGATCACCGGCAGGGCGTGGGTGTCGCCGTGACAGCCCGCGCAGTCCGCCTTGTAGAGCGTCAGCAGCTCATCGAAGTGCGCTTCGGCCATGAGCCGGCGCAGTCGCGCGGGCCGCATGGAGGGCACGTTCATGAAGATCAAGTGGTCGGCCACCAGGGCCACCACGCGGCGCGTCGTGTCGCGGGAGAGGCGCAGGCGCGCGCAGATCTCCTGCGCCATCTCGGCCCCGCGTTCCACGTGGCCGTCAAAGCGGATGCGATCGGGCGCGCGCCGAAACGTGGGCGGCTTGCCGACGTCATGCAGCAGGGTGCCCAGGGCCAGCTCGAAGGAGACCTCATCGGGCAGCGACTCCAACACCAGGCAGGTGTGCACCCAGACGTCGCCCTCGGGATGGAACTGGGGCGGCTGCTCCACACCGTGCATGGCGCTCAGCTCCGGCAGGATCACGGCCAGCAGGCCCAGCTCGTCCAGCAGCTCCAGGGCCCGGCGGCGAGTGGGTGGCACCAGCATGCGCTCCAACTCCTGGCGCACGCGCTCGCCCGAGACGCGTTGCAGGCGCTGGGCGTGCTCGCGCATGGCGGCGGCGGTCCGCGGCTCCAGCTCGAAGCCGAACAGCGCCGCGAAGCGCACCCCACGCAGCAGACGCAGGCCGTCCTCCAGGAAGCGCTGCCCGGGCTCGCCGATGGCGCGCACCAGGCCCGCCTCCAGGTCGGCGCGCCCACCGACCATGTCCTGCACCTCACCGCTGAACGGATCCTGCACCAGGCCATTGATGGTGAAGTCGCGGCGCTGGACGTCCAACTCCAGGCTGGCGGGCTCGACGGACGCGGGGTGCCGGCCGTCGTCACCGCCCACGTCGCGCCGAAAGGTGGCCACGTCGTACTCCCGGCCCTGCTGGATCACCTTGACCACGCCAAAGGCCCGCCCCACCGCCACCGTCTGCGGGAAGAGCGCCATGACCTGCTCGGGCGTGGCGGAGCTGGCGATGTCGATGTCGCCCGGCTCGCGGCCGAGCAGCTCATCCCGCACGGATCCGCCGGCAAAGACCACCTGGTGCCCGGCCTCGGCCAGGCGCGCGGCGATGGCGCGCGCCTCAGCCCGCGACATGTGCGAGCTCCCCTGACGACCGCGCGCGCGCGTCCGGCGCGGCCCGTGCGCGCATTCCGGGTGACCGCACCGGCCGGCTCGGCGAGCTACCATGTCGCGCTCCTCTCGGACTGCCCGCGTGCGCGCCCTCGGCCCCATCCTGCTTGTCGTCCTGTTGGCCCTCGGTGCCGGACTGCGTTTGCAGGCCCATCAGCGGGCCTCCGTCCTGCAGGCCAACGAAGAGCGCGCCCTCGAACGGACCTACCGGCTGTACCGCGCCAGCCGCGCGGCGGTGAGACGCGGTCCGCACCCCGGGCTGGCGGCGCTGCTGAGCGAACACCCGGGCCTGGTCATGCTGCCCGAACTGGGCGACGCCGAGCACGAGTACGCCGCCGACGAGGCCTACATCTTCGGCCTCACGCGCCCGTCGCGCCGGGGACAGGAGGGCGCGACCGAGTTCGGCTACATCCTGCGCTCGTGGCCCCTGCACTTCGGCGTCAGCGGCGACCGCGAGTTCTACGCCGAGGACCGCAGCGGCTTCTGGCAGGGGCAGAACGAGCTGGGCCGCAGCGGAACCAACGGGTCGTTCCCGCCGCCGTTCCCGCAGCCCGGCATCGAGGAGGGGCGCAACTCGGCCTGGTGGCAGAGCGACCTCTCCCGGCCCGATCACAGGTAGTTCCAGAACAGCAGCCGCGCGCGCTCCGAGAACTCCGGGTCATCGAGCGCCTTGGCCACGCGCCGCAGCACGGCCTCGCGCGGCCCGGCGTCCAGACGCACCATGGCGTCCAGGGCCATGATGCGCAGGGTCTGGTCGTGGCGCTCATCGAGCACGATGGCCTCCAACAACGGCAGCATGGAGGCCGTGCCCGCCGTCGAGGCCATGAAGATCAACAAACCCGCGGCCCGATCCTGTTCGAGCTGCGGCGCCAGCACGGCCACGGCCTGGGAGCCCAGCCCGCCCAGCATGCTGATCATGGGCAGCGCCAGCGCCGGATCACCCTCCAGCGCCCAGCGCACGACGCGCGGCGCGGCCAACTCCGGAGCCACGGAGGAGAGCAGGCGACACAGGCAGATGCGCTCCGAGTTGGCAGTGGCTGGGTCGTCCAGGCGTGCCTCCGCGAGCGGCGCGAACTCCCGGGCGAAGGCGGGCTCGGCGCGGATCAGGCGGTCGACGGTCACGCCCAGGTACGCGCCCAGGGCCAGCTGCAGCTCGTTGCGCGTGCGCTCCACGGCGATGGGATGTTCCTGTTGCAGCAAGGCGTCCAGGGCCTCGGACTGGCAGGGGTGAGCGGGGTCGACCGCCATCTGCTCCAGCAGCTGCACAGCGAGCAGGGCTGATTCGTGGCCGCTGTTGATGGCGCGCACCATCAGGCTCATGAGCGCCAGCACGGAGCTGCGGTCGCGCTCGGCCACCAGCTGCACCCAGCTCTCCTGCCCGAGGATGTTGCCGGCCATCGCCGCCATGCGCAGGCCGTTGATGCGCGCCACCAGGTCCTCGCCCGCCAGCATGGCCTCCACGCGCTCGACCGACTCGGGGTCGTCGTGTACCAGCAGCGAGGCCAAGGCCGCCATGGACTCACCGGGGCCCGCCTCGGACACGACGCGCTGCAGCAGCGCCAGCCCGCGCTCGTCCGCGTCGCTCTCACCGAGCACCGTGACGAAGGCCAGGTCAGGGTCCGCGGCCGTGCGCTCCAGCTCATCCAGCAGGTAGGCCCGGGCCTCGGGGTCGCCCCGCCGCACCCGCTCGGCCAGGGCCGCGCGGGCGTAGGCGCGCACCTCGTTGTCGGCGTCGTGCAGCCGCGGCAGGATGCCGCCGATGGCCGCGTCATCCGGGCAGTAGGCCAGCACTTTGAGCGCCGCGCGCGCGACGTAGGCGCTGTTGCTCAGGGCGCGCCCCACCAGCTCTTCGATGGCCCGCGGCGACGGGTCCGGGTCGTCCCCCAGCAGGGCGATCAGTTTCACCAGCAGGATCGGGTCGTTGGGCCCCAGATCGGCCAGCCGGGCCAGGATCTGGTCCGTGTGCTTGCCGCCCTCCCGGCCCAGGGCCTGCCGCGAGGACACCAGCACGGCGTGCCCAGCCCACTCCAGGCGGTCGAGATGGCGAGCCACGGCGTCCACCCCGCGCGACTGGGCCCAGTCCGGCGGCTGGGTCAGCTCAAGCTGGGGCAGCTGGGAGAGCAGCATGGCCAGGTCCTGCCCGGCGGCCGCCGAGCCCGGCAGGATGGGGCCGCTGCCGGCCGGGGTGCTGGGCTTGCGATCGGGCAGCAGCAGCACCAGCCCCACGAGCACGAGCACGACGAGGGTGGGGAGCAGGGGTGTTCGCATGGGGCTTACCGGGAGTCTAGCGTGATGGCCGGCCCGGATCCCGAGCCGCGTTGCCACAGGAGACAGCGCGCCTATCCGCCTTTTGACACTGTTCCTGGTGGTTGCTACTGTTCGCCGTGCTTGGCCACGGGTCCTTTCAGGGCTCACTGCTGCCCAACCAGCCGGTCAGGCGCAGGACCAGACAGCGGACCACTTCCGTCAGCGACAACAGGCAACAGACAAGGCGCTGGATCAGCCTGATTCAGCGCCGGTTCGCCCGAGGTTTCCCGAGGTTTACCCGAGGATCACAATCGATGGCCCGCAAGACCCTTTGCTCCCTGCTCCTGGTCACCCTGGGCCTGACGCTGGTCACGGCCTGCGCCTCGCCCTTCTCGGGACACGGCGCCGACGTCCGCGCTGCCATGAACAAGAAGATCGAGCGCGCTCACCGTCGCTTCGACCGTCACTTCTACGGCCTGGATTGGGACGACCCGACGCACGAGTGGCACGATGAGTCCTACGCTCGGGGCCCGATGATCCGCTGACGGGCGCTCCCGTCAGTCCGCGATCCCTGCCGATCCGCCCGCGGGGCAGGTCTACTTCCATGGCACGACACCCGGATGAGTCCGCGCCCTGCGCAGCATTCGGGCTGGGGTCCGTGGCCACAGCCCGGCCCGCCGCCGCTCGCGCTCACGGGCAGCGCGCCCTGCTGATCGCCCTGCTCGCCGCGCTGACGCTGGGCTGCGGCGGCGCCAGCCGGATGGAGTTCGCGCGCCGGGACTTCGTCGCGGTGTACAAGGACCCCGAGGCGCTCGAGCGCCTGCGCGGCGCCGAACCGCGGGTGGTCATGCTCTGGACCGAGTCGGCCCGGGTGGCCTCGATCGAGTCGACCGACGCCGCCCTGGCCGTCGTACGCGACGGGCTCGGCTTCCACCCGGCGGACCCCGGCCTGCAGATGGCGCAGATCGAGCTGCTCGAGAAGCTCAAGCAGCATGAGGAGTCGCTGTCCGCGGCCCGTGAGACCCTGGGGCGCCTGCCGCCGCAGACCATGCGCGTCGCGCTGCTGCACTCGCAGCTTCGCAATCTGCTGGCGCTCGGGCGCGTGGACGAGGCCTGGGTCACGGCCCATCGCCTGGCGGGCGTGTTCAACTCGCCGGTTGGCGCGCAGGCCGACGCCTGGGCCCGGGTGGCGCTGGAGCTGGCGCTGCTGGGCCGGCTCGAAGACGCCGACGAGTGCCTGGACCGCAGCTTGGCCCGGGGCCCCAACGGCATCGGCAGCATGATGGCCCTGGGCGTGCAGCAGCCCGAGACGCGGGCCGCCTCCCGCACCCTGCGCGAACGCGCCCTGGAGCATCACCCCCGGCATCCCGACCTGCGCCTCACGCAAGTGGTCGACCTGATGGAGAGCGAGCGCTACCCAGAGGCCGAGGCCGCCATCGACACGCTGCCGGCGCCCCTGCCGTCGCGCCTGAGCTCCGATCTCGCGGCGCTGCACGCCCGACTGCACATCGTCCAAGGCCGTGTGGAGCAGGGCCTCGAGCTGCTCTTTGCGCGCCTCGACGACGAACCGGCCGACCGCCCCGCCCTGGCCGTGCTCGAACAGACCTGGGCCACGCTCGGTCAGCCGCCGGACGTGGTCATGGAGTACCGCCTGCGCCAGGCTCGCCCCAGGATCGGTCGCTCGGAGCGCCAGCGCCTGGATCGCTTGCTGGCCGCCATCGCCGAGCGGCGCGCCGGGCGCATGGGGCCCGCCAACGAGCCCGCGAGCGACGTTTCGGCCGAGACGGACGCTCAGCCCGCCGCCGACTCGTAGCCACGCGCGTCCACGCCGTGGCGGGTCCGCAGCGCTCAAGCTGAAGCGAGCCTGCCCACCTGTAGGACGGCTACAGCTCCAGCAGCTCGGCCACGCGCTGAGTCACAGCCGCGGGGTCGGTGCCGGGCGGCACATCAACCCAGCGCACCTGGTCGTGCGAACCGATGAACGTGCGCTGCTTGCGCACCAGCTTGCGCGTGCGGCGCGCGATGGTCTCCAGCATGGTCGGCCGGTCCATGCGCCCCGCCAGGTGCTCGAGCGCCTCGTGATAGCCGATGGCCCGGGCCGGCTCGGGCGCGAAGGGCGCCTGAGCCGCCAGCGCCGCCACCTCCTCCAGCAGACCGCGCTCGAGCATGAGCTGCACGCGCTGCTCGATGCGCCGGGCGTGGACCTCCGGGTCGTGTCGCAGGGCTGCCACCAAGAAGCGTCCGGCGATGGGCGGCCGGGTCTCCTCGCGCTGCCAGTCGGTGAGCGTGCGACCGGTGAGGCGCACCACCTCCAGCGCACGCAGGACGCGCTTGGCGTCCCGGGGCGAGAGACGGGCCTCGGCCTCGGGGTCGAGCCGGGCCAGCTCCGCGCGCAGCGCCGCCTCACCCTGCTCGTCCCAGCGCGCCTGCAGCTCGGCCCGCAGCGCGTGGTCCGCCGGCGGTCCGGGGAACAAGCCACGGAGCAGCAGCCGCAGGTACAGAGGCGTGCCCCCGGCGAACAGCACCGGCGCGGCGCTGGCCTGCACGGCGGCCACGGCGTGCTGCACCCACATGCCGGCGCTGAAGCGTTCGTCGTGGCCCACCAGGTCCAGCAGGCCGAAGGGCTGCTCGCTGGGTGTGACGGCGCCGGGCTTGTCCGTGCCGATGTCCATGCCCCGATAGACCTTCATGGAGTCCATCGACAGCAGCGTCAGCCCGTGCTCCGCGGCCAACGCGGCGGCCACCGTCTTCTTGCCGCTGGCCGTGCCCCCCACCAGCACGCGCCGCACGGGGCTCACTCGGGCCGTACGATGGCCCGGGCCATCGCGCTCTCATGCATGTGCTCGTGCAAGCGCTGCATCAGGTCCTCGGCGGAGATGCTCTCCACCAGCTCGACGGCGCGGAACGGCGGCATCTCGCGGAAGCGGCTGGAGACCAGGCCGTACGCCACCGTCTCCGGCTGATCCAGCGCGCGCATGAGCGTGCCGTAGAGCTTGTTGCGGATGCGGCCGTGCGCCGCCCGGTCGATGCCGTCCCGAGCCGCGCGCTTCAGCACCTCGCGCAGGCGCTGGTCGAGCGCCTCGGGGTCGTCGGTCTCGCCGCCGATGCTGCTGAAGCCGAAGCAGGCCTCGGCCGAGTGGCTGGCGCTGAAGGACTCGTCGACCAGGCCCTCGCCGTAGAGCGTCTCGAAGGCAGCCGAGGCCCGGCCGAAGAGCACGTCCAGCAGCATGCGCGTGCTGAGCTGGCGTCGAGCCACCGCCAGCGGACCGCCGCCCAGGACACGCTCCTTGATGCCCAGGACCAGGCGAGGACGCTCGACCGGCAACACCAGCGAGACGCTGCGCGAGGCCACCTCGGCGCTCTCGCCGGCGTCGTCGCGCAGGCTCGAAAAGCCGTCGCAGGGCGCACGCTGCTGCTGATCGTGCAGCGCCAGCTCGAGCACGGCCCCCGGGTCCACGGGGCCACTGACCGCCAGGCACAGGTTGTCGGGGCGATACGCGGCGCCGTGGCAGCGGGACAGGACCTCGGCGTCGATCAGGCCGATGCTCTGTTGGGTGCCCGCGATGTTGTCGCGCACCGGGTGGCGCGCGTACAGGCAGCGCAGCAGCGCCTCGAAGACGCGCCAGTCCGCGTCGTCTTCGTACATCGCGATCTCCTGCGCGATGACATCGCGCTCGCGCTCGATGTGGCCCGCCTCGAAGGCCGGACGTTGCACGAACTCGAGCAGCAGCTTCACGGCGGGCAGCATGTCGCCGCTGGTGCTGGCCACGAAGGTGGTGCCCACGAAGCCGGTCATGGCGTTGGCGGAGGCGCCCAGGGCGGCGAAGCGGTCCGAGACGTCGCCCTGCTCGTCCTCGAACAGCTCGTGCTCCAGAAAATGGGCCGTTCCGGCGGGAGCCTCGCCGCCCCCGGCCAGGCGTCGATCAATGGAGCCGAAGTCGACCCCGAAGGCGGCAAAGCCCGTGCGCCGGCCAGGTCGGGCGTCCACGCGCAGCGTGAGCCCTGAGGGCAGGCGAGCCTCCCAGAGAGACAGCTCGAGCGCGTTCTCGATCGCGTGCAGGGTCACTTCGAGGTGCCCTCCAGCAGGTATGCGCTGTGCAGCGACACGGCCCCCGCCGCGCGCGCCACGTCCTCCGGTTGCACCTCGCTCAGCAGTCGCGAGGCTCGCTCCGGGTGGGTCTCGCGCCCCGTGGCCAGGGCGAACAGGCGCCACCCCATGAGCTCCCGAGGTGAGTCCATGATGGCGTCCAGCCGGCGCTGCAAGGCGCGGCGCGCTACGTCCAGCTCGTCCTGTCGGGGGCCGTCGAGGGCCAGGCTCGACAGCTCGGCCAGCACCAGCTCGCGCACGCGCGCGGCCTGGTCGCCGTCGATGCCGGCCTGCACCACCAGCGTGGCGCTGTCCACCAGCAACGATCCGCCGCAGCCGTAGGCCAAGCCCTCAGCCTCGCGCACGCGCTTGAACAGACGGCTGTGGGAGCCCCCGCCGAACACCGCGGCCATGAGCGCTGCAGACGGCCCCGCCATGGCCTCGTGCTCCATCGCAAAGCCCAGCACGAGCTGGCTCTGCCGCAGCGGCAGGCGGTCGTGCCCCTCGCGCACCCCGCCGGCCTGGGCGCCGTTGGCCGCAGCTCCCACGCCGGAGGCAGCCGCTGCGTCTGAGACCGCGGGCGGCAAGCGGGGTGCGGCGGGCGCCGGGCGCTGCGAATCGCCACCCAGCTTCGCCGCGGCCTCCAGCGCCTGCTCCATGCTCAGGTCGCCCACCAGCACCAGGCGCCCGGCGAGTTGGCCGCGCGCCCGATCCCAGGCGGCGTGCACACGCGCCTCATCCAGCGCCGCCGCAGAGTCCTGGTCGCCCCACGAATGCAGCGCCCAGGGCGTCCCCGCGTGCATGCTCTCCACCAGGCGGCGCCAGGCCAGCAGGCCGTAGTCGTCGCGCAGGCCAGCGATGGACCGCACCAGGTTGTCGCGCTCCTGCAGCAGGTGATCGGAGCGCAGGCGTCCCGCCTCCAGCGCAGGCTGGTGCAGGGTCTCGGCCAACAGCTCGACGGCCTGATCGAAGACCCGCACGCCCCCCGCGAAGCGGTCGGCCAGGACCTCGAAGCCGAAGCGCAGCAGCTGATTGGGCCCCGCGGCGGTGACCGAGGCCACCAGATCGGTCTCGAACAACGCCTCGCAGCGGGCGGCCATCTCGGCCAGGCCCGGGGTCTGCGCCGTGCCCCGGGTGAGCAGATCGGGCAGCAGGGCGTGGGCCTCGCGGTCTCCGGAGAGGGGATTCTCCAACGAGAGCAGGCACAGGCTGCCGCGCGTCTCCCGGGTAGGCAGCAGGTGGACCTCCAGCCCATTGTCCGCCCGTTCCACCAGAACGGGGTCATCGGCGGCTGCTTGGCATGGGCTCACGGGGCGGGACCATAGCGCATGCGGGCCCCCGCTGGCAGGGCTTCGGTACCCGGCGCTTGGACAGGAGGCCGCTGGGCCCCATACTCCCCTTGGTGTACGACCATCCTGCCCCATCGGCTGCGGCTTCGCTGGACAGCCTCCCGCGGCCGTGGCTCATCGGTGTGATCCACCTCCCGGCCCTGCCGGGGGCGCCTGCGGCCCGCGCGAGCGTAGCCGAGATCGCGGACCACGCCCGGGCCGACGCCCAGACCCTGCAAGACGCAGGCTTCGCCGCTGTGATGCTAGAAAACTTTCACGACACGCCGTTTCGCCCGGACCGGGTCGACCCGGAGACCGTGGCCAGCCTGGCCGTGGTGGCCCGCGCCGTCCGCGATCAGGTGAGCTGTGCCGTGGGCATCAACGTGTTGCGCAACGACGCGCTGGCGGCGCTGGCGGTGGCCGTGGCGGCCGACTGCTCCTTTCTGCGAGTCAACGTGCTCGCGGGAGCGGCGGTCACCGATCAGGGTCTGATCCAGGGCCGGGCCGACGAGTTGCTGCGCAAGCAGCGCGAGCTCGGGCACCCGGTGATGATCCTGGCAGACGTGGACGTCAAGCACGCCACCTCCCTCGACGATCGGCCCGCTCCCTCGCGCGCCATCGAACTGGTGGGACGCGCCCACGCCGACGCCGTGCTGGTCACGGGTGAGGCCACGGGCCGACCCTGCGACCTGGACCAGCTGGCCGCCGTGCGGGACGCCGTCTCTCCCGCCCCGGTCCTGGCCGCCAGCGGGACCACCGCCGAGACGCTGCAGGAGGTGCTGGCCCATTGCGACGGAGTCGTAGTGGGCACTGCGCTCAAGGATCCCGCCACGGGCCGTGTGTGCCCGGAGCGCGCGGGCGCCTTCCTCAATAGCCGAGCATCATGACCGACGCACCCGTCCGCTTCGCCGACACGATCATCTTCCCCGCCAGTCTCGACCCCAAGGCCGTCACGGTCGTGGAGCGCCTCAGCGAGGCGGGCTACGAGTCCTACTTGGTGGGAGGTTGCGTCCGCGACCTGCTGCTGGGGCACATCCCCAAGGACTTCGACGTCTCCACCGAGGCGCGCCCGCGCCAGATCCGGCGCGTGTTCCGCAACTGCCGCGTGATCGGTCGGCGCTTCAAGCTGGCCCACGTGCACTTCGGCTCGCTGGTGATCGAGGTGGCGACCTTCCGGCGCACACCCGAGGAGGGTGAACAGGACCCCAAGGGCGGCGAGTCCGTCTCTGACGACCTGCTGATCGTGCGCGACAACCTGTTCGGCACCTCCGAGGAGGACGCGCGCCGGCGCGACTTCACCATCAACGCGCTGCTGTTCGACGTGGGCCGCGCCGAGGTGATCGACTGGGTGGGCGGCTTCAAGGATCTGCAGGCGCGGGTGCTGCGCACCATCGGCGAGCCCGAGGTGCGCCTGGCCGAGGATCCGGTGCGCATGCTGCGCGCCATCAAGTTCACGTCGCGCCTGTCGCTGACGCTGGACCCGGAGCTCGAGGCCGCCATGCACACCTGCGCGCCGCTGATCGAACGCAGCGCGCCGCCGCGGGTGCTCGAGGAGATCTACAAGCTGCTGTCCTGCGGCAAGGCCGAGGTGAGCCTCGCCATGCTGCTCAAGTTCGGCCTGCTGAGCCGGCTGCTGCCGGACGTGGGACCGTATTGGGAGCAGCACCCCGATCAACTGGTCGCGCTCGGCCGCGCGCTCGACCACGCCGACGGCGGCAAGCGGCAGCTCTCCAACGCGCTCATGCTCTCGCTGCTGTACTGCGCGCCGTGGCTGCAACAGCTGGAGGACGACCCCGAGCTCGACCCCATGGCGGCCGCCGCTGAGCTCATCGCTCCCGCCGCCGTGGGCATGAGCGTCCCGCGACGTGACGTGGGCCGGCTCAAGGGTCTGCTCACGACCCAGCACCGGCTCGAGCGCCCCCGCCGTGGACGGCGCATGCGCCTGTCCGAGTTCCTGGTCCGGCCCGCCGTGCAGGAGGCCATCGACCTGCTCTACCTGCGCTGCCTGGCTGGCGCGGCCGACCCCGAAGTGCACGCATCCTGGACCCAGAAGCTGACCCAGACCCTGGGTGAGGTCGGGCGCCCGGGAGCCGAACCGCAGAGTGACGGCGAGCAGCAGCCGAAGCGCTCGTCCTCGCGCCGACGTCGCCGGCGCCGCAGCGGGAGTGGACGCGGACGCTCCGGCGAGGAGCGCCCGCGCACGCGGCCCGACGGCGATGCGGAGCGCACGCCGGAGTCGAGCAGCCAGTCCGCGGACAAGGCCAGCTCAAGCGGAGAGACGAGCGCGACGGGCGAGCCCAGCGCGAGCGGCCGAGCGGGCGCGCCGAGCTCCGAGGGCCGCAAGCAGACGGCGGGCGCCGAGGGCCGGCCCCGCCGCGCGCCCCGCTCCCGCGCCGAGCCCACAGACTCCCGCTCCAGGCCGTCGCGGCCCGGGACCCAGGCGTCGCCGTCAGAAGATCGCCCCGCCAAGGGCGCCGCCGCCCAGGCCGGGGCATCCGGCGGGTCGAGCCCCGCGCCCAGCGATCGCGCCCCGTCGGCGGCCCCCAGCGACGCCGCCCCCCCGACGGCCCGCGGCATCAAGGGCCTGATGGGACGGCTGGTGCGCAAGGTGCTGGGACAGGACGACGGCCCGATCCGGGACGACTCCAGCACCAGCGAGCCCGCGCCGCCCGGCGCCTCGGCAGGTCCCGGCCCGACGTCCAGCCCGGTCAGGTCGCCCAGGGCCCCCAGGTCGGCGACCGAAGAGACCAGCGCGAAGCGCCCCAGCAAGGCGGCCCCCAAGCGCCAGTCGCCCGCCCAGAGCGCCGGCAGCGGCGCGGCTGCTGACGCCTCCGAGACCCAGGACGAGCAGGGCGAGACGCCGCGGCCCAAGCGTCGGCGGCGGCGCCGGCGCAGCGGCTCAGACGCCCAGGGTCACGCCGCCGGCGCGGACGGCGGCTCCACCAGCGCCGACACGCAGGGCGAGTCCGAGACGGACGCGAAGGGCGACGGCGGTAGCGAAGCTACCGATCAGACCTCGCGTAAGGGCAGCAGCTCCGCCGGCAGCGAGGCGCGTCCCAAGCGCCGCCGCTCACGGCGATCCCGAGGCGGCTCGGGCCGCACAAGCAAGGGCGCGGAACACGACGCAGAGCAAAGTGGCGAGTCCTCCAGCAAGCCACGCACGTCTGGCGACAAGTCCGCCGGCCGCTCCCGCGGCAGATCTGACGACAAGCCCGGTGGCCGTTCCGGTGGCAAGTCCGGCAGCAAGTCAGGTGGCCGCTCCGGGAAGGGGCGAGACTCGCGCGGACGCTCCAGCGACGAGGGTGGGCGGCGACGCTCAGGCGACGACGCTGAGTCCCGCCCGCGCAAGGAGCCCGCCGAGCAGTCCGGCCCCGGGCAGCGCCACCCCGAGGACGTCGAGGACATCTTCGACTGGTAGACGCGGCTGTGCGCGTCACGCCACGGCACAGCTCACCCCACTGGCAGCGGGCCGCGCGGGGCGCTGCAGGCAGCGGGCTCAGTGCGGGTTGAAGCGCCCGTCGTCCCGCCTCCGGCAGCGCTGACAGCGCAGCGAATCCAGGCCCAGTACACGCACATGAGACTCGGCCAGGCGCACACCGAAATGGTGCCCCTCGCGCAGCACGATGGTCCTGGGATCGTTGTCGTGAACCAGCAGCGCAGGGCCGCGCACCATCTCCACGTCCAGGTGCGCGTCCGCCGGCAACACGCGCGACTCGCGTGAGACGGTGGAGTTGTTGAACGCCAGGCCCAGTCCGCGTTCAAAGCGCGAGCGCGTGATCGAGCGGAAGTAGCCGGTGGAGCCAAAGGGAGTGGCCACCACGAGCCCGTCCCCCGCGCAATCATCCGGCGCGCTGCCGTCGACCGACAGCCGGAAGCGCACCGCCAGCGCAGGGTTCTCGTTGCGCAGCACCACGTCGTTGAGCGCCAGGAAGCGCGCGCGCCCCACCGAGAGCTCGATCTGCGCCAACGCCTCTTGCGCCAGCTGGTCCGCGGCCAGACGCGTCAGCACCTGGTTCAGCTCGTGGGCCGGGCAGGCGCGGGTCGTGGCCGAGTGGCGCACAGGCACCAGCGGCAGGCCCGGGTGTCGCCGGACCGCGCGCAGCAACGTGCCGTCGCCGCCGTGGCTCAACACCAGGTCGCCGTCGCGGGTCACGACCTCGAAGCCCGCGGCCTCCGCGGCCTCGAGCACCCAGGGCAGGTCGTCGCCGACAACCAGCAGTCGCCGACTCATGCGGCCTCACCTTCTTCGAGCAGCACGCCCTTGATCAGCCCGTGCACCGCGCGCAGGTCGAGTTGTTCGCCCTGGGGCGGGAGCACACCCTGGCTACCCAGCAGCAGCGGCCAGAGCGCGGGGTCGTCCGGCAGGCGCCCGTGGCTTCCCGCCACCATGCAGGGGTCGAGGGGGATCACGTCCATCAGGGTCCGGAATCCGAGCTTCTTCTGCAGTAGCCGTCGCGCCACCCGCAGCTTCGGAAAGCGCAGGCCGGGGTCGAAGAACAGCTCGGCCGGGTCGTAGCCCGGCTTGCGGTGGATGTCGACCGTGCGTGCAAAGTCCGGCGCGCGCGCGTCGTCCAGCCAGTAGGGATAAGCGAACCAGGCATCAGCCTGCGCCTCCAGCACGATCTGCCCCGCACGCGGGTGCTCGAGGCCGGCGGCTCGCCGCGACTCAGCGTGCAGCACCCGCCCCACTCCCGGCAGGCGCTCCAGCAGCGTGACCAGGGCTGGCACGTCCGCCGGGTCCGCTACATACACGTGGGCCACTTGGTGATCGCACACAGCAAAGGCGCGGCTGGCGCCGGCGTCCAGGGTCTCGCCCACCGAGCCCTGCCAGAGCGCGCGCAGCCAGCCCTCCCGGCGCAGCAGCCGGTTGGGGAAGACCGGGCGGCTCACGGCGCCGATGCCGTACTCGGAGACCACCACGACGTGCATGCCCGCGGCCTGGGCCACATCTGCGAGCCGGCCGGCCTCTGCGTCCACGGCGGCCGCATGAGCCGCCACGTCCGGCCCAGCCGGCCCCTGCTTCTGGAGCACGTAGTCCAGATGGGGCAAGTAGGCCAGCAACAGGTCGGGGCGCTCGTCCTCCAGCACAGACAGGCTGGCGTCCACGATCCAGCGCGTGGAGCGCAGGTCGGCCCCCGGCCCCCAGAAGCGAAACAACGGGAACGGCCCGTGACGGCGCTCCAGCGCCCCGCGGAGCTCGGGGGGCTGGGTGTACACCCCGGGCAGCTTGCGGCCGTCGGCCGGGTACTCTGGGCGTGGCGTGACCGAGACGTCCGCCGACGAGTACATGTTGTGCCACCAGAACATCTTGGCCACCTTGAGTCCGGGACGGCGCTCCCGGACCGTTTCCCAGACATTGGGCCCCTGCACCAGCCGATTGCTCTGATGCCAGAAACGCACCTCGGAGAGGTCATGCACGTACCAGCCGTTGCCGACGACGCCGTGACCGTCCGGCAGGCGGCCGGTGAGCATGGAGGCCTGGGCGCTGGTGGTGACCGCGGGCAGCACCGGACGCAGCTGCCGCGAGAAGCCTCGCTCGGCGAGGGCACGCAGGCGCGGGCCCATCAAGGAAGGGACCAAGCCCACGACATCGATCACGGCCAGGCGACGAGGCATGGCGCGAGCATAGCGGACCCCGCGCCTCGACAGTCCTCCGGGTCGGCCGAGTCGCTGCGCGGCTCCAGCTCGCGCGCCGCCCCCCCATCGCCTGAGCGCTCGGCGCCGCGCGCTGCGCGGATCCACGCCGGTCCCGTGGCTCGGCTGGTGGGACGCGTGGGCGCCGCCTGGCTGGGCAAGCCCGACCTGGCGCCGTTCCTGGCCCTGCGCCTGAGCCGACCCGCCGACCTGGCCGCGGCCGCGCGCAACGAGATCGCCTTTCGCCTGGGCCTGCACCGCGCCGCCCGCCTGACCACGCTCAACGTCGAACTCACCAGCCGCTGCAACGTGGCCTGCAGCTACTGCGACGTGAGCACGCGACGGGGTCGACCCGCCCGCGACATGCCGCTCTCGCTGCTGGAGCGCCTGCTCGACACCACGCCGGGACTCACGACCCTGCTGCCGTTCCAGTGGGGCGAGCCCCTGCTCCATCCCGGGCTCGACGACGCCGTGTCCATGGGCGCGACGCGCGGACTGGCGGTCTACCTCACCACCAACGGCACGCTCTTGGATGGCGAGCGCTTCGAGCGCCTGTCGCGTGCCGGGCTGCGCCGGCTCACGGTCTCGCTGGATGGCGGCGACGCCAGCCACCGCGCGCGCCGGGGCTACGCCCAAGGCCCCATCCTGGAGCGACTGGCCGACGCGCGCCGCGCCCAGCGCCAGCTGGGCCTGGGCACCGCGTTGGACGTGTCCATGGTTGTGGACCCAAGCGTGAGCCATGAGCTGAAGGAGTTCGGCGCGCGCCTGGCCCCGCTGTGCGACCGCGTGCAGTTCATCCCGCGCATGCAGCGCGGCCGGCGCACGAGGCCCTGTCGCGAGCCCTCACGCGGACTGGCGGTGGTCTTGAGCGATGGCCGCGTCACCACCTGCTGTGCCGATGTGCGCGGCGAGCTGGGCCTGGGTCACGTGGACGACGCGACCCTTTCGCAGCTGTATGCCGCGCGCCCTTGGCGCGAGTTGCGTAGCCGACAGCACAGCCTGCAGCTGCCCTCCCCCTGTGCTGAGTGCAGCGAGTGCTCCGTGCCCGGCGTCTCGGCTCGCTTCGCATGAACCTGCGCAGCCGACTGATCGAGTCGCTCAAGCGCCTGGACTCGGGCCTCGGGCGGGTGGCCGTGCCGCTGCTGGCCGGCGCCCCGCGCCCGCTGCCCGCAGCTCCCGACGACGCGTTGGTCGTGCGTCTCTGGGGGCTGGGCAATCTGGCGCTCATGGCGCCCCGGTTGGCGCCGTGGCCGGGCCGCCGACTGCGCCTGCTCACCTTCGCGCGACAGCGGGCCTTCGTGCAGCGACACCTGCCCCAGATCGAGGCGCTGTACCTGCCTGAGCCCTGCTCCCCAGGCTTCCTGCCCGCGCTGGCGCAGGCGCTCTGGCGTTTGCATCGCGACCCGCCGCAGGTGGTCATCGACGCCGAGACGTTCCTGAGTTCGCCGGCCCTGTTGGTGCGCTGCGCAACACCGGCTCCGTTGGTGGGCATGGACACGCCCGGGCAACACCGCGGGCCCCTGCTCGACCGCAAGCTGAGCTACGACCCCACGCGGCACGTCGCGGTCACGTTTGCCGCGCTGTTCGATGCCGCAGGGTTGCCGGCGGCACCCGGCGCCAAGCCCCTGCGCCGTGACCCTGAGCGTCAGTCGCAGTTGGCAGCACGACTGGGGCTCAACGGCCCCGGGCCGCTGGTGCTGCTGCACCCCGGCTCGGGCGACCACTTTCCAGGGCGCCGCTGGGATCCGTCACGCTTTGCCGAGCTGGCCCGCGCGCTGCGTCGCGGCGGTGCGCGCGTGGGCATCACGGGCGCCGCCTGCGAACGCCCGCGCACGCGCGCCGTGGCGCAGGCCGCGGGCCCCGGCGTGCTCGATCTGGGCGGCTGCGTCGATGCCGGCGGGCTCAGCGACCTGCTCGGGCTGGCGCGGCTGCTGGTGACCAACGACACCGGGCCGCTGCACCTGGCCGACGCCCTCGCGGTGCCGGTGGTCGGGCTGTTCGGCCCCAATACGCCTCACCGCTACGGACCTCGCGGCCCCCGCGCCATCGCGCTCTTCGCAGACCTGCCCTGCAGCCCGTGCCTGGACGACCGCCTGGCCAAGCGCAGCCGCTGCCGCGACCCCCGCTGCATGTCCGCGCTGCGAGTCCGGGACGTGCTCGCCGCCTGCCAGACAGCGCTGCGCTCGCGCTCCGCGACGCCTTTGGAGGCAGCCCTTGCCCTCCCGCGTTGAGTCGCTGCGCCGCTACCTGGCCCTGGGGCGCGCGGTGCTGCGGGCTCGGCGCGCGCCCTTCGATCCCTTCAAGCTGACCTGGATCCTGGGCGAACAGTGTTCGTTGCGCTGTCGCACCTGCGGGCTCTGGCACCGACCGCACCAGGGGCCGTCCCTGTCGCAGGTGCGCGAGGTCATCCAGCACAATCCCCAGCTCACCTGGGTCAACCTCTCGGGCGGAGACTTCGTCGAGCGCAGCGACGCGCCCGCGCTGGTGGAGGCCGTAGCCCACGGCCTGCCCGACCTGGCCTTGCTCGATTTCCCCACCGCGGGCCAGGACGAACGCGGCGCGCTGGCGGCGCTGGAGCCGGCGCTGGACAGCGACGTCCCGCGCATCTACGTGAGCGTCAGCCTGGACGGCCCGGATGACGTGCACGACAAGCTGCGTGGACGCGACGGCGCGGCGGCTCGCGCGCGCGCCACGTACAGGCGCCTGGCGTCCATCCGGCGGCGCGGCCTGAGCGTGGTGGTGGGGACCACGCTCTCACGGCACAACCTCGAGGCGGGCACCGATGCCGCGCGCGTGTTGCCCGACGGGATCGAAGCGGAGCGCGTGCATCTCAACCTGGCGCACGACTCCCCGCACTACTACCGCAACGGCGTGGGCAGCGCGGCCGCGCCCGAGGTCACCCAGGCGGCGCTGGACGCGCTGCGGCGGCGACGCCGGTTCTCGCTCGCACCGCTGGCGCTGATGGAGCGTCGCTACTGGAGCCTGGCGCGGCAGTTCCTCAAGCACGGTCGCGTGCAGGGCAGCTGCGGGGCGCTGGTGGCCAGCGTGTTCCTGGCATCGGACCTGACGCTCTACCCCTGCTCGATCTACGACCGCCCGCTGGGGAGCTTGCCTGAGCTGGGCTGGTCCCTGCGCGAGCTGGCGCGGCGCCCGGCGGCACGCCAAGCGCGCGACGACGCGGAGCGCGGCACCTGCCCCGGATGCTGGTCCCCGTGCGAGGCCTTCCCCACGCTCCTGGCCGGCTTCGGGCGCACGCTGTGAACCGTGCGCTGGCGTGGGTGCTCGCGGCGGCGCTGCTAGGACACGGCCTGGGGCTGGCCAACGGCTTTGTGTACGACGACCACCGCTTCGTGCGGGAGAACCCGGCGCTGCTGACGCTCACACCGACCGCCGCGCTGCTGGACGCGTCCACCCACACAGCCGACGCCGACCGCGATGTCTACCGCCCGCTGCGCGCCCTGGGCCACGCCTTCGATCTGCGCGCCTGGGGGCCGGACCCCTTTGGCTTTCATCTGCACTCGCTGCTGGCGCAGCTCTTGGCGGTGACGCTGGCCTGGGCCCTGCTGCGCGCGCTGTTCGGTGACGTCGCGGCCGCCACCGGCGCCGGGCTGCTGGCGGTTCACCCGGCAGGTGTGGAGGTGGCCGGCTGGATCTCCAGTCGGGGAGATCAGTACGCGCTGATCGGCACGCTGGCCACGCTCTGGTTGCTGCTGCCCGAGCGACGCGGGCGCGCGCGCGTGCTCGCCCTGTGCGCCGCGGCCCTCCTGGCCGGCCTGGCCACCCTGGGCAAGGAGTCCGCCGCCGTGGTGCCCGGCATCGTGCTGCTGCATGACCTCGTCTTGCGCAGCCGGCGGCGCGTGCTCGAGCCGCTGAGCGCCGCCCTGGGTGTCGCCGCGGCTGTGTGCCTGCGGCAGCTGGCCCTCGACGGCGCCAGCCCCATCCAGGTCCCCCCTCATGGGGGCAGCGCCGTGACTCAGGTGGGCTGGGCGCTCTACGGTCTGGCGCGGCTGGCCGAGCACCTCGTGCTGCCGTCACAGCTCAGCATTGACCCGCCCCAGGAGCTCTGGGCGAGGGGCGGAGGCGTGTTCTTGCGCCCGCTCACCTGGGTCGGCGCGGCGCTGCTCGCCGCCCCGCTGTTGCTCTGGCGCCGGCGCCCGCAGCTCGCCTTCCTGACCGGCTGGGCCCTGCTGGCCTGGCTGCCCTCGGGCAGCCTGCTGGTGACGCTGCGGACGCTGGTCACCGATCGCGCGGCCTACCCCCTGTTGGCCCCGCTGGGAGCCTGCCTGGGGCTGCTGATCGCCGAGCGGCGCCGCCGCGCCGGTCAGGGGCTCAAGCTCCCCGTGGCTGCGTCCTGCGGCCCCGGCGAGGGAAGCGCACCCGTATCCTGCACCTGGCGCCGCAGAGCCTCGCGCGTGGGCGTGGGACTGCTGCTCGCCCTGGCCCTGGTCTGTGCCCGGCGCACCCAGGTGTTTCGCAGCGATCAGACCCTGTGGACCAACGCGCTGCTCCAGAACCCCGACTCCGTGCGGGCGCGGCTGGGTCTGGCCATGAGCGCCACCAGCACGGATCAGGCCACGGCCCTGCTGGAGCAGGCTGTGGCCGCCGCCCCGCCCCGGAGCAAGCAACGCGCCGCGGCCCTGGCGCGCCTGGGCGACCACCTGTTGGCCGTGGTCGGCGATCCGGGCGCGGCCTCGGTGGTGCTGGCTCAGGCCGTCGCTGCGCTGCAGCACTGGGCTCGTGTGGAGGGCCGCGCCAGCGACGATCTTCCGGCCAGTATCGGTTCTCTGGCCGAGGCGCTCGACCGCCTGGGGCGGCACGCCGAAGCCGAGTCCGTCTTGCGCGCGGCGGCGGCGGCGAGCGCGCGTCCGGCGCCGCTGATTCTCAAGTGGGCCTTGCTGCAGCGCGTGCGCGCCGACGCCACACAGGACCGCGCCCTCGCCGCCCGGGCCGAGCAGACCCTGGCGGAAGCGGAGGCCTTGGCACCGGACGACCCGCTGGTGCGCGCTGTTCGATCGCGCTGGTGACTCAGCCCAGTAGGCCCCGCCCCAGGCTCAGCCGTCAGCAGGCTTCTTCTTGCCCTTGTTCTTCTTCTTGGCGTCGCCGCCGCCGCTGCTGCTGGACGCGCCCGTCGAAGCGCCCCCGCCGTCGGAGTTCGAGGGCCGCTTGCTGAAGCTGAGCTTCTGCTTGGCGCGAGCCATCTTGGGCTGGTTCTTCTCCGGGAGCAGGCTCCTCATTTTCTTGCGCAGCGGCAAGGCCGCACGCTTCTTGTAGTTGGCCATGGCGAAGAGCGGCTCACCGTAACGCCCCTTGCCCTCCACGAGCTCAGGGTGGATGAAGAGCGGCGTTCCATCCACGTCGGGCACCACGATGGCGCCGCTCGGCAGCACCGTGCCCTCGCGCTTGTACCTCTCGAGCTGGCGACGGGCACCCTCCAGGCGGCCCTGCAGGCGACGCTCATGGGGAGTCAGCGCCATGACCCGCGGGCCGATCGTCGCCGTGGCCGGCGCCAGAGTGACGACATCGGCCTCGGTCAGCACGACGTCGTCGGTGCCAGCCATCCAGGCGAAGGTTCCCACGACGCCAGCGACGCCAATCAGGACCAGGGCAGACAGGGGAGAGTTGCTCACGGGAGGACCTCTACTGGATGAACGATCGGGTGGAGTACAGCTGCGGGCAGCGGGTCGGTGATTCGGGAACCGAACCCAGTGCTCGGGATGGGACGAAACCTGGCCATAGCGAACAGCCCCGTCGCCAATCAGCTTAACGCGTGATCAACAATCGAGCCGCGCGGATTGCAGCCTCGCACCCTGGTACGATGCTCCGTAACAGGCTGCGAGCCCAATTCCGAGGACTTCGCAGCCTCCCCGGATGTCCGGAGAACCCCTGAGATCTGACCCATGATGCACCGGATTGCCCTGCTTTCGACTCTGATCACCGCCCTGATCGCCGCCCCTGCGGCCCATTCGGCGCCCGCCCTGGACAACCTGTTCCGACTGGAAGCCAGCCCATCCGCCGTCGATTTCGGCGAGGCGTTTGAGGGTGAGGTCCTGCATCAGAAGGTGACCGTCACCAACACGGGCGACGAGCCCTGGCCGGTGCACCGCATCCAGACCAGCTGCGGCTGCACGGTGGCCAAGCTGTTCGATGACGCCGGCGCGGAAGTGCCCACCAAGCCCACCGGCAGCGAGCCCATCATCGTGCTCGAGCCCGGCGCGTCCATGCACACCGAGGTCGAGTTCCGCACGGCCGGCAAGCACGGCAAAGTCAGCCAGACCATGCAGATCTATCACACCGATCAGGGCGTGCCGCCGGTGGCCATCCCGGTCAGCGTGCAAGTCAGCCGTGCGCTGGCAGTCAACCCGCGCTGGGTCAACCTGGGCAACCTCAAGAAGTCGGACAGCCTGACCCAGGAGATCACGGTCGAGGCGATCGAGATCGGTGACTGGGACATCACGGGCTTCGCGAGTCAGGTCGAAGGCCAGCAGCTGCCCAGTTGGTTGGAGTTCAACGTGCTCGACAAGGAGGGCGCCGTGCGCCGGGTCGAGATCTCGATCAACGGCCCGCTGCCCGTGGGCGCGCTCTCTCCGCGGATCAAGATCCAGATCGACCACCCACGCATCAAGGGCGTCGACTTCACCATGACGGGCATCGTGCGGGCCAACGTCAGCTTCGACAGCGGCCAGGCCAACCTCCAGGAGAACCTGAACTTCGAGCAGTTCGCTCCCGAGGAGCAGGTCACACGCACCCTGCACATCGTCAACTCCGCCCCCGACGAGCCCTATCTGCTGGAGGACGTCGAGGTGCAGTCCAAGCAGTCGGAGTTCTTCACGGTCAGCACCAAGGAGATTCGCCCCGGCATCGAGTACGAGGTCAGCCTCACCGCGGACGGCTCCATCGGACTCCCGTTCTTCCGGGGCAACCTGCTGCTCAAGGCCAAGCACCCCGACGTGGCCAGCAAGCTGATCCCGTTCCACGGCTGGGTACGACAGCCCAAGCCCGCTGGCCGCGGGAATTGAGCGAGGCCGAGCCGTCGCCGGGTGAGCCCAGCAAGGGCTCACCCGTCTCGACCATCGCGGCGCTGCTGGTCGGGGGCCTGATTGTCGGCGCCGGGTTGCTGCTGAGCAGGACCGAGGAGTTCTCGATCATCATCGTGTCCATGGACACGACGCGACTCGACCGTCTCTCCACCTATGGAGCGGAGCGCCCCACCAGCCCGTCACTGACGCGCTTGGCCAACGAGGGGGTGCGCTTTACCCAGGCCCGCTCAAGCTCCTCCTGGACCCTACCGGCGCACGTGTCGCTGTTCAGTGGGCAGCCTGCGGGCGTGCATGGAGTCAACATCGACTTCCAGCGCATGGACCCTGAGCGCCCGGTGCTCGGACGCCTGTTCAAGGACGCCGGCTACCGCACGGTGGGTCTGTACACGGCGCCCTACGTACACCCGCGCTTCGGCTTCGGGGCCGGGATGGACTTCTACGAGGGCATGACGGCCAACCCCATGGCCTATGACCTCACGCCCGGGCAGATGCAACGGGAGCGAGGCCTGCGCGAGGGCTTCTCGCACCAGGAGATCACCAGCCCCCTGGCCGCCAGCCGCATGAGCTGGTTCGTGAACAACCGGGACAGCCCCAAGAACCTGTTCTTCCTGCACCTGTTCGACCCGCACTACGACTATCGTGCCCCCGCGCGCTTCACGCGCAGCATGGTCGACGCGCGCTACGCGGGCTCGATCCAAGGGGACGGCATCATGGAGCAGGTGGCCCTCGGCAACATCGGGCCGGAGATGACCGCTGCGGATCTGGACCAGCTCAAGAACCTTTACGACGCCGAGATCTCGTTCACCGACAAGCACCTCGGCGATGTCATCGCCGCGGTCGAGCGAGAGGGCCTGGAAGGCCGCGTGCTGGTGGTGGTGCTGGCGGACCACGGCGAAGAGTTCTTCGAGGACGGTCGCTTCGGTCACCGCATGTCCCTGCGCGACGAGGTCATCCGCGTGCCGCTCGTGTTCTGGGGGCCGGGCATCATCCCCGAGGGCCTGGTGATCGACGACGAGGTCACGCTCTACGACGTGCTTCCCACGCTGCTCGACTACGCCGGCCTGGAGCCGCAGCCCGACGTGTGGGGCCGCAGCCTGCGCCCGCTGATCGAGGGCCAGAGCCTGCCGCCGCGCCCCAGCAGCTCCCAGCTGATCTATGTGCGCCAGGGTGAGCGCGACCACTTCACACGCCACGACGGGCTCGTGCTGCAGGGCACCAAGGTCGTGCGGCGCGTGCAGGTGCCCTGGTCTCCGGAGAACGACCGCGACATGGCGGCCGAGCCCGACTGGAGCACGGTGGAGTACGACGTCTACGACCTGGCCGCCGATCCCGGTGAGACCCACGACCTCTACGACGCCAACCCCGACGCGCCGCGCGTGCTGGCGGTGCTGGCCGCGCTCGAGCAAGAGCTCCAGGCCCAACAAGCCGCGGGCAGCTCGGCCGAGGCGCTGCAGTTTGGGGCCGGCGACTCCATGGCCAGGATCGACTTGATGGAGCAGCTCAGCGCCCTGGGGTACCTCACGGGGCAGGACCAAGCGGGCAGCTCGGACGAGACCGGCCGGTGAAACGACGCAGGCGCCGCAGCCGGTTACTCGGCCTGGCGCTGCTGCTGATCCTGGCGGAGCTCGCGCTTCAGCTCGCCGCCCCGTTGATCCAGGCCGCCATGCGCCGCGAGCCCGGCCAGCCGGACCCCGACGCCCCGCTGAGCGTGTTGTGTGTGGGCGACAGCAACACCTACGGGCTGCATCTACCGCAGGTCTACGCCTACCCGGCGCTGCTGGCCACGCAGCTGGCCAGGCGCTACAGCCGCCCGGCGCAGGTGCGGAACCGCGGCGTTCCCGGCCACAGCAGCGCTCAGATGGCCCAGCGCCTGCCCGCAGACATGGCCGGCCAGAATCCGGATCTGGTGCTCTTGCTGGCGGGCATCAACGACACCTGGAACCGCGACGAGCAGGAGCGCGGCCTCGGCTCCCTGCTGGGACGGCTGCGGCTGGTGCGGCTGGCGCTCGTGCTGAGCGCCGGCGTCACCACCGCGGCCCCGTTCGAGATCTCCACGGACGAGGACGGTGAGATCGTGGTCGACCGCGGCGACGGCGCCGTGCGCGTGAACCCGGGCGAGGGCACGCTCGGAACCCTGACCGGCAGCGAGCTGAACGCGGCCGTCCGCCGCGGCCTCGGCCGCGCGATCGAGATCTGCCGCGACCACGGCGCCACGCCGGTGCTGCTGACGTACGCCGAGGGCAGCGGCCCCTTCGTCACCGTCAACGAGGCCATCCGCCAGACCGCGCGTGGGCACGACGTCCTGCTGATCGACCTGGCCCAGGCGTTTGAGGGCCACATCGCACGCCGTGGCTACGAGGCGCTCATGTTCACGGACCACCACCCGACCCTGCAGGGCTATCGATTGGTAGCCCAGCAGGTGGCCCAGGAGTTGGAGCAGGCCGGGCTCGTCCCGCCTCCGCGAGCGCCCGCCCCCGGCGACGTCCTGGCCCAGCCAGAACCGCCCAGCGCGCCCGGGTTGTCCCTGGGCGAAGCGGGCACGCTGGAGCTCAGCGGACCGCCCGGCTGGGCCTGGCAGCTGCTCGTGAGCTGCGCCCCCGTTGCGGGCGACGGCTTCGACGCGGGCAAGACCCGGATCCCGTTGCCGGCCGACGAGACTCTCGCGCTCTCACGCCTGGAGCCCGGCTTCAGCGGTCGCCTGAGCGCAAACGGACACGCCACGGTGCGGCTGCCCCCGGCCCTCGCGGCTCGCACCAGCTGCCCCCTGGCCGCCTGCCTGCTGCTGCTGCATGACGACCCGGGCCCCGACGTGCCCCAGGACCAGGTGCAGGCGGTGGCCGCCGTTACGGCGGTGCTGCGGCTGCCCTGACGAGGTCAGGCGCTGGCGAGCGACACGGCGTCCCCGCCGCGAGAGACCACGGTGGAGAGGGCCTCTTCGGCCCGCTTGAGCACCGTGTCAAAGAAGATGGAGTCGTCGCCGTCCTGGGTGGCCACGCCGATGCTGGCCGAGATCCGCAGCGGTCGGCCATCCACCCGGACGTCGAGTTGGGCCACGCGATCGTGCACGCGCTGGGCCAGGAGCTTGGCGCCGGTGGCGTCCGTGTGCGGCAGAACCGTCACGAAGCGCTCGCCCAGCCGGCCCACGAAGTCGCAGCTGCGCGAGTAGCGATTGAGCAGGTCGGCCACGGCCACCTCGAGCCGATCGCGCACCTCCGCACCATGCAGGTCGCCCAGCCCACCCAGCCGGTCCACCTCCACCAGCACGCACGAGAGCTGGTACTGATACCGGCGAGCGCGACTGAACTCGATCTTGAGCAGGTGCAGGATCTGGGTGTAGGAGAACAGGCCGCTGTCGACTCGCCCCCCATCGCGCATACCGTCGGTCATGAGCTCGATCCTGTTCCTTGGCGTTGCTGAGTGTGGCACTGCGGGCGCCGAATCATGACGCCTGCAAGGCTCGATCTGCTCAAGCTTCCGGGCGGAATAACTCGTCTCGCTCTCGGCCTATCGACGACACGGCGGGCGCGCTGTAGCTCCCCACCGCAGCGCGCCCCGCTGGATACCAAAAAAAGCTGGTCCTGCCCGGCGCCGGGCAGGACCAACGTGATCAGTTCGGTGGCCAAGAGACTGGAGATGGCGGTTGGGGAGGGTCATACGGCTCTAGCCCCTCGACCACCCGAAGCATTTGATCTGACGCGTCAGGACGAATCCCA
>QNBX01000012.1 GCA_003644265.1 Planctomycetota bacterium
CATGGTCATCCAGTCCGGGAGGCTGGCTGGGAGGCTGGCTGGGAGGCTGGCTGGGAGGCTGGCTGGGAGGAGACTGGCCCGGTCGTGTTCCCTAGCAAGGCCCGACGAGTGGGGCGGGGCCCTTCTGACAGCCTCATCGACGGCCAAGCAGCGATTGTGGACCGCTGCTCCGGCCGTTTTCAATGACCCGCAGGGCCGGCGGCGGGTCCTGTGGAGAGCCGTGGGTAAGCCGTGGAGAGTCGCCCTGTCGGTCCGCGGGCGCCCGGCAACCGGGGGGCGGGCGTCAAGTGGCCCCCCCTCCGAGGTCGAGACATGTATCGATCCTGGTTGATGCGGCCATCGCGTCACCGGCGCCCAGCAGGACGGACCTGCGGGCACCGCCGGGCTGCGGTGGCTGCCTCGGAGAAGCACACGATGAAGATCCTCTTTCGATCTCGGCACACAGCCCGCGGTGGCGGGCAACGCCAGCCACGCGGCAGCACCTTCGCTGAGCTCATGCTGGCCACCCTGATCATCGGGACCACGGTGGTGGGGGCCAGCTCGTCCTTGCGACAGAGCGCGTCGGTCTACCACTACTTCACCGACGGTCCCCACGAGGCCTTGATGCTGGCCCAGGAGATCCACGAGGCGGCCGTGTCGCTGCCCTGGGAGGACAGCAGCGAGGCTGCGTTCGGAAGCGACGTGGCCGTGCTGTGGGACCTCGACGAGCAGCAATACCACCCACCGCGCTCGGCTAGCCACGACGTCGTCGTGAGCCACTCGCACTGGACGCAGGATGTCAGCCTCGACTACGTCGATCTCGACAACCCCAACACCGTGGTCGACCCCGATGAGTTTGGCGGCGAGACCCTGGTGCGGCTCAAGGTCGCGGTGTCGATCGGTGATCACGAGGTGGACGCGTTCCACTGGTGGATGACCGAGCCCGAGGACGTGGACTGACCGTCCGATTACGCGACGCACACAGGAGATCATCATGAGAAAGCACCACGACGCGACGCGAGAACTGAAGAGCCTGGGCAGCCGGCGCGGCGAACACGGCTGGGTCCTCATCGCCACGTTGATCCTGACCTCGGTGGTGGCCTCCATCACCGTCGGCTGGGCCCGCCACGCGGTGCTCAGCAAGGGCCAACTCGAGTACGGCAGCGGCGCCAGCCGCACCGAAGAGGCCAGCCGCTCCGGCTTCGCCCGCACTCGCGAGAAGATGCGCAAGGGCAACCCACCAGGCGCCGAGGAGGACGGCGAGGAGGACCACGCCTTCACGGAGCACGGCGACGAGGTCATCGCCTCGCGCAACAACAAGTCAGGCAAGAACGACCGCCGCGATGTGCGCGTGCGCGTCGAGCACGAGAGCGGCAGTGACCACCGCGACGCCGCCATCCGCGGCGAGGCGGAGATCGTCCCGGGTAGCAAGGGTGGCGGCAAGCGCACCTGCATGCGCAAGACCGAGGGCGACAAGGTGCTGCTGGTCCCTGGCCTGACCATGATCACCGGCGAGATGGTGTTCACGCCCAGCTCCAACCTGGAGGGGGTCTTCCTGATGGAGGCCGGCTCCCGCATCGTGCTGGAGGACTGCACGCTGGACGGCGTGATCGTCACCCGCTCCGCGCTGGATCCCGACGCCGCTCTGGCGACCGGGTCCGATCGACCCGAGATCGAGATCCTGGGCGGCTTCAACTGCCGGCCAGGCAGCGACTTCCCCGGTCTCTCCATTTGCGGCCCTGACGTCCTCGTCAACTGCGACAGCGGCGCGCGCATCGACATCGACGGGATGATCGTGGCCGAGGACCTCATCGTGCCGTGTCGCGGCGTGCTGCGCGGCATGGTCGTGACCGAGGTTGATGAGCAGATCGGCAGCCTGGTGGAGCGCCCGGGTCACGGCCGCGGGGTCAAGAGCTTCCCGGAGTACATGGAGGTCGGCAGCGAGCGCATGACCCGCATCGCATTCCCGGCGCTGGAGTTCAGCGAAGACGAGTACGACGCGATGGAGGCATACGATGTGCTCAGCGATCTCTGACCGCAGGCGGGCCCCGCGCTCGCGTCAGCTCGGCTTCACGATCATCGAGCTGCTGATGGTGGTGGCGCTGCTGGGCATGTTCGCCGTGATGGCCATGCCTTCGGGGGGCATGAGCACCGATCGCAAGATCGACATGATCCAGCTCCAGCTGCAGGACGCCGTCGACCACGCCCAGTCGATCGCGTACCACACCGGCGACAAGATGGCCGTGCGCATCAGCACCGACGGGCAGTGGATCGCGGTCGTGAACGAGGTCGGAGTGCCCGTGGTCGACCCCCTCACGCGCGCCCCCTACGTGGTGCGTTTCACGCCCCTGCCGGGCCAGCCGGACGGCGTGAAGATGGTCCAGGCCAGCTTCGGTTTCGACCGGCCCATGATCGGTTTCGATAGCAGGGGCGGTCTGCAATACCCGGGCACTTTGACCATTCAGGCCGGCGAGGATGCCCGTGTTCTGAGCCTCGATTCGGCTACGGTCACTCTGACCGAAGTGTCGATGGAGGGCTGACGGACTGTCCGCCCCCAGGAGGCACGCTGTGAAGTCGCAGAAGGTCAGCAGGATCGGCATCGTGGTGTGCGCGAACTCGTTGCGAGCCTCCCAGTGGGTCGAGGGCCGCCTCGTCCGTGCAGAGGTGAGCTTCGGTTCGGGCGGGCTCACGAAGAGCTTGCGCAAGCTGCTCAGCAGTTCGCCGTTCGTGGGCCGCGATGCCGTGGTGGGGCTCGAGGGTCCCGCGGTGCTGGTGGAGTCCCTGGCGGTTCCGCCCGGCGCCTCGAGCGCCCCCACTGCGGTCTGTGCCGAGCGGCTCAAGGGCGACCCGATCTTCAACGCCGAGAGCGCCGCCCTGGGTGTCGCGGCGGCACCTGCCCAGGGCAACTCAGGGCCCGGCATGGTGGTGCTGGCCGCGGTGAACAAGGCCGCCATCGCCGAGGTCATGGCGGCCTGCCGCGATGTGAACCTCGAGGTCCAGGCGGTGGAGGCCGCGGCCCTGGCGAGCTGGCGCGCCGTGAACGGCTCCGGTCTGCAGGTGCGCCTGCTCCGGGGCAGCGAGCAGGACGTGGTCCAGGCTGGGGTCGACGGACGGCTGCTCTTCTGTCGCGTGGTCAGCAGCCCCATGTCGATGCCGGAGCTGAAGGCCACCGTCACCCGCGCGGCGTCGCTGTTGGGCGGTCGCTTCGAGCGCCTGCTCGTGTGCGGTCCGGTCGATGCGGAGCTGGCCGCCGCGTGTCGTTCGCTGCGGCTCGAGCTCGAGGCACCACCGGAAGAGCTCGAGGACCCTGGCTCCGTGGGGCTCGCGACCGAGGGGCCGATCCTGACTGAGTTCACGCCGCCCGAGGAGCGCACGCGACGTGTGGCGCGCAGAGTGCGCAAGGTGCGCTTCAGCATGGTCAGCGCGGCCGCCGCTCTGCTGATGGTGTCCGGCGTGCTCGGCTTCCAACGCCTCTCCAACCTGCGCGACAAGGAGCTGGCGCTGCAGACGGAGATCGCCAATCGGGACGACGCCCAGCTCGAACTCACGGAGCTGCGCGGCAGCCTGGCGCTGGTCAGCGAGCGCGACGAGCGCTTGGCGCAGGCCGTGCCGGGCCACTTGACCTCGAACCTCTGGGCGCTGCTGCTCAATCAGGCGCCCATGAGCGTGCTGCTCGAGACGGTGTCCATTGAAGACCGGCTGGACACGCTGCGGAGCCCCGCGCGCAACCTGACCGTCAAGCTGTCCGGCCTGGCTGCCGATGGAGAGGCCGTGCGAACGTATGCAGACAACCTGATCGATTCCCGTGCCTTCGCGGATGTGCACGTCGAGACCAGCGAACGCGTGTTGCTGGACGGCGGCACGGAGGGCGAGCGCTTCCGCATCACGACCATGGCGGAGACACGCTGATGAAGGTCTCCGGGCACATCGCCGTGACGGCCATCGGGATCCTGGCTGTGTCGGCCGGCGTCTTGATCCCGCTGGGCACGTCCATCGCGGACGCCGGCTCCAGCGTGGAACTGCTGAAGCCTACCGTCGGACCGGAGATCCCGGTCCAGACCGAGATCGAGGTGCTGCTCCAGCGCATCGCCGATGTGGAAGGCCAGACCGCCGCGCGCCCGCAGCAGCTCTGCCAAGACGCCGCCTCCGACACCAACGCGGTGGAGTCGGCCCTGGCCGAAACGGTGCGCCGCGCCGGACTGCGGCGCGTGAGCACGGACAGCAAGCCCGGGCCGCCTATCGGAGGGCTCGGGAGCTTTGTCATCAACCTGGACATCGAAGGCACGGCGACGCAGCTGCATGAGCTGCTCGTCGGCGTCGAGTCCCTGCCCTATGTGATCCGCGTACTGAAACTCGAGCTCAAGAAGGGCCAGTCCGTGCGCGATGTCTCGTTGACCCTTGCCGTACTCCTGGATTCTGAACAATGAGAACCCCCCTGGTGCCCAAGAACGCGCGGCCCGCCGGCCTCTCCAAGGAGAAGAAGCAGCTGCTCATTCTGGGCGCGCTGGCGCTCGTGCTGGTCGGCGTGGTCGCCTCGCAACCCGGCGATGACAGCGGCTCGACGCCCGCGCCCAGCACGGACACCGAGCCCGTGGCGGCGGCCGCCACCGCACCCGCCGAGGCCGGCCCGGCGCCCGCCGGGGCGCGCTCAGGCCCGGTCGAAGCCAACAGCGTGCTGTCGGCTCAGGCCGCCGCAGATGGCGTGAATGACGGCGTGTTCGAGAGCTTCTGGTCCGTGGCTGCGCCCATGGAGGCGCAGGTCGAGGAGCTGCCTCCGCCGCCCATCACCATCAACGCCACCATGATGGCGGAGACCGGCGCCATGGCCGTGATCGACGGCGTGCTGCGCCGCGGTGGCGACATGATTGCTGGCTGGTCCATCGACTCCATCCAGATGCGGCAGGTCACGCTGCGCTCTCCGGGCGACCGCCTGGTGACGGTGACCATGCCGCTGCTGCAACCTCCCGTGCTGGTCAGCCCGGAACCGATCGTCAAGGCGGAGGAGAGCCCCGCCCCTGATCCCGCCGTCAGCGACGCCTGACAGCCGCGACACTCCCCCTTAGCAGAGATGACGACATCATGCTCCGTACCGCCTCCATCGCCCTGACGCTCGTAGCCGCTCTGGCCACGCCCGTCGCCTCGCAGAACGAGGTGACGGAGATTTCAGGCACGCCCGACCGTGTGACGCTCAATGTCCGCGATACGTCGCTGGCTGCCGTGATCGAGATGATCTCGGTCAACCAGCGCGTGAACATCGTGGCTGGCGTCGACCTCAACCGGCCGGTGACGGTCAACTTCTACGACGCCACGCTGGACGAGGCGCTCGACTGGACGCTGCACCCTGTGGGCTTCGATTGGAACTACGACGGGCGCACGTACACGATCCTCGACGCCGACTCCATCAGCCTGCTGAGGGATCCGCTGACCGAGGCGATCATCCACCCCAACTATCGCTCCGCCGAGGAGTTGGTGGGCTACCTCACGCCGTTCTTGTCGCCCTTCGGCTCGATCGTCGCGAGCCAGGCGGCCGCGGAGGGCATCCCCAGCGCGGAGGACAACGCCGGAGGCAACGACTCCACGCTGCAGGAGATGCTCGTGGTGATCGACAACCAGGCTTCGCTCGAGCGCATCAAGCGACTGGTGCGTGAGTTTGACCGGCGCCCGCGCCAGGTGCTGATCGAGGCTCAGATCATCGAGGTCATCCTGGACGAGACCAACCGCTTCGGCGTCGACCTCGCGTTCCTGGGTGGCGCGGACTTCGCCGATTTCGAGAGCGCGCTCGACCCCCAGCGCATCTACTCGCCAGCGACGACGTTGGTCCCCGGCGCGCTGGGTTCCGCGGGCGTGTCGGCCGGCGCACCCTTCATCACACCGGGCGGTACGTCGTCCGGTTTCCAGCAGGGCTTCACCGAGGGTCCGGGCAGCGACGGGCTGCGCATGGGCTGGGTCGGTGACGACGTGGCCGGGTTCATCGACACGCTGCAGGCCGTGGCCGACACCAACGTGCTGGCCAACACCAAGGTGCTCGCGCTGAACAAGATGCGTGGCGAGATCATCATCGGTGGCCGGCTCGGCTACTTCGGCGGCACGACGGTCAGCGACGGCATCAGCCAGCAGACGGTCGAGTTCCTGGAGGTCGGCACGCAGCTGCGCTTCCGCCCGTTCATCGGCGACGACGGCTTCGTGCGCCTGGAGATTCACCCCGAGCGCAGCAGCGGCGTGGTCGACCCGACCACCGGTTTGCCCACCGAGTCCACCTCCGAGGTCACCACCAACGTCATGGTGCGCGACGACGAGACGGTGGTCATCGGTGGTCTGATCGAGACGCGCGAGGTGCAGTCCATCAGGCGGGTCCCGTTCCTGGGCTACCTGCCCTGGGTGGGCTGGATGTTCAGCTCAGAGGAGACCGCGGTCGAGCGCCGCGAGGTGGTCATCATGCTCACCCCGCATATCCTCGAGGACGGTGAGAACTACGAGGACGGCAAGATCTACCTGGACGAGGCCGCCGCTCGCAGCGAGGTCTTCGTGGACGGCTTCGGCCCGGTGGCCCGCCGCACCCACGCCCAGCGCACGATCGACGACGCTCAGGCCGCCCTGGACAACGACAACCTCTCCCACGCGCGCAGTCTGTGCGATCGCGCCCTGGCGCTGGACCCCCTGGCCGAGGGACTGATCGAACTGTCGGACGAGATCGACCTGCGCATGTCGGACCGCCGCCGCGACCAGAACGCGCAGGAGGAGCTCGACGGGTGATTCAGCGGGTTGAAGCTGGGAGGGATCTGACGTCGACCTCGTTGGCCGACCTGGGTCGGGCGCTGCCCGACATGCTGGGCCGCGGAGTCAGCGTCGTGCGCATCCAGGTCTCGAGGGTGGTCGAGTTCGACTCGGCCGCCCTCGAGGCGCTGCTCGAGTTCGACGCGCTGGCGCGCAGCCGCTCGCTGAGCGTGGAGCTGCTGGAGCCGGGCGCGGTGTTGCAGGCCGCCCTGGAGATCACAGGACTGTCCGAGCGCCTCACGCTGTGCAGCGAGGAGCACGGAGATCCGGGGAGTCCCTCATGAACATCGTCGGTCTGGACGAGGTGCGGCTCGAGGACACCCTGCGCGACTGCGCGCTGGTGGACGCAGACGAGCTGGGTCGCGGCATGCAGGCGGGCGAGGCGCATGAGGGTGAGCGCGTCTCCCAACGCCTGCTGCGCACCGGTGTGGTCGACGAGGACGTGCTGCTGCGCGCGCTGGCCGCACAGAACGACCTGCCGTTCGTGAAGGTCGAGCCGGGCCTGGGCGACTCGCACGTGCTCGACGTGGTCGACAAGGACTGGGCCCGCACGCACTCGGTGCTGCCGCTCTACCAGGTGCACGGCGAGCTGACCTGCGCCGTAGCCGACCCCACCGACCTGTTCACCATGGACGCCCTGCGTAGGCTCACGGGCCTGGAGCTGCGGCTGGTGGTGGCGCACCCAGCGGACATCGAGCAGGGACTCTCCAAGAGCAATGAGGCCATGGCCTCGATGCTGGTGGACGAGATCATCCGCGACGTCGGCGGGCAGGTGGGCGAGGACGAGCTCGAGGTCGTCGAGACCGCCATCGAGGAGACGGACCTGGCGCAGCAGGCCGGGGCCAACCCGGTGGTGCGCTTCGTCAACGTGATCATCCTCAAGGCCATCCGCGACAAGGCCTCCGACATCCACATCGAGCCGGACGAGGCGGTGCTGCGGGTGCGCTTCCGCATCGACGGCATGCTGCGGCAGGACGAGAAGCTGAACCCGCCCTTGGGTCTGGCGTCGGCCATCGTCTCGCGCATCAAGATCATGTCCGGGCTCGACATCGCCGAGCGGCGCATGCCGCAGGACGGCCGCATGCGCGTCAACACCGGCGGCAACGCCATCGACCTGCGCGTGTCCGTGCTGCCCACGTACACCGGCGAGAAGGTCGTGATCCGCATCCTCGACAAGAGCTCGATGATGGGGGACCTGTCGGTGCTGGGCATCTCCGATCGCATCCTCACGGCCCTGAACGTGCAGGTGCGCCAGCCCAACGGCGTGATCCTGGTGACCGGTCCCACCGGCTCGGGCAAGACCACCACGCTCTACGCCGCGTTGGCCTCCATCAATGATGTTGAGCGCAACATCTGCACGGTGGAGGACCCCACCGAGTACAGCCTGCCCATGATCAACCAGGTGCAGGTCAACGCGCGCGCCGGGCTGACGTTCGCGACGGCGCTGCGCTCCCTGCTGCGGCAGGATCCCGACGTCATGATGGTGGGCGAGATCCGCGACCAGGAGACCGCCAAGATCGCCATCGAGGCGTCGCTCACCGGGCACCTGGTGTTCTCGACGCTGCACACCAACGACGCCGTCGCCGCCATCCCGCGCCTGGTGAACATGGGCGTGGAGAGCTACCTGCTGGCGGCCGCCATGAACGCCATCATGGCCCAGCGCCTGGTGCGTCGCGTGTGTGACCACTGCAAGCTGCCCCACAGCCCGAGCGAGCGCGAGCAGGCGATCTTCGCCCGCTACGAGATCTCGATCGGTCAGCTGCTCAAGGGTGAGGGCTGCAAGACCTGCGGCGGCACCGGCTTCACCGGCCGCCTGGGGATCCACGAGATCTTCGAGATCGACGACGACGTGCGCGATCTCATCACGGTCGACCCGTCGCTCTCGTCGCTGCGCAACATGGCGGCCGAGAAGGGACACAAGGACTTGGCATTCGACGGGCTCTGCAAGGCGGCCCAAGGACTGACGACGCTGGACGAGGTCGTCCGTGTGGCGGAGATCGAGCGATGACTGACAGCATGTACGACCTGGGCGCCGTGCGCCCGCAGGCCAGCGTCTTCGAGCGCCTCAAGGAGTGGGGCCACAACACCTCGCGCGCCATGCAGGTGCCCCAGGATCAGGTGCTCGAGATTGTCACGCAGCTCTCGATCATGTTCGAGACCGGGCTCAACCTGAGCCAGGCGCTCGAGGTCTTGGAGCAGCAGGGCGCCACGCCGCACCTGACGCGCTTTGTGGGCGACATCCGCAAGGCCGTCGAGGAGGGCCGCCCGCTGTCCGCCGCCATGGGGGACCAGCCCTGGGCATTCTCTCCCGTGGCGCTGGCCCTGGTGCGCGCGGGCGAGGCCACCGGTGACCTGGGCGGCATGCTCAACAAGGTGGCCGAGTTCATGGAGCGCGACATCGGCACGCGCAAGAAGGTCAAGGGCGCCATGGCCTACCCGATCTTCATGGCCGTGATGGCGGTCTGCGTGGTGATCTTCCTGCTGGTGAACGTGTTTCCCAAGTTCGCCGACCTCTTCGGCGACAAGCCCGAGCTGCTGCCGCTGCCCACGCGCTTCTTCCTGAACCTGTCGGAGATCCTGCAGGAGCACGGCGCCTGGGTGCTGCCGAGCATGGCCGCCGTGGTGGGGCTGGTGGTGACCCTGATCCGCACCAGGGAAGGGCGCCGCATCTGCGACCCGTTCTTCATCAAGCTGCCGGCCTTCGGCAAGCTCATCAAGGCCGTCTCCATCTCGCGCAGCTTCCACGTGTTGGGCGTGATGATGGCCGCCGGCCTCAACGTGCTGGAGGGCCTGAGCCTGGCGGCCGAGGTGTCGGGCAACCGCAAGTACGTCGAGCTCTGGACGCTCACCAAGAAGCGCGTGGAGAACGGCAGCGACATCTCCGAGACGCTGCTCAACGACCCGCTCATCCCGCCCGCCGAGGCGGCCATGATCTCGCTGGGCGAGCGCTCCGGCACGCTCCCCAACGTGCTGGGCAAGATCACCAAGCACCACGAGAAGAAGGTCGAGGCGGCCATCAAGGCCTTTGTGGCCGTGATCGAGCCGGCCATGACCATCATCATGGGCGCGGTGGTGGCGCTGATCGTATCGAGCCTGATCCTGCCCATGTTCAAGATCAGCCAGGCCATGAAGTGAGCCCCGGCGAGCGCTGGGGGCGTCCTGCCCAGGATCCAGCGCGGATGGGTCGCTCAGGACGTCGGCGTCGCGCAGGTGCCCACGGCGCGTGAGCCGGGCGCGCCCGCAGGCTCCCGGGCGGGTACCATGCGGGTATGGCGCGGGACGTGGTCGATCTCACTGCCCAGTTGGTGCAGCTGGACACCTCACCGGGGTGTTCCACGGCGCCGCTGGTGCAGCTGCTGTCCGAGCTCGGTCGCTCGTGGGGTGCGGTCGCGCGCACCCAGGACGGCAGCTGGGACGGTGTGCCCCAGCGCAACCTGGCGCTTCGATTCGGCGGCGACGGGCCCGCCGGGCTGATCCTGGCCGGGCACCTGGACACGGTGCCCTACCATGCGCAGAACCGCGCCAACCTGAGTGTGGAGCGCGACGGTCGGCGGCTCTACGGCCGCGGCACCTGTGACATGAAGAACGCCCTGGCCGGCGCCCTGCTTGCGGCCGCCTCGCGCTCCGAGCACCTGTCGCGGCCGCTGGTGCTCTTGTTCAGCTTTGCCGAAGAGGTGGGTTGTCACGGCGCGCAGGCCGCCGTCGCGGACCCTGCCCTGGTGGGCGATGTGAGCGAGGCCGTGTGCCTGGTGGGGGAGCCCACCAGCCTGCAGCCGGTGCTGGGTCACAAGGGCTACGCCTGCGCGCGGCTGTCGCTCCAGGGTCAGCCGGCCCACAGCTCCGACCCCTGGGCGGGCGCCGACGCGTCCGTGGCGCTGGCCTCGTTGCTGCGTGGCCTGCACGGCCTGCGTGAGGCCTTGCGTCGGCAGGCGGACCCGGCCTGCGCCCACGAGCCGCCGTGCACCACGCTGAACACCGGCCTGGTCTCCGCCGGCAGCGCGCGCAACGTGGTGCCCGACCGGGCCGAGGTGCAGCTCGAGCTGCGCGCCCTGCCCGGTGACGACGAGCGTGAGCTGCGCGCCCGGGTCGACGCCTGCCTGGCCCTGGCCTGCGCCGCGGCGCCCGGCGTGCAGGGCTCTATCGCCTGGGACCCGAGCCGCCCCGCGTTCGTGCAGGACGCCGACACCGAGCTGGTCGAGTGGCTCGTGAGCCAGACCGAGCAGCGCCCCGGCGTGGTGCCCTTCTACACCGAGGCCGAGCTCTACCGCAGCGGCTTCTCCGTGCCCACCGTCGTCTGCGGCCCCGGCTCCATCGCCCAGGCCCACCGCGACGACGAGTGGATCCTCTTTGATCAACTCGAAGCGGGCCAGCAGCTTTACACCCAGGCCATCGAGGCGTTCTGTCGCTAGCAGCCGGGCCCGCAGCTCAGTTGTGGCGGGAGCGGGCGAGCCGTCACTGCGACGGCTTGTAGATGCCCAGTCCCGTCCTGCGCATCAGCTCGATCTTCTTGGCCAGGCCCTCCTGACGCGGGGAGAGCTGGGGCCCGTGACGCTCGGCCAACTCCTCCGGTGAGGCGCCCGCGCTCAGGTCCGACTCGAAGGGAGCCTTGGTGTCTTGCAGCGCCTGGGCCCAGTCGTAGCCGGCCCGCAGGTTGTGCGGCATGAGCAGCGCCATGCTCAGGCACAGCAGCGCGGGAACCCGCCGGCTCCAGCGCGGACCGCCGTACACGATCCACGCCAGCTGGATGCAGCAGAGCAACAGCCCGGCCGACGTGACGTAGCGCTGCCCAAAGCCCGCCTCCCAGCCCAGGCCTGAGCGGCCCACGCCGACGGCCAAGGCCAGCGTGCCCATGGCAACCAGCGCGGCCAGCAGGCCCATGGCCCGAACGCGTTGCTCGGGTCGGGCGCGCCAGGTTCGCAGGAGCAGCACGGCGGTGGCCGCGGTGAGGCCCGCTACCGCCAGCCCCGAGAGCGGCCAGAGTGTCCGCCCAGCCGGTCCGAGGGAGGTCGATGCGAACTGCAGGGCCGTTTGCAGCGACGAGCGCAGACCCGCAGGCGAGGAGCCCACGGTCGCGATCCGGAGGCCCAGCATGTAGGCCAGGCTCAGCGCGGCCATGCCCAGCACGGTGGCCCTCAGCAGCCAGCGACGGGGGCTGTCCGCGGACCGCCCCGCGGCGTACAGCAGCCAGGCTCCGAACACGGGCGCCATCACCAGGCCGGTCGCCGACTGAACGGGCAGCAGGAGCGCACACGCCAGCAACCCGAGCGGCAGGGACCCCGCCCCCGCGTCGAGGCCGCGAAGGACGCAGCACAGCAACACCACGAAGACCGCAGCATGGCAAGCAAAGTGCAGGTCGATCGCCGTGAGCAGGTTGTAGGAGTGCCCCAGGTGCAGCATCACCAGAGGAAAGCAAGCGTCCGACAGGCTCGTGCGCCCCCGCAGGCGCGCTGCACACCGGATGAGCACAGCGGCCAACGCGCCGAGCATCGTCGCCGACCCCAGCATGCCGGCCCGCAGGTCGCCGCCCGAGGCTCTCGCCAGTGCCCACTGCAGCAGGTTCGCCACGGGAGCGCGCTGAGCATTGGCGTCGGTCCAGAGCCAGGCGAACGTGAGCGGCTTCCCCCCAGCGAGCACGGGAACGAGGCGCCAGTCGTCCCAGTAGGGCACGCGACTGCCAAAGCGGAGCACCCAGCCCAGGACCGAAGCGAACATGGCGGCCCAGGTGATCCAGACCACCCAACTCGCGAGGCGTTCGCCACGCGACCGGCGGGCAGCCACAGCGAACCCGCTGTTGAGGTGTGGAATCTCGGTGCGCTCCCCTCGGTGCCAACGTGCCTGTGATCGTTCTGGCCTGCGAGTTCAGTGTAGAGGGCAGCACGGATGACTGACCATGGCCTCACCGCGATCTCCGGATGCCGCCGTGTCCCGGCGCGTAGGTGTTGGCGCGCATGTTGGTCGGGCTCACTCGGTTTGAATACTCGCTGGCACGCGAAGGTCTGTGGCAACTCGTCGGCGCCCGACCGCTCGCATGTCGCTGCTCAAGAAACAACCCGGTCTGCCTTGCCCCGAGCACCCCTGGAGGTATACTGAGTCGGAGATCAGGAGATCTCCACTGAACGCGCTTGGCGCATTCACCGCACTCGCTCGAGGCAGGGCCGTGACGTGCTGGCCCTGGTCGATGCAAGTCACCTAGACGCCCCCGCCCTGTCCCTCGCGGTTGTGATGCGCTGGTTGCATCCCCGGCGAGTTCGGATTGAGCGCTGATGAGGCGTTGGTGAAGTGTCGAAACTCCACGCGGAGAGAGCATGCGTGCGGCGTCAGGCCCGCGTTGCTGCAACCAAGAGGCGCCTCTGAACTGTGCCTCGCCAGCTAGGTGAATCTGGCTCGCGGCGGCACTCAACAGAAAAGGAGAGATCATGCGACGTGCTTGGAGAACAGTGCTGCTGTCGATCGCGTTGGTGGCAAGCCCCGGCTTGGCCTTCGCCCAGGAGACCGACATCACTCAGACGCCCAACAAAGCCATGGCAGGCATCAAGAAGTCACTGAGAGAGCAGGTCGGAGGGGGGCGCGGCGACCTGCTGACGCCAAACTCGTCGATCATGCTCATCGGGCGGGACCCCTTCCGTGCGATCGCGCGCGGCCGCCAGCTGTTCCAGCGCAAGTTCACCGTCGCCCAGGGGTTCGGCCCAAGGACCAACGACGGGATCGGCAGCATCGGGCGGCACGCCTCCCTGGGTGCGGGGCTGGCCGACAGCTGCGCTTCCTGCCACGGGCGCCCTCAGGGCTCAGCGGGGTTCGGTGGCGTCGTGTTTACGCGTCCTTCAAGCCGCGACGCCCCGCACCTGTTCGGGCTCGGCTTGGTGGAGATGATCGCCGATGAGATCACCGCGGAGCTGCGGTACATCAAGGCCCAGGCGGTCAGCGCCTCGTTCGCGTCCGGCGAGCCGGTGAGCATGCGACTCGTGAGCAAGGGTGTGGACTACGGCGTCATCACAGCATCCTGCGGCGAGTACGCCCACCGTGGCACGCTGGAGCGCTGCGCCGACGATGGTCACATCGATCTGTCCGGGGTCGTGGGCGTCGACGCGGACCTGCGCGTGCGCCCCTTCTTTGCGGAGGGTGGGAGCTTCTCGATCCGTGAGTTTGTGGTGGGAGCCTTCAACGCGGAGATGGGCCTGGAGTCCTATGACCTGGATCTCCAGTTCGCCTCCGCGGGGCGTCGGGTGACGACCCCTTCGGGCATGGTGCTCGACGGGAGCCTCGACGAGTTCGAGGCACCACCAGCGGATGATGCAGCGCATGATCCGGACGGCGATGGCGTGATCGGCGAGGTGCCGGCGAGCCTGGTCGATTACATGGAGTTCTACCTGCTGAACTACTTCCGGCCGGCGGTGCGACGTGAGTCTGCCGAGGCGTGGCTCGAAGCTGGGTCCGGAACCTGGTTGGACGCAGGCCTGCCCCCTGCGAGTGACGGCCGCAAGCTGTTCAGCAGGATTGGGTGCGCCGTGTGCCACGTGCCCGATCTCGTGCTCGAGGTCGACCGGCGTGTGGCCGACGTCGACACCGTGCTGGACAAGAGGCGGGGTAACCCCTTCAACAGCCTGTTCGCCACGGTGGAGCCGCTCTTCTACAAGGCACGGCAGGACGGCTCGGGCTATGCCAGCGTCAAGGCGGCGGTTGGAGCTCCGTTTGTCGTGAAGAATCTCTTCGCGGACTTCAAGCGGCACGACCTCGGCCGCAACTTCTGGGAGCAGAACTTCACCGGGACCTGGCAGCAGGAGTTCATTACCGAGCCGCTCTGGGGCGTGGGGTCGACAGCCCCCTACGGTCACGATGGCCGCAGCCCGACCCTGGATGACGTTATCCTGCGGCACGGCGGTGAAGCCGAGGGCTCGCGCGACGCCTACGAGCTGTTGGACAAGCCTGATCGTGATGCTGTGTTGGCTTTCCTCGGGACGCTGGTGCTGTACTCCCCGCCGTCGACGGCCTCCAGCATCGGAAGCAGGGATGTCAATGCGGAGCGGTACCCGATGGAGGGCCACGGGAGCATTGACCTCTCGCAGCTGTTCAACAACCCGCGCGACAAGGAGTAAGGCGATATGCGCACGGGGCTTCCGGCGCGCTGCGGATGCGCGCTCGCGAGGCCCGTGACAGGTCGCCAGCTGACCGAAGCATGCCCGGGTCGCCGGTGGTGGCGCTGATGTTCAGCGCCGCTCCCGGCGCTCCCGGGTCTTGAGTCTCGCGTCTCGAGTGAGGCGTGAGGCGTGAGGCCGCCCTCAGCCCAAGCGGTACACGAAGGGCGATTCGGGCAGCCTCGTGATCCACCAGGCGAGCAGGCCCAAGGCCACGAAGAACGCCAGGATGACCGCACCCCAGATGTGCGGCTTGGTGCGCAGGAACAGAACGAAGTCGTTCATGGCGTCAGCACCGCCCGGGCCAGGTCGCGCATCAGGGTGGCGCGCGCGCCGGGGTGAATGTGGCAGACGTCCATCATGACCTCCCAGCCAATGATCCCGTCGGGGCAGCGCGCACGGAAGAGCGCCTCGGCATCGAGCAGTGTGAGCTCGGCGGGATCGTAGCGGGCGGCGAGCTCGCGCACGATGTCATTGGACACCTGGTTGCCGCGCCGAGGGGCGCGGTCGAAGCGTGCGGCGTCGATCAGCATCCGGGTGGCGGCCTCATCGTCAGCGCCCAGCAAGTAGGTGCACAGCGCGAGGTTGAAGGTCGCCACGGGGTGGTTGTCGCAAGCCTGCAGCAGCTGCTTGAACAGCTCGGAGGCGCGCCGGAGCGCCTGACGTTCTTGCTGCGTGAGCTCCCGCTCGTGCAGTGCGGCTACGGCATCGATCACCGCGCGCAGCGACGGCTTCCAGCCGGCGGGGTCCGCCCAGTGGGCGCCCTGCTCCGTTCTGATGCGCTTGACGATGCGTGCCGGTGCCTGGGCGAGCTCGCCCAGGAGAGGACGCAGGCGTGGTGCCCTGTAGCCTGGGTCGAGTTCGGGGGCCTCGAGCGTTGTCTGCTCGTCCATGTGTGTGGCATGCCAGGAGTACCAGCGCGGTGGCACCTCAGGCAAGAACGCCTCGGCAAAGCGTGGGGGGATGAGCCGCTCGGCCCGTTGCAGGTCCCGCTTGAAGGAGGCCTGCATCTCAGCGGGCATTTCGAGCGGAAGGCGGCAGTTCCCGGGTCGGTAGAGCATGTTGCCGATGACCGTGCTCAGGACGATGCGTGCCCCCGCAGCCTGGCCCAGCTCACACATGCGCGCCAGGTTCTCGGCATAGGTGGCGTAGAACACCTGGGTCTGGGCGTAGCTGAGGTGGTCGAAGCTCCTGCGCTCGCGGCGCCGCGCTTCTGGGTGGGGCGGCGCCAAGGGGGCAGCCGCGGGCCGCAGCGCCGTCACGGCCAGGTTGACGATGCGCACACGCTGCAACTGATCGAGAGCACGCAGCAGCCTGGCCGTGGTGCCACGCTCCGCCAGCTCCAACGCAAAGCCCGCCTCCACGAACTCATTGTGTCCTGAGTAGATCACGACCACATCCGGCTCGAGCTTGAGCGCCTGCTCGAACAGAATCAGCACGCGCTCACTGCCGTAGCCAGATCGCCCCAGGTTGATGACCTCGTACCCCGGCGCGGGGGCGGCCTCATTCAGGGCCTGTTCCAGCAGGTCTTCCGGGAAGCCCTGGGTGTTCGAGCCGCCGAACAGCAGCACCCGCACGCGCCCGTCCTTGGGTGGGATCACGCGTTCTTTGCGCGCACGCCCCGCTTCCCGGAACTGCGTGCGCCAGGTGCCCGGGCTGCCTTCGATGGGTAGCAGGTATTGCGCCTGCGAGTCGAACCCGGCGGACAGCGGCTGCCCGTGCTCGGCGCCCAGGCCCAACAGCGCGAGCGTGGCTTCCAGGCTCACCAGCAGGACCAGCAAGGGGGCCAAGGCGTAGGCACACGTCCTCAGCAGTGATCGTTGAGGCCTGTGCGGCGCGTCGGCTAGTGGCTGATGAGCCATCCGGATTCCTGAGCATGAACTCGCGCCGCCGCCGCTCGGCAGGACGAGCGCCTAGCGGTTCTCGTGAACCCACTCACAGGCGTTCGCAAAGAAGCGCGCCCCCGGGCCCAGATCTGCAGGCGGCCCGCCTCGCCGGGTCCACTCGGGGTGCTGGAACCCGAACAGCGCTCGTTCCGGGTGGGGCATGAGGCCCAGCACGCGGCCGCTGGCGTCGGTCAGCGCCGCGATGGCGTCGGTGGAGCCGTTGGGGTTGGCCGGGTAGCTGTCGGTGGGGGCGCCCGAGCTGTCGGCGTAGCGCAAGACCACCCGGTCTTCGTCGAACAGGCGCTGACGCACGCTCTCGTCGCGGCACACCAGCCGGCCTTCGGCGTGGGCCAGGGGCAGCTCGGGAGGCTCCATGTCGCCGATGAACACGCTGCGCCGCGAGCTGATGGCGCAGCGCACCCAGCGGTCCTCGTACTTGTGCGACACGTTGTCGGTCAGGCTCACCTCGGGCGTGCCCAGAGTCTGGTCGAGGCCGGGCAGCAGCCCCAGCCGCACCAGCACCTGGAAGCCGTTGCAGATGCCCAGTGCCAGCCCGCCGTCGGCCAGGAAGCGCTGCAGCGGAGCGGACAGGCGCGTGCCCAACTCAGCGGCGAAGACCGCGCCCGCGGCCACGTCGTCGCCGTAGCTGAAGCCGCCTGGAATGGCCAGCACGTGATAGCGCAGCAGGGCCTCGGGATCCTGCAGCAGGCGGTTGACGTGCAGGGTGGTGGCCTGGGCGCCAAAGCGCTCGAAGGCGAACGCCGTCTCGCGCTCGCAGTTGGTGCCGGCGGCGCGCAGCACGAGGACCTCTGGCCGGGTCATGACGTCGTGTACTCCCCGTCCAGATCGTGGGTGCAAGCGTGGGCCAGGTGCAGGGCGCTGAGGGCCACCCGCGCCACGAGCTGACTGCCGTCCAGCAGCTCCAGCTGATCGTCGTCCCGGGTCTGGCCCACCAGCGCGTGGGGCACGTCGGCGAGCTGTTGCCGCAAGGCCCCGAGCTGCTCAGGCTCGACCTCGAGCAGGAAGCGGCTGGCCGACTCGGCGAACAGACGCCGACCCAGGTCGGGGGCGCCGCGCACGGGTATGGCGGCGGCGTCGATGCGCGCACCGATGCCGCCGGCGAAGGCCATCTCGGCCGCGGCCACGGCCAGGCCGCCCTCGGACAAGTCGTGGCAGGCGCGCACCAGCCCCGCCGCCAGGGCGGCGTGCACCGCGCGCATGATCCGGGGTGCCAGCTCGAGGTCGACCGGCGGCACCTCCAGCCCCGTGGCGTCGAGCTGCCCTGCGAGGTGGCTGCCGCCGAGTTCGGGGCCGGTCTCGCCCACCAGCAGCAGCAGGTTGCCGGGTGCCTTGAGGTCCATGCTGGCCGCCTGGCAGACGTCGTCCAGCATGGACAGCGCGGTGATCAGCAGCGTGGGTGGGATCGAGCGGCTCTCGCCGCCCACGCGGTAGTCGTTGTTGAGGCTGTCCTTGCCGCTCACGAACGGTGTGCGGTAGGCCATGGCGCCGTCGTAGCAGGCCAGGCAGGACTCCACCAGGTCGCCCAGGTTGTCGGGCTTGTCGCAGTTGCCCCAGCTGAAGTTGTCGAGGATGGCGGTGCGGTCCGGGTCGCCGCCCACGGCCACCGCGTTGCGCAGGGCCTCGTCGATGGCGTGCAGCGTCATGCGGTAGGGGTCCACGTCGCCGAGCTTGGGGTTGATGCCGTGCCCCACGGAGAAGGCGCGCGCGCTGCCCAGCACGGGCGCGACCACGGCGCCGTCCGAGGGGCCGCTGCGGGTGACGCCCACCAGCGGCTTGATGACCGAGCCGCCCTGCACCTCGTGGTCGTACTGCCGGATGATCCAGGCTTTGGACGCGACGTTGGGCGCGGCCAGCAGCGCCAGCAGGGTCGGACCCACCTCATCCGGCGAGAGCTCGCGTGGGTCGGACAGCTGGCGCTGCCGGCGCGTGGCGCGGCGGGTCTGGCGCGGCAGGCCGTCGTGCATGAAGGCCATGCTGAGGTCCATGACCTGTGTGCCGTCCCAGTGCGCCACCAGGCGACCGCTGTCCGTGAAGCGTCCGATGATGGTGGCCGGCACGTCCTCGCTGGCGAACAGCGCCAGGATCTCGGCCTCGTGCTCGGGCGGCACGGACAGGACCATGCGCTCCTGGGCCTCACTGATCCAGACCTCGGTGTAGGTCAGGCCGTGGTACTTGAGCGGCACTCTGTCGAGCTCGACCTCGGCGCCGGTGTGCTCGCCCATCTCGCCCACGGCGGACGACAGGCCGCCCGCGCCGCAGTCGGTGATGCCGCGGTACAGGCCGCGGTCGCGCGCGGCGAGCTGCGCGTCCATCAGGCGCTTCTCTTCGATGGCGTTGCCGATCTGCACCGCGCCACTGGATACGGTCTCGCTCTCGTCGTGCAGCTCGAGGCTGCTGAAGGTCGCGCCGTGGATGCCGTCGCGCCCGGTGGCGCCGCCGCAGACCAGGATCAGGTCGCCGGGGCGCACCTCCTTCTCGAGCTTGTCGCGCGGCAGGATGCCGATCGAGCCGCAGTACACCAGCGGGTTGGCGGTGTAGCGTTCGTCGAAGCAGACCGCGCCGCCCACGGTGGGGATGCCCATGCGGTTGCCGTAGTCGCGCACGCCGGAGACCACGCCCTGCATGACGCGCCGCGGGTGCAGGCTGCCCTTGGGCACTTGATCGGCGGGCAGGTCGTGGGGGCCGAAGCAGAACACGTCGGTGCTGGCTACGGGGCGCGCGCCCAGGCCCGTGCCCAGGGTGTCGCGCAGCACGCCGCCCATGCCCGTGCCCGCGCCGCCGTAGGGCTCGAGCGCCGAGGGGTGGTTGTGCGTCTCGACCTTGATGGTCAGCAGGTGCTCGTCGTCGAAGTCGATCACGCCGGCGTTGTCGACGAAGACCGAGCGGCAGAACTCGCGCTCGAGCTCGTGCGTGGCCCGCGCGATGGTCGACTTGAGCAGGTTGTCGTGCAGCTCGCCCTCGTAGTCGACCAGGCCCGTGAGCGTCTTGTGCTTGCAGTGCTCGGACCAGGTCTGGGCCAGGGTCTCGAGCTCGATGTCGGTGGGGTCGCGGCCGAGCTGCCGGAAGTGCTCGGCGATGGCGCGCATCTCGGCCGCGTCCAGGGCCAGGCAACCGTCGCTCGAGATGGCCTGCAGCTGGGCTTCGTCGGCCTCGCGCAGGGGCACCGTGCCCAGGCTGAACCCGGAGCCGGGCAGCTCGGGCGCCGGGGGCACGCAGGCCGGCGGGTCGAGGCGCAGCTCCTCGATCACGTCGTTGGCCAGCAGCTCGCGCCCCAGCGTCAGCAGCAGCTCGTCGGGGGTGCTCTCGGGGGCCAGCCAGGCCGCCCAGCTGCGCACGTCGCGCACCTCCAGCCCCAGGGCGGCGGCGGCGCGCACCACGCTCTGGGCCGCCGGGTCCATGACGCCGGCGCGGCGTACGATCTCCAGCCGCCGCAGGCCGGGCTCGGCCGGGCTCGCGCCGCCCTCCAGCACGCGCCAGTCGTGCAGGACCGGGTCGGCCAGCAGGCGCTGGGCCAGCAGCTCGGCCCGGGGCCCACCGCCGGCGATGCGCAGGGACCAGCCCTGGCGGATCTGGAGGCCGTCGGGGGTCTGCAGGCCCGCCTCGCGGGCGGCATGCAGCACGCGCGCGGCCAGCACATCCCGGCCGCCGGGCTTGAGCCGCGTCTCGATGCAGGCGGCGAGGGCGCCGTCGTTCACGAGCTGTTCATCCGCAGGGGGCAGAAAGGCGCATCCTACCAAGGCGAGTGGTGGCGATCGAAGCTCGCGCTGCTGAGGTTCGTAACCGGCTGGCCGCGTGGGTATCCTGCGACCCATGGCCCGCTCCTCACGCCACGATCCCCTCAAGAACGCGCTCGCATTCGAGCGCCCCGTGGTCGAACTCGACCTGGCCCTGGCGGAGCTGTCGGCCGAGCTGGAGCAGGCGGGGGAGGAGGCGGCCCCAGAACTCGGCACACGCCTCGAAGTGTTGACCAAGGAGCGTGACGAGTTGCTACAGGAGCTGGCCGGCCGGCTCAGCATGTGGGAGCGCATCCAGCTCAGCCGCCACGTGGAGCGCCCCGTGTCGGGCGACTACGTCGAGCAGCTCTTCACCGATGTGGTCGAGCTGTGCGGCGACCGGCACTTCGGTGACGACCGGGCCATCCTCACGGCCTTCGCCAACCTGCGTGGCCGGCGGCTGCTGCTGGTGGCGCACCGCAAGGGTCGCACCACCGAGGAGCGCATCGCCTGCAACTGGGGCTGCGCCCACCCCGAGGGCTACCGCAAGGCGCTGCGCTGCATGCAGTTGGCGGCGCGCTTCGGGCTGCCCATCGTCACGCTGATCAACACGCCCGGCGCCTACCCCGGCATCGGCGCGGAGGAGCGCGGCCAGGCCAGCGCCATCGCCTGGAGCATCCTGGAGATGTCGCGCCTGCCCGTGCCTGTCGTCAGCGCGGTCATCGGCGAGGGCGGCAGCGGCGGTGCCCTCGGCATCGCCGTGTGCGATCGGCTGCTGTGCCTCGAGAACAGCTACTATTCGGTGATCTCGCCCGAGGGTTGTGCGTCCATCCTGTGGAAGGACGGCAGCCGCGCTGAGGAGGCCGCCACGGCGCTCAACCTGCAGTCCTCGGCCCTGGCTGACATGGGCGTCGCCGATGAGATCCTGCCCGAGCCCATGGGGGGCGCTCACCGCGACAAGCTGGCCGCGGCCGCCACACTGGGGGACGCGCTGGAGCGCCTGCTGGATGAACTGTGCGCCTTGCCCGCCGACGAGTTGCTGGCGCAGCGGGCCGCCAAGTACCGTGGCATCGGTCCCTTCCGCGAGGCGGGTGCCTGAGGCCAGGCGGCGCTCGGGGCGGGCCCGCTCGTGCGCGCGCGGGCCTCTGTCGATTTGCACGCGGCCTCGCCACAATCCAGGGGCCGCGCTCCGGGCTAGAATCTAAACGGGCGCCCATCACTTGGGGGCGCGCGTCCGTATTCCATGCGGGTCGTGCTGTGTCTGCAGCGGACGACCCACCTGACTGCCATGGCGACCACCCGACTCGACGACCACACCGCCATCCGCGATTGCCTGGCCGGCGACGAGGATGCCTTTGCCGATCTGGTGAATCGCCACCAGGAGCGGGCCTTCTGGGCGGCATATCGGGTGCTTGGAGACGCCGACGCCTCCCGTGATGTGGCCCAGGAGGCCTTCGTGCGGGTCTGGCGGGCCCTGGACCGCTTCGACTTCTCCATGGCCTTCACCACCTGGCTGTACCGCATCTGCGTGAACCTGGCCATCGACCACCTGCGGCGCAACAAGCGTCATCGCGGGGTGGATATCGACCTGTTCAAGGACGGCCTGGCAGACCACAGCGCCGCCTGCGCCCCCGACCAGCGCGAAGGGGCTCAGGAGCTGGCGGCGGCCGTGCGCGGCATCCTCGAGCGCCTGGCAGAGAAGTACCGCACCGTCCTGGCCCTGCGGGACCTCGAAGGGCTGTCTTCCAAGCAGATCTCTGACATCACCGGCATCACCCATGCCACCGTCCGATGGCGCCTGCACGTGGCCCGCAAGCAGTTCCGGGAGGCCTGGGAGCGGGTGCACGGCAAGCCTTCTTCAGAAGGCATCCCACACCTGGACGCTGCGCCCGTAAGCACGAGTACATCACCTGGACTCTCCGAGCCTTGACCTTGCGACGCCCCAACTGCCGATCCGTCCGCAACATGCTGCCCCTGCACGTGGGCGGCGACCTCGACCCTCGTCATGTGGACTCCGTGGACCGACATCTGTCGGGCTGCCTGCCTTGCTTCCGGGAGTTCCGCGAGCTGGCCGCCATGCGTGGCCGCTTGGCCGTGCTGGCCGCCGAGCCCCTGCCAGAGGGCGTCCTGGACGGATTTACCGAGGAGGTCATGGCCCGCGTGGCCGTGGGCGAGCCGGGCCCCAAGGCCGTGGGCCCGCGTCCCGGTCCGCGCATGATCGTGCTGCCGCGCATGGCCGCGGCCGCCGCCATGCTGCTGGTGGCCCTGGCAGGCTGGCGATTGTTCTCGGACGCGGGCTTCTCCCGTGGCGCCGAACAGCACAGCGTGGATGGCGAGACGGTCTCGGCCGTGCGCGGAGAAGTGGCCGCTCCCCTGGTGCCGCCAGTGGCCGTGCCGTGGTCGCGCGCTGGCGCCGCAGACGAACAGCGGGTCGATCCGCAGCTGGCGCTGCCGCCCGGTCTGATCATGCCCAGCGATGTCGAACAGCTCATGCGCGCCCAGGGCGGGCACCCGGCCCAGGTCTATCTGCTGCGCTTGGGTGTGGGCAACGGACTGACGCTGGACCCCGATGCGGATGGGCCGCGCAGCCGCGACCGCTGACGCGCGTCGCGCGCGAGGGGCCCGCTGGCTTCAGCGCCCGCGAGGAGCCCGGCGTTCGGCGCCGGCTCGCCGTCGGAGCTGACCGCAGGCGACGCCTACATCTTGCCCGCGCGGTCGCCGGATGGTGGTGGTGATCCCGGCGCGACGCAGCTCGCCGGCGACGGTCTCTACGTCTCCGGGGCGCGGCGGCGCGTGGTCCACGCCGTCCACGGGGTTCCAGGGGATCAGGTTCACGGCCACGGGGCGCCCGGCCAGCAGCAGGGCCAGGCGCCGGGCGGTGGCGCGGTCGTCGTTCACGCCCGCGAGCAGCACCACCTCGGCCGTCACCCGGCGGCCGGTGCGGGCAAAGCGCTCACCCGCGGCGTCCAGGGTGGCGGCCAGGTCGCTGGCCCCGATACCTGGCATGAGCGCCTCGCGCTCACGGTCTCCCGGCAGGTGCAGGCTCAGGGCCAGATGAAAGGGGATCGGCTCCTCGGCCAGCTTGCGCAGCGCGGTGGGCTGCCCCGTGGTGGAGACCGTGATGCGCCGCGCGCCGATGCCCAGGCCGTCGGGGTGATTCATGATGCGGATGGCACCCAGAACGGCGGACAGGTTGTGCGTGGGCTCGCCCGAACCCATGAAGACGTAGTTGGTGAGCGGCGCCTCGGGGCTGGCCTCGCGGCCCACCAGCACCTGCTCGATGATCTCGCCCACGCTCAGGTTGCGCTCAGCGCCGCCGATGCCGCTGGCGCAGAACTGGCAGCCCACCGCGCAGCCCACCTGGCTGCTGATGCAGAGCGTGCGCCGGTCGCCCTCGGGGATGGAGACCGACTCGATCACGTTGCCGTCGTCCAGACGCGTGAGCAGGCCCAGGGTGCCGTCGCGGCTGGTGTGGGTGGCGTCCAGGCGGCCGCGGCGCACGCGCCAGGACTGCTGGCCCGCGGCGCGCAGGGTCTTGCCCAGGTCGGTCATGTCCTGCCAGCTCCGGGCGCCGCGTCCCAGCACCCAGCGCCGCACCTGACCGGGCGTGAAGCTGCGAGCGCCCGGCAGCTCGGCCAGCCGCCCGTAGTCGGCCGTGCCGAGGTCGGTCAGCGCCGGGAGACGGGGCGCGTCGCTCACGGCCGGCGCTTCACGCCGACTCGCGGCGCGTCTCGTGGTCCGGGCGCGGCTCCACGTGGATGGGCTCGCTGCCCGCCACGAACCCGGGCGTCACCACGTAGCGCAGTTCGGCGCCGCGGTCCGGCAGGTGGAAGGACACGTCGAGCATGAGCCCTTCGATGATGGAGCGGGCCGCGCGCACGCCGGTCTTGAGCTCCAGCGCCCGCTGCGCGATGGTGGTCAGGGCCTCGGGGGCGAAGTGCAGGTCACAGTCATCGAGGGCGAAGAGCGACTCGTACTGGCGCACCAGGGCGTTGCGCGGCTCGGTGAGCGTGCGCACCAGCTCCGCCGTGCTGAGCGCGGAGAGCGGCGCCACGATGGGCAGGCGCCCGACGAACTCGGGGATCAGGCCGTACTCCACCAGGTCCTCGCCGCTGACCTGGGCGATCAGGGCGTTGGACTCCTCGGTCAGGCTGGCGGCCTCGGGCCCGTCGCGGAAGCCGATGGCGCTGCCGCCGATGCGGCGCGACACGATCGACTCGATGCCCGCAAACGTGCCGCCGGCCACGAACAGGATGTCGCGCGTGTCGACCTGGATGTACTGCTGCTCGGGGTGCTTGCGTCCGCCCTGGGGCGGGATGTTGGCCACGGTGCCCTCGAGCAGCTTGAGCAGGGCCTGCTGCACGCCCTCGCCCGACACGTCGCGGGTGATCGAGACGTTGCTGGTGGTGCGCGAGATCTTGTCGATCTCGTCGATGAAGATGATGCCCTGCTGCGCCCGGGCCACGTCGTAGTCGGCGGCCTGTAGCAGCTTGAGCACGATGTTCTCGACGTCCTCGCCCACGTAGCCGGCCTCGGTCAGCGTGGTGGCGTCGGCGATGGCGAAGGGCACGTCGAGGATGCGCGCCAGCGTGCGTGCCAGCAGCGTCTTGCCGGACCCGGTGGGCCCCACCAGCAGGATGTTGCTCTTCTCGATCTCGACGCCGCCCGCGTCGTGGCCCGCCATCTGCCGCGCGAGCATGCGGCGATAGTGGCTGTAGACCGCCACCGCCAGCACCTTCTTGGCGTGCTCCTGGCCGATCACGAACTCGCTCAGGAGCCCCACCAGGCTGCTGGGGGTGGGCAGCTTGTCGAGCGTCAGGTCGAGCCCGCGCTCGCCACCCTCGCGCCCGTCAGCGCCGCTGCCGCCTGACTTCTGGCCCACCAGGATCGAGTTGCACAGCTCGATGCACTCGGCGCAGATGTAGACGTCGGGCGGCCCGGCGATGAGGTTCGGGCGGGCCTTCAGGCAGAACGAGCAGCGCTCTTCGTGGGGCGTGTTGCGGTCGTGGCTTGGCATGTGTGTGTGGCTGACCCGCCGGGCTGTCCGGCGGCGGAGGTCAGGCGCTCTTCTCAGCGGGGTGGATGATCTCGTCGATCAGACCGTAGGTCACGGCCTGCTCAGCCGACAGGAAGTTGTCGCGGTCGGTGTCCTTCTCGATCTTCTTGACGGTCTGGCCGGTGTGCTTGGCGATGATCTTGTTGAGGTCCTTCTTCATCTTCAGGATCTCGTCGGCCTGAATACGGATGTCGGCCGCGGTGCCGCCGGCGCCGCCCCAGGGCTGGTGAATCATGACGCGCGAGTGGGGCAGGATGTGACGCTTGCCCTTGGTGCCCGCCGTCAGCAGCACGGCGCCCATGCTGGCCGCCTGACCCACACAGAAGGTGGCGATGTCGCACGACACGTGCTGCATGGCGTCGTAGATGGCCAGCCCCGCCGTGACGCTGCCGCCCGGCGAGTTGATGTACATGTTCACGTCCTGGCTGCGGTTCTCCTTCTCGAGGAACAGCAGCTGCGCCATGACCGAGTTGGCTCCGTGGTCGTTGATCTCGGATCCGATGAAGATGATGCGATCCTCGAGCAGGCGGCTGTAGATGTCATAGGCCCGCTCGCCGCGGCCGGTCTTCTCGATGACATATGGGAGGTAGATGTTCTTGGGCTGGGAGGTCATGGGCTCTCGATCGGGTGGCTCGGGGTTCGTCTGACCGCCGCTCAACTCTCGGCGGGTTGCTGCTCGGTGACCTGGGCGCGCTCGCGCAGCCAGGCCCGGACCTGCTCGTTGGAGAGCTGCTCCTGGACCTCGGAGATCCAGCCCTCCTGGATGGACTTGGCCACGGCCTGCTCGGGGTCGCTGCCCTCGCGCGTGGCCAGCACGCGCACCTGCTCCACGGCCTGCTCGGGCGAGGCCTTGAGGTTGTGGGCCTGGGCGATCGAATCCAGCAGGAAGGCCAGGCAGAGGCCCTCGTTGGATGACTTGGTCAGCTCCTCGCGCTGGGCCTCGGCGGCCTCGTGGCCCTCCTCGGCCTGCATGCCGCGCTGCTCCATGAGCTGGTGAGCCACCTCGTGCACCTTGCGGTCGATGGTCTTGGCCAGCAGCCGCTCGGGCAGCTCGATGCTGTGCGAGCCCAGCAGCTGCTCTTCGATGCTGCGGTCGATCTGGCCCGCGGCGGCCTGGGTGCGCTGGGACTCGAGCCCCGCGCGCACGCGCTGCTTGAGCTGCTCCTCGCTCTCGACGCCCAGGGTCTTGAGCGTCTCCTCGTTGAGCTCGGGCAGCACCAGCCGGCGGTGACGCAGCACCTCGAAGCTGATCTCGGCCTCGCGGTCCTCCCAGCCCTTGGGCTCGAAGTGCTCCGGCAGCTTGGCCGTGAAGCTGACGCGGTCGCCCGTGTGCTTGCCGGCGAAGGCGTCGCTCAGGCCCTCGACCGGGATGCCGTCCACGATGCCGTGGCGCAGGAAGGCGGGCTTGCCCTCGTGGGTGGCCACGTGCTCGCCGTCCACGCTGTAGGTCACGTCGCCCTCGAGCAGGTCGTCGTTGCCGATGGCCTCGCCCTCGGCCAGCTCCTCGAGCTTGCCGAAGCGCTCGAGGATGCGGCCCACCTCGCCCTCGACCAGCTCGTCGTCGATGGACGGCAGGGTCACCGTGACGGCGAAGCTCTCGGGCAGGGTCAGGTCGATCTGCGGCGCGATCTCGACGGCGAGCTCGAAGGTGACGGGACCGTCGCCTTCATCGATGGCCTGGAGGTTGAGCACCGGGTCGCCCACGGGGCGCAGCTCATGCTCCTTGACGGCCGCGGAGAAGGCCTGGCCCATGAGCTGCTGGCGGGCCTCGTCCGTGACCTTCTTGCCGTGGGTGCGGCGCACGAGGTCGATGGGCGTCTTGCCCTTGCGGAAGCCCTTGAAGGCGGAGGATGCGGCGATCTTGTTGAGACGCTGCTCGATCTCGCGCTCAAGCTCGGCTCGCTCGAGCTCGAAGTTGAGGGTGCGGCGGCAGGGTCCGTCGGTCTTGACGGTGCAGGACATATTGGGTTTCCGTCGGTCGGGTGAGCGGCCATCGTCCCACCAGGACGCGCTGCCGATCAAGACTGGCCCGCAGGGCGAAGTCAGCGGGGGCGCCGGCCGCGGCTCCCGGGAGCCCGGGCGGGGGTCGGGGTCGGGCGCACGCTGGGGCGCTTGCCGGGGGCCGCGGATTGCTAGACTTGCCGGGATGGACCCGACCCCTGAAAGACTGGCCAAGCGGGATCGCTTCGTCGAGGCCGGCATCGACTGCTATCCCCCTGGCTCCGGCCTGCCCGACCGGCAGCCCATCCAAGCGGTGCTGGAGCGCTTCGACCCCGACCTGGAGGACCCCGCGGTGGTCACCGTGGCCGGCCGCCTCGTGGCCTGGCGCGACATGGGGTCGTCCATTTTTGCGCACCTGAAGGATGACGGCGGGCGCTGCCAGGTGTTTCTGCGCAAGAACGCCCTGGGTGCCGAGCACTTCAAGCTGCTCAAGAAGGGCCTCGATCTGGGGGACCAGCTGGCCGTGCGCGGCACGCTCGAGCGCACCAAGATGGGCGAGGTCACGGTCTTCGCCAGCGAGGCCGTTCTGTTGGCCAAGAGCCTGGCCGTGCCCCCCAGCGAGTGGTACGGCCTGGCGGACGTCGAGACCCGCTACCGCCAGCGCTACGTCGATCTGATCGCCAACCCCGAGACCATGCAGCGCTTTCGCAAGCGCTCGGCCCTGGTGGTAGGCATGCGCCGCTTCCTGGAGGGCCTCGGCTTCCTTGAGGTGGAGACGCCCCTGCTGCACGGCATCGCCGGCGGCGCGGCGGCCAAGCCCTTCGTCACGCACCACAACACGCTCGACCTCGATCTGTACCTGCGCATCGCGCCCGAGCTGCACCTCAAGCGCCTGCTGGTGGGAGGCTTCGAGCGCGTGTTCGAGATCGGCCGCAGCTTCCGCAACGAGGGCCTGTCGCCCCGGCACAACCCCGAGTTCACCATGCTGGAGGCCTACTGGGCCCACGCCCGCATGGACGACTGGATCGAGGCTTCCACCGAGCTGATCGCCTCCCTGGCGCTCGATCTGCTGGAGCCCGTGGAGGGCGAGCCGGCCGGCGTCACCGTCTGGGGCGGGCAGCGCGTGGATCTGCGGGCGCCCTATGCGCGCGCGTCCTACGCCGAGCTGCTGCAACAGCACGCCGGCGTCGATCCGGCGGACGAGGGCGCCGTGCGCGAGGCCGCCGCCAGCCAACGCCTGGCCACCGAGGACCGTAGCCATGAGCAGCTCGTGGACGATCTGTTCGGCGAGCTGGTGGAGCCGCACTTGATCGACCCGACCTTCGTGACGGACTTTCCCATCTCCATGTCGCCCCTGGCCAAGGCCCGCGCCGACGCCCCCGCGCTGGCCGAGCGCTTCGAGCTGTACGTGGCGGGCATGGAGGTGGCCAACGCTTTCTCCGAGCTGAACGACCCGGCCGAGCAGCTGCGGCGCTTCGAGAGCCAGGTGGCCAGCCGCGATCCAGAGCAGCCCTCGGAGGTGGACCACGATTACGTCACCGCCCTCAGCTACGGCATGCCGCCGGCGGCCGGCATCGGCATCGGCGTGGACCGCCTGGCCATGCTGTTCACGGGCGCCGAGACCATCCGCGACGTGATCCTGTTCCCGCTGCTGCGGCCGCGCCTGCGCGGCGCTCAGGCGCAGGCTGACGGCGAGGGCTCAGCCGCCGCCGTCGCTGCCCCCGACGACGACGCCGCCTCAGCCAGCCCGGCCTGAGGCAGGGAGAAGCGCAGCCATGTTCCGCGTCTTCCTCGCCGGTCGATACACCGTGGCTCGCCCGGTCAGCTATCTGGCCATGGTCTCCATCGGCCTGGCGATCATGGCGCTGATCGTGGTCTGGTCCATCATGAACGGCTTCCTGGAGCAGACCCGCGACATCCTGCGGGGCTCCATGGCCGACATCGTGGTGTTTCCCGTGCAGCGCCACGAGCCGGCGCCGCGTGAGCTGCTGGAAGCCCTGGCGCGCGAGCACCCCGACGTCGCGGCCGTGAGCTCACGCCTGGTGCGCCCGGCCATCTTCAAGAAGTACGGCTCCGCCAACGTGGTCCTGGGCAACATGCAGGACGCCCAGCACACCCAGCTGATGGTGATGGGCATGGACGCCCAGGCCGAGCTGGCCCACACCGATCTGCGCGTGCACCTCACCAACGTGCACGACCCGGTCTTCCGCGTGGCCGACCCCGAGCGCCCCTTCGACATCGCGCTGAAAGACATCGCCCTGGCGGAGGTGCGCTTCAACGACCCCGTGCCGGTGCTGCTGGGCGAGGCCACCCTGCGCATGTGGGGCCTGCGGCGGGGCGACGCCATCGAGCTGGTGACCCTGCCCGACGGCATGTCCCTGGACGGCGAGCCCGTGACGCCCACGGTGCTGACATTTGTCATCGCGGGCGCCTTCAACTCGCACCACACGGACGACAACGGCAAGGCCTACATCCCGCGCGCCGACTTCGGCGACTGGGCCGGCACGGTGCACGAGCTGTCCGAACTCTACGTCTCGGCCAAGCCGGGCGTCCCGTTGGAACGTCTGCGCGACGAGCTGGGCGCCGTGCTCGATAGCTCGGGCGTGTTCTGCGACGTGCAGACCTGGGAGGACCGCAACAAGACCTGGCTGGCGGCGGTCGAGAACGAGCGCAACATCCTGTTCGTGATCCTGGGCTTTTTCCTGCTGCTGGTCTGCACCATCTCGTTCTCGGTGCTGACCATGCTGGTGCAGGAGAAGGTGCGGGACATCGGCATCCTCTCGGCCATGGGGGCCTCCAGCGGTGGCGTGGGCGGGGTCTTCGCCGTGGTGGGCATGTACATCGCCACGCTGGGCGGGCTGCTGGGACTGGCGGCCGGGTGGGCCCTGAGCACATACATCAACGACGTGAAGGACCTGATCGAGCATGTGTTCGAGATCCAGATCTTCGACCGCAACGTGTACGCCTTCAGCGAGATCCCCACGGCCATCAACATGGACCACAACCTGATCATCGCCGGCGTCACCATGGTGGCCGCGGTGATCATCTGCCTGCTGCCGGCTTGGCGCGCGGCCCGGCTCGATCCGGTGGAGGCTCTGCGGCATGAGTAGCCCGAGCCCCAGCGTCGAGATCATGCTGGAGGCCCGCGGGCTCACGCGCAGCTATCGCATGGGCGGGCGCGATCTGACCGTGCTGTCCGGCGCGGATCTGACCCTGTACGCCGGCGAGCGCCTGGCCATCATGGGGCGCTCGGGGGCGGGCAAGTCGACCCTGCTGCACCTGCTGGGTCTGCTCGACCGGCCCGACAGCGGCAGCCTGGCCATCCGCGGTCAAGCCACCGAGCGACTCTCGCGCTCGGCGCGCGCGCGCGTGCGCAACAACGAAGTGGGCTTCGTGTTCCAGTTCTACCACCTGATCCCTGAGCTCTCGGCGCTCGAGAACGTCCTGCTGCCCAGCATGATCTGCGAGGGCCCGCTGCGCTGGCTGGGCAACCGCAAGCCGCATCGGGAGCACGCGGCCAACCTGCTGGATGAGCTCGGCCTGGCCGAGCGCCTGAGCCACAAGCCGCCCCAGCTCTCCGGCGGCGAGCGTCAGCGCGTGGCCATCGCCCGGGCCCTGGCGTCGCGGCCGGCGCTGCTGCTGTGCGACGAGCCCACCGGCAACCTGGACGAGCGCACCAGCGCGGCCATCACCAACCTGCTGTTCGAGGTGGTGCAACGGCACCAGCAGACCCTCGTCATGGTGACCCACGACCCCGAGTTGGCGCGGCGGGCCGACCGCACCCTGCTGCTGCACGAGGGCCGCCTCACGGCCGAGGAGTTGGTGCTGGGCGAGCCGGCCCAGGCGCCGGTCGCCGGCTGAGTCCCCCGCGCGCCCACGCGGTCTTGTGCGTCGGCGCGGTCCGCGCCCCCGGAACTCGCCGTGCAGTCCGCGCTGGAGTCCGTCGATGCGGTGCGGTACAGCTGGAGCCCATGAAGCTTCGATTCTCACGCCCGCTCCGTCGCCTGCGCCGCGCGCCTCTCTGCCTGGGCGCTTGTCTGTGCCTGGCGCTGGCCCTGGTGGCTGGCTGCGCGAGCCCGGAGTCCGGGCGGCCCCGGCGCGTGCCGCCCGGCTACACCGGCTCGTTCACCATCTGGTGGTCCGACAGCAAGGTGCGCGAGGAGGGTGAGTACCTCGACGGCGAGCGCCACGGCGAGGTGCGCGTGTACCACCCGGACGGCAGTCTGTCGGAGGCCGGTCGCTTTGAGCGCGGCGTGCCCACCGGGCGACATTCCGCCTTTCACACGGGCGGCGTGCTGGCCCTGACCGAGACCGTCGTGGACGGCGTGATCGACGGCCAGCGCGAGGAGTACGACGAGCGCGGCCGGCCCGTGGCCGTGCAGCAGTACCGGGCAGGCAAGCGCCAAGGCCTGCAGCGCAACTTCCACCCCGACGGCTCGCTGGCCCGCGAGGGCGCCTGGTGGGATGACCTCCCGGTGGGCCTCTGGCGCAGCTTCGACGAGCGTGGCCGGCTGCAGAGCGGCGAGTGGTTCTGGGCCGCCAACGGCCAGGCCGTGGGCTACCTCGAGACGGTCTACGCACCCGACGGCCGCATCACGGCCCAGGCCTTCAAGAGCCTGGACGACGGGCACTGGGTCGGCTGGCGCACCTTCTGGCACACCAACGGCGTGCAGGCCGGGTTGGTCGACTACCGCGATGAGCTGCGCGAGGGCCGCGACCTCTCCTGGAGCGACGCGGGCCTGCCCCTGGTGGAGGGTCAGCGCGAGGGTGACCGCCCGGTCGGTGCCTGGCTGATGTACGACGATCAGGGCGAGCTGATCGAGGTGCGCGACCACGGCGAGGCGCTGCCGGACGAATCCGCCGAGGGCTGACGCCGGGGCTTGTCCGGAACGCCCCCACGCCTATTCTTGCCCTCGCGGGCGGCGTGTCTGCTTCGCTGGAGATTGACCCATGTCGGACGAGCGCGAGGTCCTCGACGTTGATGTGCTGTTTGTGGGGGGAGGCCCCGCCGGGCTGGCCGGCGCGCTGCACCTGACGCGGCTGATCGAGCAGCACAACGAGGCGGCCGCCTCCAACGGGGGCGTTCCGCTGGATGAGCCCTTCGTGGCCGTGGTCGAGAAGGCCGACGTGCTGGGAGCCCACACCATCAGCGGCGCGGTCGTCGATCCGCGCGCCCTCGACGAGCTCATGCCCGACTGGAAGCAGCAGGGCGCGCCCCTGGTGCCGGTGACCAGCGACGAGCTGCGCTTCCTCACCAAGAGCGGCGGCATGGGACTGCCGCACCCGCCCTGGATGAAGAACAAGGGCTTCTCGGTGGGTTCGCTCAACAGCGTCGTGCGCTGGCTGGGGGACAAGGCCGAGGACGCGGGCGTCAACGTCTTTGCCGGGTTTCCGGCCTCGGAGCTGCTGATCGAGGACGAGCGCGTGTGCGGCGTGATCACCAACGACAAGGGCGTCTCCGCCAACGGCGAGCACAAGAGCAACTTCGAGCCCGGCGTGGAGATCCGCGCCAAGCTCACCGTGCTGTGCGACGGCTCCCGCGGGCACCTGACCAAGGGGCTGGTGCAGCACTTCGGCACCGAGGGCAAGAACCCGCAGGTGTATGAGACCGGCGTCAAGGAGACCTGGGAGGTGCCGGGGGCCTCGGCCCAGACCGGCCGCGTCGTGCACACCATGGGCTGGCCCCTGGGGCTGGGCATCTTCGGCGGCTCGTTCCTGTATTGGATCGGCGAGGACCGCATCACCCTGGGCCTGGTGGTGGGCCTGGAGTGCGAGGACCCGTGCTTCGACATCCACGAGGAGTTCCAGCGCTTCAAGACGCACCCGTTTGTGGCCCAACTGCTCAAGGGCGGCACGCGCGTTGCCTACGGCGCCAAGAGCCTGCCCGCGGGGGGCTGTGGTCCATGCCGCAGCCCTGGGTGGACGGCTGCCTGCTGGCGGGCGACAGCCTGGGCACCCTCGACGTGGCCCGGCTCAAGGGCGTCCACGGCGCGCTCAAGTCGGGCATGCTGTCGGCGGAGACCGCGCTGTCCGCGCTGATCGCCGACGACAGCTCGGGCGCCGTGCTGAGCGGCTACGAGACCGCGCTCAAGGACTCATGGTTGGGGCAGGAGCTCTACCAGCGGCGCAACTTCCACCAGGCGCTCGCCCACGGCATCACGCCGTCGGCCCTGTTCCACCTGGCCTGGCAGATGCTCACCCGCGGCCGCGGCAAGGCCGACCGCTACCCCATCGCGGCCGGGCACGAGCGCATGGCGCGCAAGGGCCAGCTGCCCCCGCGCCACAGCGAGCCCTTCAAGCCCGACGGCGTGCTGACCTTCGACAAGCTCACCAACGTGTTCAGCTCGGGCACCAAGCACGAGGAAGACCAGCCCTGTCACCTGCGGGTGACGGTCTCGCCCGAGCATTGCGCTACGACCTGCGCCGAGGAGTACGGCAACCCGTGCCAGCACTTCTGCCCGGCCCAGGTCTACGAGATGGTGCCCGACGAGGACAGCGCCGCCGCACGCGAGAAGCTGCAGATCAACTTCAGCAACTGCGTGCACTGCAAGACCTGCGACATCCTGGATCCATACCAGGTGATCGAGTGGGTCACGCCCGAGGGCGGCGGGCCGGCGTACATGAACCTGTAGTCGGCCCGCCGCGGCGCTTGTGTCGCGCCGGGGCGTTCCGGGCTCAGAGGTCCCAGTAGGCCGTGCCGTCGCTGGTGTCGCCGGACACGTTGGCGCGCAGCTCTCCGGTGTCCGGATCGTAGGCGTAGCCCTCGGCTCCGCTGGGTGTGGCCGACACGATGTCCGACACCAGCTTGCCCGTGGCGTCGTGGTTGACCGGGTTGTTGGGGATGTCGGTGCGCAGGTAGGGGCCGTAGGGGCCACCCGCCGTGCCGTCCGGCCAGGTCTTGGTGGAGAGCTGGGTGACGAACTCACTCCAACTGGTCTGGCCGGGATAGTTCTCGTCGTGCTGCACGCGGTACAGCGAGACGGCCTGGCGCACGGTGTTGAGCGTGGCCACCAGCGACGACTCCTTGGCCCGCACGCTGGAGTCCTTGAAGCTCGGCAGCACCACCGCGGACAGGATGGCCAGGATGACCACGACGATCAGCAGCTCGACCAGTGTGAAGCCGCGCCGGGCGCGTCCGCCGCCCGGTCGCCGCCCGTGGGGCCTCGACCGCGCGGGCCGCAGGCGTGGTGTGTGCGTGGGTTCGATAGCCATGCTCAGGGAGCCTCCTCACCGGGGATCACACCCAGCCAGGCGCTCTCGCCCAGGGTCTGGCTCAGGACGCTGGCGGAGCGGGCCTGCTCCGGGCGATTGGTCTGCTTCAGCACGATGGCGATCATCTCGATCATGTCTTCCGACGTGGTGCTGGTCAGGTCGGCGGTGCCCGTCAGCTCGAACGGCACCAGCAAGGGCAGCACGACCCAGTTGGAGCCGCTGCCCGCGTCCTTGGTGCCGATCAGGTTCTTGCTGACGCTTGGGATCACCAAGTGGGCCGGCAGCACGAAGGAGGAGCCAGCGCTGGCTTGCAGCACCACGGCGTAGCCACGCCCTGGATCGAGCGCGCCGTCCACTGAGAGCGACAGGACCGTATCGACGCTCGGCAGGTTCCAGGAGCCGCCCGCGTCAGTGGCCTGGGGCAGGCTCTCGCCAGGCACCAGGATGGACGCCAGCGCGTCCCCATGCGTCTTGGGCTTGCCGGGGCCGCGGGTCTCGTAGAGCGAGACGGTCAGATCGCCCGGGTCGGGGCCAGCTTCCGGCACCCAGTCCAGCGCCACGGTCACGGTCTCCAGGGTTGTGCCCAGCACCTGCTCGTCGCTCGAGCCGCCAAGCTCGGCCGCGTTGATGGGTGGGTCAAACGTCAGGGCGATGGAGCCGCCGTCGGCGGACTCGAGCGAGATGGCGCTGGTGACGGGCTCGGCCTGGACGTACCAGCTCACGCTGAGCTCCTCTTGGGCGCCCTCGCGCTTGCGCTCGGCCTCGCGGGCGGTGAACGAGAGCACCTCGATCTTATCGATCACGAGGCCCTCGTCCCCGTTGGGCCGGCGGATCCGCAGGGCCCCATCCTCGAGGTAATACTCGGTGAACTCGCCGTCTGCGTTGGCGAGCTTCAGGTGAGTGGAGCTCTCGAGCTCGACCCACCAGGACTCGCGGATGTCGCGCGTGATGCGCCGCAGGACGGCGGACTGCACATCGGCGATGCCCGCCTTGTCCTCCAGGTAGTGGATCGTGTAGCCGAACTCCATGGCCGAGTGCACCAGGGCTGTGAGCAACACCGCGGCCATGGTTCCGGACAGGAGCAGCTCGGCGAGGGTGAATCCGGCCTGCTTCGGCCGGGATGAACGTGTGCTGGGTTGTGCTCTCATGGCTGTCTCCGGGCCCGGTCAGCGTGGGCCGTCGGGTCTGATTGTCGTCCTCGTGACGGGGCGACTTGAGCACGCTGTGGGTGCCGTCAGCGCGGCGCTGAGCCTGGCTGGCTCCCCAACGAAGGCGCCCCCGGCGCGGCCATTTCTTGGCCACGCCGGGGGCGCGGATCGGAGCAGCGACAGGTCCGGGGGAGAGGGAGCTGTCGCGCTCCTGTAGCGTGGGGATCAGAGCTCGTAGAAGTCGGTGCCCGAGGGGCCCGCGCCCGACACGTTGGCCCGGAACTCGCCGGTGACCGCGTCGAACTTCCAGCCGCCGGTGGCATCGGTCGGAGCCGTGCCCATGGCGCCGGTACCGTCGGCGATGGTCTCGTTACCGCTGATGGGGTTCTTCGGGATGCCGTTGCGCAGGTACGGACCGTAGACCGTGCCCGGGGTGCCGTCCTTGTCGGTGCCGGCGATGAGCTGGGCCACCACGTCCGTGGCGTTGGGGAAGGCGTCGTCGTGCTGGACCTTGTACATCTCGACGGCCTGCCGCATGGTCGCGAGGTTGCTGGCCAGGGCCGACTCCTTGGACTCGTTGGCGGCGGAGTTGAACTGTGGGATCACGACGGCGGCGAGGATGCCGAGGATGATCACGACGATGAGCAGCTCGACGAGGGTGAACCCCTTCTCGCTGCGACGGGCACGGTAAAGAGCAGACATATTTGGTCTCCGGGGTGGGCCCTTCGGCCAGGGGTCCTGGAACCGAAACGAGCCTTGATGGCAACTCTGTCGGCACGCGGGTCCTGCGACTTGAAGCCCGGAGCGGCGTCACGCCAAGAAATGCGGCTGCGCCCATGCGTAGCCCCGACCGTCGGGCCGCGGGCCAGCTCGCCCAGGAAGGGAGGGGCGCAGGCCGTGTCAGCCGGGCTGCTGGCGGCGCCACGAGGGCCCCGGTTGCCCACTCGCTGCCGTCGGCAGGGGGCAAATGTGGTGGACGGTAGGGGGGTCGAACCCCTGACCTTCTGGCTGCCAGCCAGACGCTCTACCAACTGAGCTAACCGCCCATCCAGCGAGGCGGGAGATTACGGTCTGAGACCGATGCCACGCAAGGGGTTTGGGCGCCCTCGGCGGACCGCTATCCTGTCTCGCATCCCCGAGAGAACCTGCTCCGTGAGTTCTGGCGTCTACGATCACAAGGCCATTGAGGCGCGCTGGCAGGAGCGCTGGCTGGCCGAGAAGGCCTTCGCTACCCGGGACGATCTGTCCCTGCCCAAGTCCTACATCCTCGACATGTTCCCGTACCCCTCGGGGGCCGGGCTGCACGTGGGGCATCCGCTCAGCTACACCGCCACGGATGTGGTCTCGCGCTTCCGGCGCCACCAGGGCTTCAACGTGCTGCACCCCATGGGCTGGGACGCCTTTGGCCTGCCCGCCGAGCAGTACGCACTCAAGACCGGCGTGCACCCGGCCAAGACCACCGCCCAGAATGTGAACAACTTCCGGCGTCAGCTGCGGGCGCTGGGCTTCAGCTACGATTGGGATCGCGAGGTCAACACCACCGACCCGGGCTACTACCGCTGGACCCAGTGGATCTTCCTGCGCTTGTACGAGCGCGGCTTGGCCTACCAGGCCGAGATGCCGGTGAACTGGTGTCCGGCCATGGGAACGGTGCTGGCCAACGAAGAGGTGCGCGCCGACGGCACCAGCGAGGTGGGCGGCCACCCCGTGGTGCGGCGGCCCATGAAGCAGTGGATGCTGCGCATCACGGCCTATGCCGAGCGCCTGCTGGAGGGCCTCGAGCAGCTCGACTGGCCCGAGCACGTCAAGGAGATGCAGCGCAACTGGATCGGCCGTAGCGAGGGCGCTGAGGTCGACTTCGTGCTCGACCTGCCGGCCGCATCCGCCGATGACGGTCGGCTGCGCGACGAGAGCGGGCGGCTCTTGCTGAGGGTCTTCACCACGCGCCCCGACACCCTGTTCGGCGCGACCTACATGGTGGTGGCGCCCGAGCACCTGCTCTTCGACCAACTGGTGACCGACGAGCAACGACAGGCCTGCGAGGCCTACCGCGACACGGCCGCGCGCAAGTCGGACCTCGAGCGCACCGAGCTGGCCAAGCAGAAGACCGGCGTCTTCACGGGCACCTATGCCCTCAACCCGGCCACGCAGCAGCCGGTGCCGGTCTGGATCGCCGACTACGTCCTGGCCGGCTACGGCACCGGCGCCATCATGGCCGTACCCGGGCAGGACGAGCGCGACTGGGAGTTCGCGCAGGCCTATGACCTGCCCATCGTGCGCACGGTGCAGCCCCCCGACGACTGGGAGGGCGGCGCGTATGCCGGCGAGGGGCCCGCCATCCACTCCGAGTTCCTGGACGGCCTGGGTCTGGAGGCGGCCAGCGCCGCCATGATCAGTTGGCTGGAGCAGCAGGGCCGGGGCCAGGGCACCATCCAGTACAAGCTGCGCGACTGGCTCTTCAGCCGTCAGCGCTACTGGGGCGAGCCCTTCCCGCTGCTGCACCTGGAGGATGGCTCCGTGGTGCCCCTGCCGGACGACGCGCTGCCGCTGGAGCTGCCCCTGGTGGAGCGCTATCAGCCCTCGGGCACGGGCGACTCGCCGCTGGCCAACGCCGAGGACTGGGTGGCCACCACGGACCCCGCCAGCGGCGCCCCGGCGCAGCGCGAGACCCACACCATGCCGCAGTGGGCTGGCTCCTGCTGGTACTACCTGCGCTACATCGACCCGCACAACACCGAGGCCCTGGTGGACCCCGAGCTGGAGCGCCACTGGATGCCGGTGGACCTCTACATCGGCGGATCAGAGCACGCGGTGCTGCACCTGCTCTACGCCCGTTTCTGGCACAAGGTGCTCTTTGACTGCGGCATCGTGAGCACCGACGAGCCTTCGCCAAGCTGCTCAACCAGGGCATGCTGCTGGGCGCAGACGGCGAGAAGATGAGCAAGAGCCGGGGCAACGTGGTCAACCCCGACGAGCTGATCGAGGAGTTCGGCGCCGACGCTTTCCGGCTGTACATGCTCTTCATGGGGCCGCTGACCGCCTCCAAGCCTTGGCAGACCAGCGGGCTCAATGGCACCCGGCGCTTCCTGAAGCGGGTCTTCCGGCTGTTCGTCGACGGCGAGGGCGCCACTCGCGTCTCCGACAGCGAACCCACAGCCGAGCAGCTGCGCGCGTTCCACGTCACGCTCAACAAGGTGACCAAGGACACCGACGCGCTCTCCTTCAACACGGCCATCGCGGCCATGATGGAGCTGGTCAACGTCTTCACCAAGGACGGCGTGGGCATGCCGGCCAGCCTGGCGCGACCCTTCGTGGTCATGCTGGAGCCCTACGCGCCGCACCTGGCGGAGGAGCTGTCGGCCCTGCTGGGAGCCGAGCAGCTGCTGGCCTGGGCCGATTGGCCCGCGGTGGACGAGAGCCAGCTGGTGACCGACCTCGTCAAGGTGCCGGTACAGGTCAACGGCAAGGTGCGCAGCGTGATCGAGGTGGCCGCGGGTATGGACGCCGCGGCGCTCGAGGCCCGCGCCCGGGCCGAGTCCGGCGTGTCCGCCCTGCTGGATCAGGGCGAGCTGGTCAAGGTGGTGGCCGTGCCGGGCCGCATCGTCAACTTCGTGGTGCGCCCGCGCTGACAAGCGGAGCGCTGCAGCGGGCCCGCGCGCAGCGGGGAGGACCTGACTGCGCCTGGCCCTTGGGCGTCGCGGGCTCGCGCTGCCCTGCCCCTGGCCCGCCGTGCTGGCCTGCCGTGGCCCCTGCCTTGGAACGCTGAAGGGCCCGGCGATCCGCTCAGGATCGCCGGGCCCTTCGTGCGGTCTGCCGCTCCCGGCGCGAGCCGGGGCCACAAGCCGTCAAGCGCGGATCAGATGTCGAGCTCTTGCGGCAAGGTGCTGTCCTCGTCGCTGTCGCGGTCGTCACCGGTCTTGTTGTTGTTGTACTGACCGGCCGCCACGGTGCCGATGCCGACCTCATCCTTCGGGTCGGCGCGGTTGCCGGAGCCGGCGATGTCGAGCCCCTTGCCGCCGGGACCGTTCTTGCTGGCCTTGTTGTCGTTGATCTGGGTCTGGCTGCCGCTGTTGTCGATACCCTCATGCTGGTTCTTGTTGCAGTTGTTGCCCAGCAGCTTGTTCCCGGTGGAGTCACCGGCAATCTGCGCCACGATGTCGATGCCGTCGCCCAGGTTGCTGTCGCACTTGTTCTTCGTGAGCGTGTTGCCGGACCCGGTGATCTGGATGCCATCGCGGCCGTTGCCCTTGGCCGTGTTGCTGTCGATCGAGTGGCTGCCGAGCCCGGTGCCATTGTTGATCACGATGCCGGCCAGGGTGTTGTTCTCGCAGCGATTCTTGATCAAGTTGCCACCCTCCGAGCCGACGAAGATGCCGTTCTCGGAGTTGCGCTTGATCTTGTTGTTGACGATGGAGATGCCGGAGCCCATGGCGATCTCGATGCCGTCGCGTCCGTTGTTCTCGAGCGTGTTGCCCTCGATGATGATGCCATCGGCGCCCGTCTCCTGCACACAGATGCCGTTGCCACCGTTGCAGCGGATCTTGTTGCGGTCGACATCCGTGCTCTCGCTGCCGTCGTAGCCACCGTCGTTGATGAGCAGGCCGTCATCCTGGTTGTACTCGAGCGTGTTGCGGGAGATCTCGACGGCCGCGCCGCTCGAGACGATGCCCGAGTCGGCGTTCAGGCTGATCTTGTTGCTCTCGATCACCGTGACGCCCTCGCTGGTGCTGGCTGCGTAGACGATGCCGCTGCCACCCATGTAGCGGATGGTGTTGCGCTCGATGGTCGCTTCGTCACCGGTGATCTCGATGCCATTGCCCTGGCCGCCTTCGATGGTGCAGCGGCTGACCTCGATGCCGTTGCCCGTGGCGCGGATGCCCGCGCCGGTCGAGTTCCGGATCTTGAAGCCCGTCACGATCACGTTGTCGCCGGTGATCTCGAAGGCCACGCCGTTGGCGCCGGCGTTCACCTCTGCATTCTTGCCCTGGATGATGATGTCGGATTTCGTCACCACCACGTTCTCGGCGTACGGGCCAGCCTTGTCCTTGCTGACGATGACGCGGTCCCCCAAGCCGGCTGCTTCGATGGCCTCCTGGATGGTGGGGAAGTCCTTGGGGACCTTGCGGTCTGCGGCAGCGGCATCAGGGGACATGGCACCCAGCGCCAAGGCGAGTGAGCCAGCGACCAGGATCGAGTTCGGGAAAGACATGTATTGCTCCGTGGATGGCACGCTTCAGGGAGGCGCACTCAGACGGGCGCAGAGCCGGTTACACGGCAGCGCCGAGATGGAAAACAGGATAAGAGACGCCAGCCCGTTGGAGAACCCAGGATTCCACAGGGGTGTCTGGTCATCGGGCAGTGGCCAGGGGTGGGGCGGCGCGCAGCCAGCGCCGCGCCACAACGGCTGACGCATGGAGCAACGACGGTCCGACGGCAGCATGACGGTTTGAAGCCGCGATGATCACACCCGCGGCCACACAGTTCCCCCTGTGGGCAGAGGCCGTCCGGGGGGCGGGTCGGGGCTTCCATCGGTGGCCGAAGCGCGCCAGAGTGGCCGTCCATGCGCCGCCCCGTCGCCCTCGCCGTGTGCCTGTCTGCCCTGCTCGTCGGCCTGGGCCTGGCCGAAGGGGCCGCGCGCCTCAGCTCCTGGGGCCCCGATCCGGCCCTGCGCCTGGGCGACTCGCTCTGGGACTGGGGCGATCTGATCCACCGCCAATCCGAGCTGCCTGGGCTGGCCTATGAGCTGTCCCCGGGCCTGAAGGGCCGCTTCAAGGATGTGCGCGTCTCCATCAATGCCCAGGGCCTACGGGGCCCGGAGGTGCGCTCGGTGAAGGGCCGCTGGCTGCGGCGCCTGGCCGTCCTGGGCGACAGCACCACCTACGGCTGGGGCGTGGACTCCGAGCAGACCTGGTCCGCGGTGCTGGGGCGCCTGCTGGACCGCCGCGCTGACGGCTACGTGAACGAGGTGCTCAACTTCGGCGTGAGCGGCTATTCCAGCCAGGACGAGGCCGTGGTGCTCGAGGCGCGGGCCCTGCCGCTGGAGCCGGACCTGCTGCTGCTGGGCTACAACCTCAACGACCCCGAGTTCGAGCCGCGCCAGCCGCTGCATCGCTTCTACGCCGAGCCCGAGTGGTGGGAGGGCTCGCGGCTGCTGCGCTGGGCCGAGCAGCGCCGGCAGGCCTGGCGCCGGCAGCGCCTCGGCGGCGGCGACCCGTTCCGCCTGCTGCACGCCGAGGGCACCCGGACCTGGGCCTCCGTGCAGGACGCCTTTCTGCGCATGGGCCGGGCCGCGCAGGCCGCCGGGCTCGACATGTTGGTGGTGCTCTTTCCGCTGGGGCGGGTGCCCGCGGACCCGGCCGAGTACCGCTATGCCGATCTGCACGCGCGCGTGGCCGCAGCGGCCCGGGAGGCCGGGCTCGAGGTGCTGGACCTGGTGCCCGCCTATGCCGCGGTGGCGGACGGCCCGGTCTACCTGTTGCCCGACCTGCATCCCAATCCGCTGGGGCACGAGATCGCGGCCGCGGCCGTGGCCGAGCGCCTCAGCAGCGGGCCGCCGTCACTGCCCATGGCTGACGACTGAGCGCAGGCCGGCGCGCCGGCTGGCGTGTCGGTCGCGGGAGCCCTGGTTGGAGTCGTGGTCGGAGTCTCGGCCTGGCCGCCCACCTCAGCGCCGGCCGAGTCGGCGCGGCCGGGGGCGGGCCGGTCCGTACTGGCGCGGCCACCACTGGTCGTACTGTCGGTAGCTGCTCGAGGCGCCCAGCACGATGGCCGGGTCTTCCAGGTGGGCCCGGGCCAGGGCGCACAGGTCGGCTCGCCCGGCCGCCAGGATGGTGTTGGCCTGATCGGCGCCCGCGATGGCGCCCACGGCCATGACGGGCACGTCCACCGCGGCCCGGATGGCCTCCGCGAAGGGCACCTGATACATACGACCGGTGACGGGTCGGCTGGCCGGCGTGTTGCCCGCGCTGGACACGTCGATCAGGTCGCAGCCCCGTTCGGCGAGGGCCCCTGCCACCTCGATCGAGTCGGCCAGGGTCATGCCGGCGCCCGGCTCAGCTTCGAGCCAGTCGCTGGCCGAGAGGCGCACGGCCAGCGGGCGCTCGGCGGGCCAGGCCGCGCGCACGGCCTCGAACAGCGCCAGCGGGAAGCGCATGCGCTTCTCGAGGCTGCCGCCGTAGGCGTCATCGCGCCGGTTGGCCGCCGGCGACAGGAACGAACTCAACAGGTAGCCGTGCGCCATGTGCAGCTCGAGCAGATCGAAGCCCGCGTCCAGTGCGCGCCGCGCCGCGGCCACGAAGGCATCCGTGACGTCGGCCATGTCGTGTTCGGTCATGGCGCGTGGCGTGTGCCAGCCCTGGTCGAAAGGCGTGGCGGAGGGACCCAGGGTCTGCCAGGCCGCGTCGCCCGTCAGCGGCGAGTCTCCCTCCCAGGGTCGGCTGCAGCTGGCCTTGCGCCCGGCGTGAGCCAGCTGCATGGCCAGCTTGGCGGGGCTGTTGTGGTGTACGAAGTCGACGATGCGCTTCCAGCCGTCGCGCTGCGCGTCGTTCCAGATGCCGGCACAGCCCGGCGTGATGCGGCCCTGGGCCGACACGCCGGTGGCCTCGGCGAAGACCAACCCGGCGCCGCCCGTGGCGCGCGCGCCCAGGTGCACCAGGTGCCAGTCGTCGGGCACGCCGTCCGTAGCCGAGTACTGACACATGGGGGAGACCACGATGCGGTTGGGCAGCTCGAGCTCGGCCAGGCGCAGGGGCGCAAACAGCGGCACGGGCGCGCGCGCTCCGCTGCCGCCATCGACGTCGCCTTCGTGGGGCTCGAGCGCCAGGCGCTCGGGCCACTGCTGCCCGCCCGCCTCCAGATAGCGCGCCTGTTCGGTGTCCCACCACCACTCGCGCACGCGCGCCACCAGGGCCGGGTCGCGCAGCGCCAGGTTGTCCCAGGTGATGCGCTTGCTGCGCGTCATCAGGTTGAAGCTGAACTGCAGCGGGTGCTGGCCGATGTAGCGCTCGCTGCGCTCGAACCACTCCAGGCTGGTCTGGGCCGCCTTCTGCAGCTTGGCCACGTCGACCCAGCGCTCGTCCTCGTAGGCGGCCAGCACGGCGGGCACGTCGTCGGTTCCGTGCCGCTTGAAGGCGTCCACCAGGGCGATAGCGTCCTCCATGGCCAGCTTGGTGCCCGAGCCGATGGAGAAGTGCGCGGTGTGCGCCGCGTCGCCCATGAGCACCACGTTGTCGTGGTGCCAGGTGGCGTTGGTGACCGTGGGGAAGGTGCGCCAGATCGAGTTGTTGCCCAGCAGCTTGTGGCCCTGCAGCTCGTCGGCGAAGAGCCGCTCGAAGTAGGCGATGGTGCTGGCCTCGTCGGCTTGATCGTGGCCGGCGGCCTTCCAGGTCTCTTCGAGGCACTCCACGATGAAGGTGCCCAGGCCGTCCTCGAACGGATAGGCGTGGATGCGATAGAGCCCGTGCTGATCCTGCTTGAAGAAGAAGGTGAAGGCGTCCATGGGCAGGGTCGTGCCCAGCCAGGCGAACTTGCAGCGGCGCCAGTCGAGCGAGGGCTTGAAGATGTGCTCGAGCTCCGTGCGCAGGACCGAGTGCAGCCCGTCGGCCGCCAGCACCAGGTCGGCGCCGGCCACGTCGGACAGCGAGGTCACCTCCTGCTCGAAGCACAGCTCGACACCCAGCTCGCGGCAGCGCGCGTGGAAGATCTGCAGCAGGTGCTTGCGGCTCATGCCGCAGAAGCCGTGACCGGTGGAGCGCACGCAGGTGTCGCCGTAGTGCGTCTCGATGTCGTCCCAGTAGCGGAAGCCGGCCAGGATGGCGTCATAGCTGGGGGCGTCGGCGTCGCGGAAGTGGCTCAGGGTCTCGGCGCTGAAGACCACGCCCCAGCCGAAGGTGTCGTCGGGCCGGTTGCGCTCCATGACGCGGATGCGGGCGTCAGGAAAGGCCCGGGCCATGAGGATCGAGAAGTACAGGCCCGCGGGGCCGCCGCCAACGCTCACAATGTCCATGGCGGTCATGATATGCGCCCGCGACGCAAATCCTTAGGATGACTCGATTCCGGCAGCTCGCCGGGTCGCTCCGTCTCCGACAGGCATCCGTTCGCCATGACCACCTCATCCGGCTCGGGCAGCGTCCGTTCGGGTCCCCTCGCCCTGCTCCTCGGTCTGTTCAGCAACGTCTGGCTCGGCGTGTTCCTGATGACCGTGATGTTCGTGTACTCGTGGATCGGCTCGGCCGGTCTGCCGATCTACGTCGGCGGCTATCCGTGGCAGATCGACGCCTGGGTGTTCGAGCAGATGCGCCAGTGGCCCGGGCTCGAGATGACCGAGTACGAGTGGTTCAACTGGTGGCCCTTCAACCTGCTGATCGGCCTGATCTGCGCCAACATCACCGTGACCACGTTGCGGCGCATCAAGCTGAACGCCATCAACCTGGGCGTGTGGATGATCCACACCGGCATCCTGGTGCTGTGCCTGGGCAGCTACATGTACTTCTCCACCAAGGTGGAGGGCGACTCGCCGGTGCTGCGCCGGCGCGTGGTGGCGACGGTGCCCGGCGGCGCCACGGTCGACTTTCCGGCGGTGCCCAACGCCAGCGCCCGCGCCATGGGCGAGCACGGCATGTACAGCTTCTTCGTGAGCGGCGTCGACCCGCACTGGACCCTGCTCTCGGGTCCCAACAAGGGTCAGACGGCCTTCGCGGTGCAGGTCACGGTGGACGGCCCCGACGACAGCCGCTTCATGCGCCAGCTGATCGTCAACGAGCCCGACGCCACGCAGGACTCGATCTTCAGCGACGGCAGCGACGGCGGCCCGCCCTTGCAACGCGCCATCAAGGTGTTGGGTCGGCCGCTGGTGGACGAGCAGCTGCAGCTCTCGCTCAGCTATGCGCCCCAGGAGTGGTTCTACCTGGCCAACTGGGTCGAGAAGTCATGGGCCCTGTACCTGCGCGAGCAGGGCAGCGGGCCCTGGATCCAGCGCCCCGTGGACGGGCTGCCGCTCTACAACGACTACGTCGGCTCGCTCGAGGAGGTCTGGCCGCCGGAGGGCGAGCGCCTGCCCGCGCGGCCGCTGGACGTGGTGGTGCCGCCCTCCGAGCCGGGCGACCCGCTGCCCGGCGTGTCGCTGCACATCAAGAGCTACCTGCGCTACGCCCACATGGAGCAGCGCTGGGTGGCCGGCGGCTCGCTCAACCCCACCGCCACCGTGCGCCTGGAGGATCGCTTCGGCGAGCCCAGCGAGTACGACCTGGTGGCCTTCGATCCCAACCAGAGCACCCTCGGCCGCGGCTTCCTGGCCATGCGCTGGGCGCGCACCGAAGACGAGCGTCTGACCGTGGCCGCGGGCTCCGATCCGATCCTGCACGTCTCGGTGCCCGGCGTGCCGGGCGAGCTGACCCACGTCATCGACGCCCTGTCCATCCAGGATCCCGACGCGCCCTTCATCGACGTGCCCGGCAGCGCCTACTCGTTCCGGGTGCAGTTCATGGAGAAGCTCGACGAGCCCGGCCTGCCCGGCTCCATCGCGTCGGTGGAGCTGCGTCAGGGCGAGCGTCGCTGGCGCCGCTTCGTGTCGGAGGATGAGCGCTTCATCCGTGACGTGGACGCCGGCGACGAGAGCCTCACGCCCACCGAGACGCTGACGCTGGACGAGGGCATCGTGATCCACTTCCACGCTCCGAGCCCCTCGGCGGCGCTGACGCTGGTGGGGGGGCCGGGTGCCGACGAGCTGGGCCTGGTGATGGCCATGGGTAGCTCGCAGGACGGCAGCTACCTACCGCTGGCCCTGGGCGAGACCATCTCCCTGGGCGGCGGCGAGTCCTTCAGCGTGCAGCGCTTCGCCGCCCACGGCGACCTGCAGACGCGGCCCGCCGTGGTGCCGCGCCGCTACCGCAACCGTCAGGCCAAGGAGGCCAACGCCCGCGTGCGCGTGCAGTTCGACGTGGCCGGCGAGCTGCACGACAAGTGGGTCAGCTTCCACCAGTATCCGATCGAGGGACCGGGCGAGACCATGCGGCGCTACTGGTACCAGCCCACGCAGGTGCGGCTCTCCGACGGGCGCGTGATCGAGCTGCTGCTCTCGCGCGAGCGCCTGCCCCTGCCCGACCCGGTGGTGTTGGACGACTTCGTCATCGCCAGCCATGTGGGCGGCTTCACCGGACGCACCAGCTCGATCCTCAACTGGACCAGCTCGGTGCGTTTCGGCGACGGCGCCGACGGCTGGGGCGAGGCTATGGAGGTCAGCGTCAACGCGCCCTCCGAGCACGCCGGTCTGTGGTACTTCCAGGCCCAGTGGGACCCGCCCACGGGCCCCATGTCACCGGGTGACCCCGGCAGCGAGGGCCTGAACTACACGGTGCTCGGCGTGGGCAACCGCGTCGGCGTCGGGGTGCAGCTGCTGGGCAGCTGCATCGCGGTGCTGGGCATGCTGTATGCCTTCTACGTCAAGCCGATCCTGATCAAGCGCAGGCGCCGCAGCGCGGCCGCTGGCGCGGAGGTCGCAGCATGAGTCCCAACCGTCGCTTCACCCTCGCCATCTCCGTGATCCTCGTGCTGATCGTGGTGGGGGGGCTGCGCTCCGCCAAGAAGCGCGACGTCGTGCCGCCGCCCGGCTTCCTGGCGCAGCTCGAGCTGGGTCCCATGGAGAACACCGCGGTGCACGCCGAGGGGCGCATCAAGTCCTTTGCGAGTTTCGCCAACAGCATCATGGACATGGTCACGGGGCCCAAGAGCTTCCGCGGTCAGTCCCCGGCCATGACGTACCTCGACCTCATGTTCCGGCCGGGCGCGTACCTGGATGCGGACCTGCTGTACGTCAAGAACAAGCCGCTGCGGGCGGAGATCATCGCCGCCCTGCGGGAGGACGGCGCCGGGCGGGCCAACCCGGGCGCGTTCCAGACGCGCATGGACCTGTTCCTCGAGAAGGGGCTGATCTCCGACGGCCTGCTGAACAATCGCCGCGTGAACGCGCGCATGCAGAACCTGGGCAGCGACCTGATCCGCTGGGGCAAGTTCGTGCAGATGCTGCAGAACGCCCAGGCCTGGAAGCAGCCGCGGGTGCTGGGCGGCAGCCTGATGCTGGTGCCGCCGGTGCCGGCCACGGGCGAACGCTGGTCGTCGATCCTCGACCTGGAGCGCAGCAGCGCGCTCAACTCGGCCTTGCCGGGCCTGGACGGCGCGCCCGGCCCCGCGGGTCTGCCCGACGAGTTGGACAGGCGCCTGACCGAGTCCTGGAAGCAGCTGAAGCAGGCCTGGGGCGCGGAGGACGCCGAGGGCGTCAACGCGGCCGTGGTGACCCTGGCTGCCGGCCTGCGCGAGGTGAACCCCGACGCCTATCCCGCCGAGCGGCGGCTCGCGCTCGAGAGCTTCTACTTCCGGCAGTACAACCTGACCTGGATCTGGATGGTCTACCTGCTGGCCTGCATCCCGTTGCTGCTGGCAGTGGTCTACCGCTGGAAGGGCGCGCGTCGGCTGGCGCTGCTCATGTTCCTGGTGGCCTTCGGCCTGCACACCTGGGCCCTCGGTCTACGCTGGTACGTCTCGGGGCGCTGGCCCAACACCAACATGTTCGAGGCGGTCACCACGGCCGCCTGGTTCGGCGGGGTCGCGGCCCTGGCCGTGTTGCCCTGGGCCAAGGGTGTGCTGGGCAACGTGTTCCTCTTGAGCAGCGCGGTGGCCTCCATGGTGGCCATGCTGTGCGCCTACAAGCTGCCGGTGCAGCTGAACCCGAACATCGGCAACATGATGCCGGTGCTGCATGACGTGTGGCTCTACATCCACACCAACATCATCATCTGGAGCTACGTGCTGATCTTCATGGCGGCCGTGTCGGCCAGCCTGTACCTGATCTGGCGCGCGTGCGGTGGGGGCAAGGCTTACGTCAAGCTGGGCGGCGCGGGCATGCTGGCCATGGGCGGCGTGGACGAGGGCGCCACCGAGGCCGAGGCCAGCCATGCCACCGGCGCGGTGCTCGACGGCGTGACCATGGTGCTGATGGAGCTGTCGTTCATCATGCTCTGGGCGGGCCTGGTCATGGGCGCCATCTGGGCCGACCACTCCTGGGGCCGTCCCTGGGGCTGGGACCCCAAGGAGGTCTTTGCGCTCAACACGTTCCTGGTGTTCACGGTGCTGGTGCATGGGCGCTTCAAGTCCCGCGACAAGGGGCTCTGGACGGCCTGGCTGGCGCTGATCGGCGCCTGCGTCATGCTCTTCAACTGGGTGATCATCAACTTCGTGATCACCGGCCTGCACAGCTACGCCTGAGCTCGTGGCTGAGTCCGCCTCGGGCCGCGCGGTCGAGATCGCGCGCTGCTTGTCAGGGCGCCTGGGCGCGCTGTCGTTCGCGCCGCCGGTGGCGTTTGTGTACGACCCCACGGACTACGCCCGCGCCAGCCACGAGGCCTACCTGACGCGCTACGCAGATCGCGGCGCCCAAGTGCTCATGCTGGGCATGAACCCCGGGCCCTTCGGCATGGCCCAGACCGGCGTGCCCTTCGGCGAGGTGGCCGCCGCGCGGGACTGGCTGGGCATCTGCGAGCCCGTGGGCAAGCCGCCGGCCGAGCACGACAAGCGCCCCATCCTGGGCTTCGACTGCCCGCGCAGTGAGGTCTCCGGCCGGCGCCTGTGGGGCTGGGCCGCCGCGCGCTTCGGCACGCCCGAAGCCTTCTTCGAGCGCTTCTTCGTGTGGAACTTCTGCCCGCTGGCGTTCCTGGAGCAGGGCGGTCGCAACCGCACGCCCGACAAGCTGCCCGCCGCCGAGCGCGCGGCGCTGTTCGACGCCTGCGACGAGGCTCTGCGCCAACTGGTCGCGGCGCTCGGATTCACCCACGTGCTGGGCATCGGCGCCTTCGCCGAGGCCCGCGCCCGCGCCGCCCTGACCGAAGCCGACGTGACCATCGGGCGCGTGCTGCACCCCAGCCCCGCCAGCCCCCTGGCCAACCAAGGCTGGCAAGCCGCCGCCGAGCGCCAGCTCAAAGAGCAAGGCATCCCCGTGCCCTGACCCCCGCCCCGTAACACCCGCCGCACCCGGCTCCGCCCTCGCCGGACCCCGCACCACGAGCCCTACTCCGGCCCATCCAACACCCAGGGCCGATGCCAAACATTTCTTGGCTGCGCCCCCAGATCCACCAGCGGATCCACCAGCGGCTGCGGCGGCCGTCCGTTGAGCGAGACCTCCGTCGTCACCCGCACCTCGACCTCGCCGCGGCCCGCCGCCGCCTGCCGCGCGGCGAGGTGCCGGGCGTACTGCAGCAGCATGTCCGGGCGTCCGCCCATCTTGTCGTACTGCCATGGCGTCAGCTCGTCGCGTGGCTCCACCAGCCAGCGCTCGCCGGTGCGCTTATCCCGCAGCAAGAAGACCGTGGTGGAGTCCTTGCCGCGCAGCTTCATGCGCCAGGAGAAGCGGTGACCCTCCTCGTTCCAGGCCACGTCACCCGGGTAGAGGTGATGGCGCAGCGGCACCAGCAGCTGCACGCTCAACCAGAGCAGGGCGCAGCCGAGCGCCAGGCGCGGGGCGCGCGCGGCGCGAGCGGGCTCCAGCGCGTCGGCTTCGTCCGCGCCGACCTCGTCCGCGTCGAGGTCCGCGCGCCCTCGGGTCAGGCTGGTCAGGCGACGCAGCAGCCGGCGCGGCGCGTCGGGCTCCACGAACAGCACCAGCGCGGCCATCGACAACCACGGAAAGATGCCGATGTTGAACAGCGCGAAGTTGGTCAGGTGAAACGCCAACAGCAGCGTGATCATGGAGGCGCGCGTCCTGCGCCAGCTGAGCAGGGGCCAGGCCGCCAGATCGATGGCCAGGCCCGCCCAGCTGAAGGCCAGGCCGGCCCAGCTCTGGAGCACCAGCTGGCCCAGCACGGGATGGCTGGAGCGGTCCGCCAGCCACTCTTGCAGCGGGTGGCCGCTGAGCCAGTCGCTGTTCAGCTTGGCGATCCCGGCAAACAGGTACACCAGCCCGATCTGACTGCGCAACAACAGCAGCGGCAGGGCGGGCACGCGCCGCGGCCGACGACGGCCGAACCAGATCGATGGCGTGCTGTCCGCGCCCAGGGGCGCCGCCGCCATGAGCAGCAGCAGCAGCTCCACCAGGTACATGTGATTGAGGTAGCGGGCCTGCTCCAGCAGAAAGACGTAGCCGAAGCCGGCGGCCAGCAGCAGCGCAGACAGGCGCGGGGCGATGCCCAGGGCCAGTGCCAGCGCGCACAGCAGCAGCGACGCGAACAGCGCCTGCATGCCGTCCTGGCCCAGGGGGCGCACCCAGTCGAAGCCCACCCACGTGAAGTGGAAGGGTGGGTCGACGTAGTGCGCAGCGATCCAGCCGCTGGCGAAGGTGCGCAGCACGCCCCAGGCCAGGATGAGACCCAGCAGGACCCGGAACGTCACCAGCGTCGCGGGGTCGACAGCTGCACGGGGTGAGCGCCAGCCGACGGCGCTCGGTGCCGGCGTCACGTGCTCGGTGCCGGCGTCACGTGCCCGCGACCGCCACCGCGTTCTCGATGTGGATCAAGCGTCCCAGCAGGTCAAACGCCATGGTGAGAGCGGCGCCGGGCAGGGCCTGCTCTGGCCCTGCGGAGCGCGTGGGCGTCTGCAGCCAGCGCACCAGCACCAGGTCGTCGAGGAACAAAGTGCCCACCGGCAGCAGGGCGCCGGACTCCAGGGGCAACGCTAGCAGCTCGGTGTTGGCGGCCAGCACCCGCGCGCCAAACTCACTGAAGGCCGCGGCGCCGTAGCTGCCCGGCCCCCAGGTCTCCAGCAGCGAGAGCCCCTGTACGTGCTCCAGCCGGAGCAGGCCCGGCTGCCCGTCACCGCCGGGCACGCTTACATAGTCGTGCAGCGCATAGTCGCTGGGCCGGTAGTCGGGCCAGTCCTGTGTCTCGTCCAACCCCGCCGGCGCCATCTCGGCGCTCCACTCCAGCGCCGCCAAGCGCCCGGGCAATGCGTCGATCGAGCCGCCGGACCCGCCGCCGTCGTCCGGGACCGACAAGACGCCGTCGTCATCGTCATCCGGCTTGGAGCGGTCGTCGTCGTCGTGGCTGCCGCTGGTGAAGCTGCAAGTGCTGCCGCCACCCAGCACCGTCAGCAGGGCCAGCCCGAGCGCCACGCGCGAGACCAGGCGCAGGGCGTCAGGCCAGGAGGATGGCGCAGAGCGAGCAGGCAGCGGCATGGGTGCTGGTCCCGGGGGCGGAGGCCTTGAGCATATATCGGGGGCGGCCGACGGGGGCGCCGAGGCGTGCCTTTGCCGGCGCGTCGTGGGAGCACGCGGCCCCTGGGGTCTACCAGCCGCCCTGCAGCACCTCGCAGCTCCCGCTGATGAGC
>QNBX01000013.1 GCA_003644265.1 Planctomycetota bacterium
CAGAACGCTCGCGCCGCCGGCGTCGACGAGGTGGTGCTGGTGGTGGGGCACCTGGCCGAGCAGATCATCAACGCCTACGGAAATCGCTACGAGGGCGTGCCGATTCGCTACGTGATCCAGTGGGAGCAGCGTGGCCTGGTGCACGCCATCGAGTGCGCGCGCGAGACCCTCGGCAGCTCCGACTTCATGTTGTTCCTGGCCGATGAGGTCTTCATCGACCCGCGCCACGCCGACATGATCGAGACCTTCGGTGCCCAGGACCTGTGCGTGCTGTGCGGCGTGGTCGAGGTGCAGGAGCGCGCGCAGGTCTCCAAGACCTACGCCATCATCTGCGGCGACGACGACACCATCCACCGCCTGATCGAGAAGCCGCCGAACCCCATGAACAACACCATGGGCACGGGCAACTGCGTCTTCAGCAATTGTATCTTCGAGTACATCGAGCGCACGCCCATCAACCAGCAGCGCGGCGAGAAGGAGCTGCCCGACCTGATCCAGTGCGCCATCGACGACGGGCAGCCGGTCAAGGCCTTCTTCATCGGCAGCCGCTACGTCAACGTCAACACGCCCGATGAGATCGGACAGGCGGAGGAGGCGCTCGGGCGGAACGCCTGACGGCATGGACAAGGCGCTCGTCATCGTCCCGGCGTACAACGAGGCCGACACCATCGGGGAGGTGGTGAGGCGGGCGCTGGTGCACGCCGACGTGGTGGTGGTCAACGACGCCAGCAAGGACCGCACGGGCGAGATCGTGGAGTCCATCGAGGGCGCCCACTGCATCCACCACGAGACCAACACGCACATCCCCGGCGGCGTGCTGGACGGCATGCGCTACGCCCTGGAGCAGGGCTACGAGTACGGCATCGCCATGGATGCCGGCCTGTCCCACGACCCGAACGACATCCCGCGCTTCATGGCGGCACCGCCCGAGCTGGACGTGGTCATCGGGCGCCGCACCAGCAAGTCGAACACGCCGCTCTCGCGGCACCTGCTCAGCGCGGCCGGATCCATGCTCTACAACTACGCCATCGACCCCACCTGGGTGGTCTGGCCGCGCTGCTCCTACAAGGACGTGACCTCCGGCTACCGGCGCTACTCGCGCCGCTGCATGCAGCTGCTGGTCTCGTCCAAGATGGAGTGCCGCAGCTTCGACTTCATCATCGAGGCGCTCATGTTCGCCCACCGCAACGGCCTGTCGGTGGGGGACGTACCGATTCACTACGACTTCACCGGCTCCTCGCTCAACCGCAGGGTCATCTTGGACGCCCTGCGCATGTTGGGCCTCATGCTCGTCAAGCCCCGGCGGCGCTGAGCGGTGCCTGCCGCGCTCAGCCCACTCGGCCTCGATGGCGCCTCCACGGCGGCGCCGCGCCCGCGCCCGCACGACCGGGTGCATGGCCATCCCCCTCAGCACTCGACACACCGAACAGCGAGGTCATCACAGTGAAGGTCCTGGTCACCGGCGGTTGCGGCTTCATCGGCTCCCACGTCTGCGAGTTCTACCGGAAGCGCGGCGACGACGTCATCGCGTATGACAGCCTGACCAAGTACGAGCTGGAGCGCGTGGGCTACTCGGCGGGCGCGGCGCGCGACTACAACGCCGAGTTCCTCAAGCGCCTCGGCGTCGACCTGCACGTCAAGGACATCCGCGACAAGCACGACTTGCTGCGCTCGACCGAGGGCTGCGACTACATCGTGCACACCGCGGCGCAGCCGGCCATGACCATCGGCTGGGAGGACCCCGAGCTCGACTTCTCGACCAACGTGCGCGGCAGCTTCAACGTGCTCGAGGCGGCCCGCGCCCACCAGATCCCGGTGGCCACCTGCGGCACGGTGCACATCTACGGCAACGCCATCAACGAGCAGCTCAGCGAGGGCGAGACCCGTTACCTGCGCGACCCGGTGGAGATCCCCGAGAGCGAACCCATCTCCCAGGGCGTGCTCACGCCGCTGCACGCCTCCAAGCGCGCCGGCGAGCTGTACGTCCAGGTCTACGCCGACACCTACAACGTCAAGGCCGCCAGCTTTCGGCTCACCGGCCTGTACGGCCCGCGGCAGTTCGGCGGGGAGGACCACGGCTGGGTGGCCAACTTCGCCATCCGCACGGTGATGGGGCGGCCGCTGCGCATCTTCGGCACGGGCAAGCAGACCCGTGACATCCTCTACGCCGCCGATCTGTGCGAGGCCTTCCACGCCTTCTACGAGCGTCCGGTGGCGGGCATCTACAACATCGGCGGCGGCAGCGACACGGCCATCAGCCTGCTGGAGTGCGTCGACATGATCGGCGAGATCACCGGCAAGCGCCCCGAGGTGCAGATGGAGGACGGCCGCCACGGCGACCTGCTCTACTTCGTCTGCAACGCCAAGCACGCCGAGCAGCAGCTGGGCTGGAAGGCCCGGACCTCGCCGCGTCAGGGCGTGGGCGAGCTGATCGAGTGGATCGCGGAGAACGAGGCCATCTTCGCGTGACCCGCACGGCGGCCCGCTCGCTGCCGGGGCCCCGCCCCTGCGTCGTGCTGCCTGGTTTGATGCGGCGTGTATCGGCCCGGCTGACGGCCCGGCTAGCGGCCTGGCTGACGGCCCGAGCGACGGCCCGAGCGACGGCCCGTGCGACGGCCCGAGCGACGGCCCGTGCGACGGCCCGTGCGACGCTGGTCAGTCTGGCGCTCGCCGCCTGCGGTCCCACGTCCGACGCGCCGCCGCGGCCCTCGGTGCTGTTGCTGGTGGTGGACACCCTGCGCGCCGATCACCTGGGCGCCTACGGCTACGAGCTCGACACCAGCCCGCAGCTCGACGCCCTGGCGGCCCGCGGCGTGTTGTTCGAGGACTGCGTGGCCGGCTCGTCCTGGACGCTCATGTCCATGGTCTCGCTGATGACGGGGCAACCCTTGTTTGCCGACGTCTGGCGCGTGCCCGAGCGCTTCCCGCTGCTGGGCGAGCGCTTCGCCCAGGCCGGCTACCGCACCGGCGCCGTGGTGGCCAACAGCCTGCTGGCCAGCGAGGCCGGCTTCGGCCGCGGCTTCGACAGCTTCGAGGTGCGCCAGCGCCGCCGGCCACAGTGGGGCGCCGCCGAGGTCACGGACCGCGCCCTGGCTTTCCTGGCGCGGCAGGACCAGCGGCCGTTCCTGCTGTGGGTGCACTACCTCGATCCGCACCATCCCTACGACCCGGCGCAGCGTCCCTGGGCGCGCGCGCCCGCTGAGGTGCTGGACGCCGCGTCGCTGGAGGGCATCCGCCAGGCCAGGCAGGCCCTCACAGACGACGAGCGCGCCGCGCTGACGGGCACGCTCGAGCAGCTGGCCCACGACATCGACGGCTATGACGGGGAGATCCTCGCGCTGGACGCCCAGGTCGGCCGACTGCTCACGGCCCTGGAAGCCTCGGGCCAGTTACAGCAGACGATCGTGGTGCTGGCCTCCGACCACGGCGAGTCGCTCTACCAGCGTCGCGAGCACCCCGCGCGCATCGAGCAGCTACGTTCGTTCCGCGCGCGCAAGCACGAGCCGCCGCGGCTGACCGACTTCGTCAAGGGTGGCCACGACCACTGGTTGTTCGAGGAACTGCTGCGCACGCCGTTGATCCTGGCGGGGCCGGGGCTGCCGGAGGGGCGACGTGTGCCGGCGCTGATGCGCAACCTCGACCTGCTGCCCACGCTGCTGGGGTTGGCGGGATTGCCGCCGGAAGGCGCGGGACGAGACCTGTCGAGCGCCCTGCGCGGCGAGGCCCCGGTGCCGCCCGCGCCCTGGGTCACGGCGGCCAGCGGTCAGGGCGCCGCCGCGCGGCTGCCGTCGGGCGCCAAGGTCTGGCTGCCCACGGAGGAGGCGGCGCAGCGCTTCGGGCACGAGCCGCTGGCCTTCGATCTGGCGTCCGACCCCGGCGAGCGCCATCCGCGCGCCGTGCAAGGCTCCGCGAGCCAGCTGCTGGATCGGCTGCGGGAGGCGCGGGCGGCGGACCCCTTCGCCGACTGGCAGGGAGCGGGCGCCGACGCAGAGACGCTGCAGCGTCTGAGGGAGCTGGGCTACCTGCGCTGAGCTGTCGCCGGCTGCGCTGGGCGTGGCCTGTTCCGCGCGGGCTGACGCTGTCGGAGGGTTCGTGAGCGCTGCCGGCCCGTAGCACCGACTCGACCCGCTCAGAGCAGGGACGGACGCTCGCCCACGTCCACGATGGTGCAGGCCACCACGGGCGCCAGACCCAGCGCACGGGCGCGCTGCCGCAGCTCCGGGCTCAGAGAGCCTGGCACCGCGGCTGGAGGTCGCTAGGCTCCCCATGCGATCCTGTTCGGCATGGAACCCGCGCACCGATCGCCCTCCCGCGCGCCCTTGCTGCTCTTGATCGCGCTCTTCTGTGGGTTGGTCCTGCACGGCGCCTGGGTCAAGTCGGAGACCTACGACGAGCCCCTGACCCTGCTGGCGAGCTGGTCGTACGTGCAGACCGGCGACTTCTCCTTCAACCGTGAGCACCCGCCCCTGGCCAAGCTGCTGATCGGGCTGGCGCTGCTGCCGCTGGGGCCGGAGCTGCCGCCTGACTACCAGCACCTGCCCGCGCCGGCGTACACCTTCTATGCCGGTCAGCCGTCGCTGTCCTTGCGGCTCATGTTGTTCTGTGCGCGCCTGCCGGGTGTGGTGCTGGGCGTGCTGTTGTTGCTGTACGTACACCGCTGGGCGCGGGTGGCCTTCGGATCCACGGCTGCCCTGCTGGCCCTGGCACTGGCAGCCACCAACCCCAACCTGCTGGCCCACGCGCGCGTGGCAGGCAACGACTTCGCGGTCACGGTGTTCATGTTCGCCGCCTGCTACCACGGCTGGCGCTGGTTGGCGGCGGGGCAGCGGCGGCACATGGCGCTGCTGGGGCTCACGCTCGGGCTGGCGCTGGGCTCCAAGCTGACGGCGCTGTTGCTGCTGCCCGTGCTGGGGCTGGCCGTGTTGGGCGTGGCCCTGCGGCGCAGGCGGCCCGTGCTGCTGCTGCGCGCTGCGCTGGTGCTGCTCATGGCCGGCGGTGTGCTCTGGCTGCTGTATCTGGGTGAGGCCCGCAGCCTGAGCGAGGCGCGGTCCCACGCGCGCTTCCAGCCTCGCGGTCAGCACGGCGTGGTGTTCGCGCTGCCCTACGTGGAGGACACGCTCGAGGCCGTGTTCGGCGTCGACACGCCCATCCCGCTGCTGTCCTACCTGAAGGCCATCGACCATCAGTTTCAGCACGCCGCGCACGGGCACATGTCGTACTTCTGGGGCGAGGTGGGCGCCGAGGGGCACCCCGCCTTCTACCTGGTGACCGGTGCGCTCAAGAACCCGGTGGGCCTGGTGCTGTTGCTGTTGGCGGGCTTGGCCAGCTGGCGGCGGACACACCGCGGTGCGTTGCATGAGACCGTCCTGCACGGCGCCACGCTGCTCATGCTGCTGCTGTTCAGCCGCGCCGACGTGCAGCTGGGCTTCAAGTACATGCTCCCGGCGGTGCCCTTCCTGGCGGTCATGGCCAGCCGCTTGCTGGCGCCGGGGCGTGGTGCGGGCGCTGGCGCGGGCGCGGGCGTCGCGGCGCCGCGTGAGGCCCTGGGCGTGGCCGCCGTGCTGGCCCTGGCGGGCGCGGGCCTGGTGTTGGTCTTCGATGAGCCGGGCGGTCCGGCGCCGGCGGACGGGTTGCCGCTGGCGGTGGGGCTGGGGCTCGCGCTTGTGCTCGGCTGGCGCGCCACGCGCGCGGCCTCGGTCCCGCTGATGGGCTCGGTCGCGGTGCTCGCCAGCTGGGCCGTGCTCTCGAGCCTGTCCCAGCATCCTCACCACCTGATGTACTTCAACGAGTGGGCCGGCGGTCCCGATCGCGGCACGTACTACTCCGTGGTGGGAGACGACTGGGGCCAGGACACGGCGCTGCTGGGACGCTGGATGGCGTCGCAGGGCATCGATCACATCACCTACGACTACTACGGCACGGCCGACCCCGAGCGCTGGGGCGTGCGCTCCGTGCCCAGCTGGGCCGGCGTCAGCGAGCGCACGCCCGAGGGCTTGCTGGCGGTGCATGTGGCCTTGCAGCGCCGACTGCCCGAGGCCTACGAGTTCCTGGAAGGGCGGCGGCCTGTGGCTGTGCTCGGGCATAGCATCCGGGTGTTCGACCTGTCCGCGCCGAAGTAGCTGCGGGCGGCGGCGAGCGCACCGGCGCGCAGGCGCGTGCTCACGGGTTCACGTGCTCACGGGCTCACGGGCTCACGGGCTCACGGGCTCACGGGCTCACGGGCTCACGGGCTCACGGGCTGCCGCATGCAGCCATCCACGTCTGCAGGTGACGCCGCATGGCGTCCACGACGAGGGGGCGTTCGGGGCCGCGGTCCTGGCGCTCGTCCGGGTCGGCGGACAGGTCGTAGAGGCTGGCCTGTCCCGCGGCGCCTGCCGGCGCGATCAGCTTGGTGTCCGCCATGCGGACGGCCCGGCTCAGCACGGGCTCGCCGGACGCGTCCGCGCGATGCAGGCCCTCGGCCACGCGCACGCGACGCCTCCCCACGCCGCCGCTGAGCTTGCTCATGAGCGACGTGCCGCACAGGCCCTCCCAGCTGCTGGAGCCCTGGCGCTTGAGCACCAGCTCCGCCAGGGTGGGAGTCAGATCGACGCTGCCCGCGGCCAGGTGAAGGCGGCGACCGCGAAAAGCCTGGCCGGGCAGGCGCAGCAGGCACGGGACCGCCAGCGCAGGCTCGAACAGGTTGTCGGCCGGGAAGGGCTCACCGCTGGTGCCGGTCACGCACAGCATCAGCGTCTCCAGCCGTTGCGCGGACTCAAGCGCGGCCAGCGCACGCCCCAGCGCGGCGTCGAGCGCCGACGCGGCCGCGGGCCGGGCCGGGCCCTCCTGCAGCAACCCCGTCGCGGGCAGGTCGACCCACACGAACGCGTCGGGCTGGGCCAGCAGCGCCTCCACGGCCAGAGCCAGCAGGGCCTCGGTGTCCAGTTCCGGACGACCGTCCTGGCCCGAGCTGATGACCTGCCCGAAGTGTCGCGCCAGGGTCGGCCCGGCCACTCGTGCGTCGGCCAGCAAGGCCACGCCGGGGTGCCCGCGTCGCTGCAGCTGCCTGGTCAACGTGATGGTGCCCGGGGGCGGGACGTGCCCCAGGCCGGTGACGCCTGTCTGCGACACCGCGCGCCCGGTGAGCAGGGCAGCGGCGCTGGCCACGGGGTTGTTGGAGGCGGCCCAGAAGCGCGTGAAGCTCACGCCCTCCCGGGCCAGGCGGTCCAGGTTCGGCGTGGCGCCGTCGTCGCCGCTGAGGTGCCCGACGTGGGCCGTCGAGAGCCCCGGCACGGTGACCAGCAGCAGCGGCGCCAGCACACCGCGGGGCACAGCCGGCTGCTGGCTGCGCTGCGGCCAGAGCCAGGGCTGCAGCACGGCGCCCAGGGGCAGGCTCAGCAGCAACAGCAGCATGAGCGCGGTCCAGCCGCGGGTGCTGCCCGATGTGCGGCGGGGTGTGCGGCGGGGTGTGCGGCGGGGTGCGCGGTCGCGTGGGCTCACCGGCGCGGACACGTCGTCACTGGCCGTCCGGGGCCTTGCTGAGGTAGCCCAGCTCTGCGAGCTGCGCGAGGGCCTCGTCGTCCAGCCCGCTGTCGGCGCTCTGCAGCGTGGACAGGCGCGCCAGTTCGGCCTGATAGCGAGCCACCAACGCGGCGGCCTGCTCGGGCCGGCTGCCGAACAGGTCGGTGCGCTCGTCGTTCACGTCGTACAGCGCGAAGGTGCCGCGGTCGACGTGGTGCACCAGCTTGTGCGTGACGGTGCGCAGCATGCGGCTCATGTCACGCAGGCGCAGGGCCTCGTCGTCGCTGACGCCGTCCTCGCCGCGGCGGTCCTTGGCCTGGCGTTCGGCGAAGACCACCTCGCGACGCGCGCCGCCGGCTCCCCGCACCAGCGGCGCGAGGTCGATGCCCGAGGGCCGCGAGCTGCCCGCGTCCACGCCCGCAAGGGACAACAGCGTGGGCAGCAGGTCCACCCCGCTGGCCAGCGACGCCACGCGCCGGCCCGCGTGCTCGGCGCCGCCCGCGCTGGGGGGCAGGCGCAGGAGCAGCGGCACGCGGATGTTCTCGTCCACCAGGTGCGGGTCGTGGGAGAACCACTGCTCGGCGTGCTCGCTGAGCACCTCGCCGTGGTCGGCGGTGATCACGATCAGGGTGTCGTCGAGCACGCCCGCCGCCTCGAGCGCGTCGAACAGCTTGCCCAGCTGTTGATCGAGGTAGGCCAGCCCGCCGTCGTAGCGGTCGCTGATGAAGCGCGCCTGGGCCGGATTCAGGTCGGCCTGGCTCATGGCCTTGCCGGGGCGCGGCTCGGGCCCGAGCTGGTAGTAGTCCTCGCTGTCGCCCACGGCCAGGGGCACGCGCGCGTCGGTGTAGCGCCGGGCCCACTGCTCGCCCTGCCGGCCGTACACGCGGTGCGCGTCGTAGTAGTGCAGCCAGGCGAAGAACGGCCGCTCGCCGGGGGCCGTGAGCTCCGGCAGGATGGTGGCGTTGATGGCCTCCGCGTCGCCCAGCAGCATGCGCCCCTGCTCTTGCACGAAGGGCAGCTCGAAGGTCTGCTCGAAGCCGCGCTCGAGCCCCACCAGGAAGAGCGTCTTGAGCGGCGAGATCGCCAGGGTGCGATAGCCGGCGGCGGCGAACAGCTCGGCCGCCGTGGGCACGTCAGCCAGCTTGCGGTTCCAGTAGGTGAGCCCGTGCTCGCTGGGGTAGAGCCCCGTGAACAGCGACGCATGGGACGGCGGCGTGAACGAGCTGGCGGCGAAGCTCTGCTCGAACAACACCGACTCCGTGGCCAGCGCGTCGAGCACCGGTGTGCAGTCTCGCTGCTGGTACCCGTAGCTGCCCAGACGGTCGGCGCGAACGCTGTCCAGCGTGATGAACAGCACGTGGGGTGTTCGCGGCGGCTCGTCCTGGCAGCCGCCCAGCCCGAGACCCAGGGCCAGCGCCAGCAGATAGAGAGCCCGGCGCGGGCGGCTGAGCCCGCGCGTGCGAACGCTCGCGGCGCGCCGTCCCGGCGGCAGGCCGCGGGGCGTGCTCACCGTCCACCTGCGAACAGGCGCCCGGTGATGCCCAGCCAGCGCAGGCGCATGACGCCCACGTAGCTGCGCAGCAGGGTCCTGAAGGTCAGCGTGCTCTCGCCCTCCTCGCGCTCGGTGAACACGATCGGCACCTCGAGCATGCGCTGCCGCTTGACGCGGGCCTTGTAGAGCAGCTCATGCACGATGGCGGGGCCGGGGCTGAACGCGTTGCCCACGTCCACGGCCTCCAGCGCCGAGCGCCGCCAGCCACGGTAGCCCGAGTTGCAGTCGCTCACGGGCAGCCCCAGGGCCACGCGCGCGTAGAGGTTGGAGGCGCGCGTGAGCAGCGTGCGGAACCACGGCCGGCCCAGGTCCTGGCCGCCGGGCACCTGGCGGCTGCCCAGCACCACGTCGGCCTGCTCAAGCGCCGCGATCAGCGCCGGCAGGTGGCGCGGGTGGTGGCTGAAGTCGGCGTCCATCTCGAAGGCCACGTCGGCGCCCAGGCGCAGGGCCTCCACGTAGCCGTCGCGCCCGGCGTAGCCGCGCCCGCGCTGGCTGGTGCGGTCCAGCAGGTGCACCCGCGGGTCGGCCGCCTGCATGGCGGCCACGGCCTTCCAGGTGCCGTCCGGCGAGTGATCGTCCGCCACCACCACCTCGATGCGCGGGTCCTGCTCGAGGACCTCGCGCACCAGCTTCTCGATGTTCTCGATCTCGTTGTACGTGGGGATCGTCACCACGATCAGCGCGGGGGAGAAGCTGTGGTCGGAGGGCGGCATGGGTCGCGGTGGAGAGGGGCCGAGAGGGGCCGAGAGGTGGCGCCAGCCTAGCCGGGCGGGCTGCTTGACTCCACCGGCGGGGGGCCTCGGCCAGCGGATGTGCTGCTCGGCCCTGCGTCGGTCAGCGTGTCGTTTTCATCGCCACAGGGGGGGCCGTCGTCAGCGCCGCGGCGCCCTCCTCGCAGCAGCCAGCCCAGCCCCCCCAGCACGGACACGAAGCCCAGGATGGCGGCGTGGCTCACCACCGCCGAGGCCAGTGCCGCGCTGCGATCGAGGCCCACCAGAACGTAGCCGGCGGTCCAGCCCGCCTCCCAGGGGCCGATGCCCGCCAGGGTGTTGATGGGCAGGATGCCGGTGAGGTGCAGCACCGTGCTGCCCACCAGGCTCATGCTGAAGTCGATGCCGGCCAGGGCCTCGGGCACGGGGTGGCCGCTGCCCGACATGTCGTGCAGCAGCGTGTAGCAGGCTCCGTACGTCAGGCCCCAGGTGACCAGGCTGGCGAGCGTGGCCGCGGCCAGCCGCCCGCGGGGCTGGCCGGCCAGGTGCTCGGCGCAGCGCAGGGCGAAGGCGCCCAGGCGCGAGGTCTGTCCCGACAGGCGCGCCGTCATCCAGCGCGCCCCCGGGCGCAGGCTGGTCACGGCCAGGAGCAGGGCGCCCAGGATCAGCGCGGCGCGGCCGCCCAACAGCGCGTCGGCCTCGCCGCCGGTGAGCAGCAGCCCCGTGAGCAGCCAGGCCGCCACGGCGAGCAGGTCGAGCACGCGCGCCACCAGCAGGGCCGCGGCGCCCTCGGCCAGAGGGCGGCTCAGCTCGGCGCGCAGCATGAGCGGCAGCGAGGCCTCGCCCGAGCGCAGCGGCAGGATCAAGTTGAACAGGTTGTGGCGCGCGCTGATGGAGACCAGCGGCAGCAGCGGCGTGTGCCCCGGCAGCAAGAACGACAGGCGCAGGCCACGCCCGACGTAGCTGAGCGCGTAGAACGCGAACGCCAGCACCACGCCGGGCAGCGAGAGCCGCCGGGCCGCCTGCGCCGTGCTCTCGGCCGCGGCCTGGGCCGACAGGTCGAGGGCGACCGCCAGTACGCCCAACAACACGGCCGTGAGCAGCGCCGCGATGGCCAGTCGCTTCACGAGCGTCGGCGCCGCACCTGGAGCATGGTGTACCAGGACAGCATGCGCACCAGGGGGATGGCGGACAGCAGCCGGTCCACGGCGCGCAGGGCCGCGCCCAGGGCGCGGCTGCCCGGCAGCCAGCGCAGGATCGGCACCAGCTCAGGGTTGTCGCACAGCGGGTAGGCGATGAAGCCGAAGCGCACCTCGCGCACCACCTCCAGGCCAGCTGCGTGCAGCAGCTCGCGCAGCTGCCAGCGCGTGTAAGCGCGGTCGATGGTGTGGATGCTGCCGTAGCCCTTGCCGCGCTTGGCCCACCAGCGCGCCAGGCGCGTGAGCGGGTTGTCGTTGGAGGGCTCACCCAGGATCAACGTGCCGTCCGGCGAGAGCACGCGGCAGATCTCCGACAGCACGCCCCGCTCGTCGTCCATGTGGTGCAGGGCCGAGCGGCAGACCACCACGTCGAAGCCGCCGCTCGCCATGGGCAGGTGCGCCATGTCGCCTCGCACCAGCACCAGCCCCTGCGAGCCTCCGCTGCGGTCGAACCCCTCGAGCATCTCCTGGCTCACGTCGAGCCCGGCCACCTGGTCGTAGCGCGCCAGCAGCAGCTCGAGGGTGATGCCCGTGCCGCAGCCCAGATCCACTGCCGCGTGCGCGCGACCGACCGGCGCCAGCGACATGAGCACCTGGTTGCGCTCGTCCTGGAAGTCGCGCGCGAAGGCCCACTGGCTGCGGCGGCGGTACATATGCGCCACCTGCCGGTGCATGTCGATCTCGTGGCGGGTCTTCTCTGCGGTGACGCCCATGGCGGGGCAGTCTGCCACAGGGTCAGGGGGCGGGCCAGCGAGGGGACGCGAGCGGTCAAGAAGAGCTGGGGGGCGCGTCGCGGTCCTCGAGCTCGCGCCAGCGCAGGCGGTTGAGGTCGTTGTGGCGCTGGAACGTCAGCCCGGTTTCGAGCTCACGCGCTCACGCAGTTCCACCAGCTGCCAGGGGGCGATGCCGGTGGCGCGGCTGACGGCCAGGGTGTCGCCCCCGTCGCGGACCCATGCCGCCAGCAAGCGCTGGCCGTGTTCGCCGAGCAGGTCGCTGAGGGTGACGCCCGCGCCCCCCGCGGCCGGCGGCGCGGACAGCGGCAGGTCCTGCGTCTTCTGGCAGACGATGTACGACATGTCCGAGAGCAATTCCTCGCGGTAGTACTCAGGCAATGCGGCGCGGCGTGCGTCGCTGAGGCGCTCGCCGCCGGTCTCGGGCGGCGTCGGCAGCAGCGACCAGTCGCTCACGTCGAAGAGCGAGCCCAGCAGGCCCACCAGCTCATGGAAGCGGATGTAGTTGAGGTTGTGTCCGTCGGTGCGGTCGTTCTCGACCAGCGTCTCCAGGTGGCGCCAGTCGACCACCTCGGCCTGCCGCGGGTCGTGCGGGTCGTGTTCGGTCAGGTTGTGGGGCACCACATGGTGGCCGTTCCAGGCCTGGTAGCTGCCGTGAGACAGGTACAGCTTGCCGCCCGGGCGCAGCAGCCGGTGCATCTCCGTGAAGCACTTGCGCGGCTCGAGCAGGTGCTCGGAGACGACCCGCAGGAAGACCACGTCGGCGCAGCCGGAAGGCAGCCGCGTGGCGCCGAAGTCGGCGTTCGTGTAGCGGATGCCCTCGTAGGCCTCCAAGAACTCCGGCAGGGCCAGCGGGGTGCGCAGGTAATGGTCGTCGGTCCACGACTGCTGCGCGTGGCTGCGATCGAAGACACGGGCTTCGTCCAGTGGCCCGATCAGCTCGATCCCGTGGTAGCTGCGTGCGCCGGCTCCCAGAAAGAACGGCGCCGACCAGCACTGCCCGCAGCCCACCTCGAGCACGTCCTTGCCGCGCACGCCGGTGTGACGCTCGACCTCTTCGAGGGGCTCCAGCTGACCTGCCTCGAGCACGACCCGGAGGCAGTCGGCGACCTGCTCGGCAGACCGGGCGCTGGTGCTGTCTGGTAAGCGCTCGAGGGCCATGCTGATGCGGGGGTCTGGTCCGGGCACGAGGGCGTAGCGGTGTGCGCCGTCGCGCGGATCGCTGCCGTCGGAGGTGGAGAAGTAGAGCGAGTCGTTCCAGACCGAGAAGCTCCCGAAGCCCATGTCGGAGATGTCCCGGTGAACGGCGTTGGCGGGGCCGAGGTGCAGATCGTCTTCGAGCAGGACGAGCTGCTCCTGGTCGCTCAATCGGATCCGATCCCAGCCCTCGGGCAGGCTGACCACCCAGCCCAGGGAGCCAAACGGTTGGGCCTGATCTGTGGCGACCGCCAGCGGAGCTCGTTCTTCGGCGATGTGAGTCATGGTGCTTGTTCGCTGTGCTCTGGCGAGTGGTCCACGCTCAGGCGTAGCGCTCGAGGCAGGCCTCGCACTGCGCCACGTTGATGGGCTGATAGGAGTCGTGTCGCAGGGCAGCCCGGAGCTCGCGGTAGCGGCGTCCGAACCAGGTCTCGGCAAAGAGCTCGGGCGATGTGGCGTAGCCCATGGTGTTCTCCTGGGGCCGGGTACCCGACCAGACGCAGGGGTAGACCTGCCCGTCGGGGCCGATGTCCACGTTCTGGAGGGGGTTCTTGCAGCGCCAGACGTTGGCCTCGTACTGCTCACGCTTGACGGGGTGATTCTGAGGCATGGAGCGCAGCGGCGAAGCCGATGAGAAATGCGGGTTGATCTCGCGTCCGTTGACCTTGACCGAGAAACCCGACATGTCGCGCGAGGACGCCAGCCCGTCGATCCACTCGGCAATGAGCCGCTCCTGTGGCAGGAACTCCTCCGGCGTCGGCCGCTCCTCCTGGGCGAACATCGTCGGGTCGTATGAGTGGAACGTGAGCTCATCGAAGCCGAGCTCGGCCGCCACCCGCGCCACGTTGATCATGTCCGGCAAGGTCCGTCGCGACACGGTCGGGTACATGTTCATCTTGGTCAGCTCAGGGTCGCGCGCGGCCATGAGCGCCTTCAGGTTGGCGTGGACCTGATCCCACTTGGCGCCCTTGCGCACGCTCTCGAAGAGGTCGCCCGTGGCGTCGATCGAGAAGAACAGCTCACCCTTGACCGCCGTGAGCAGCTCGATCGTGCGCGGCGTGAGCAGCGTGGCGTTGCTCTCCAGCTTGATGGAGCAACCCCACTGGTGAGCCTTCTCCAGAACTTGATCGAAGTGGGCGTACACGGTGGGCTCGCCCAGGCTGGCGAGGATGACCACCGACAAGAACGGGAAGATCGTGTCGGCCATGGCCGCCATGACCTCAGGCTTCATGTGGCGTCGCTTCACGCCCTCGTGGTCGATGGACTCCTGGCTGCCGCAGATGGTGCAGCGCAGATTGCAGAAGGACGTCAGCCCGACCACGTTGGCGTAGATCGGTGGGGGCACGTCGTGGCCACCGCGGCCGTAGAAGAACTCGGCGCGTGGCGAGAGCTGCCAGAGCTTCGTGGGGTCATCGAAGAACAGCTCGCGCTTGCGGTAGTAGCGCTCGAGGTACTCGGACCGCGCGAACTCTGCTGGCGTGGAGGGCGCTGGCGGGCCGCCCGCCACCGTATAGCGGCGGCCGTTGGTGTTGGGGTCGCTCCCATCCGAGGTGGAGAAGTAGAGCTGGTCGCGCCAATGGGCGAAGGCGCCGCCACCGATGGCCCCGATGCGATTGAGCATGGTCGAGTTGCGTGGGCCGAGCGCGTGCTCGTCCTCAAACAGCCGCAGCGGGCTGGGCCTGATGCGCTCGGCGTCCGACCAGCCCGCCGTGTCGGGCAGCACGGCCGTCCACATGTGGCCGTCGGAGTGGAGATAGGGCCCCAGCAGAGCGCAGCCGGAGGGGCCGCCTGGCACGAGCGCCCAGCTGGTGTTCACCGCCACGTAGCGCCGTCCGTTGCGGGTCGGGTCGCTGCCGTCGAGCGTTGAGAAATAGACCCCGTCCGTCCAGTGGGAGTAGCGCCCCTCGCCCTGTGTCTGGATGTCAGCGTGACTGCTATGGGCTTGGCGCATGGCCACGCCGTCCTCGAACAGCACCAGCGTTGACGCGAGCGTCTGGGGGTCGTCGGACTTGCCGCCGAGCCCCTCGGGCCGAGAGAGCCAGCCGTGCCCTCCGTAGTGGGCAAACGGTGGCACAAGCACTTGGACACCCTCGGCGCGCAGGCTGTTCGCGGTCAGCCAGCGTGCGATGGGCGCGGCATCTGGCAGATCCTCCGGCAGGCCGAGGTCGGCAGGCGCCGCTGGCAGTGTGTCTTGCATGGGGCCTCCCGAGCATTGGGCGAGGTTTTCAGGTGCCCTCGCGCTGCGACCATTGTAGGCATGCTGGCCCACTTGCCCCAGCCCCACATCCCTGGCTCCACGCCGGTCCCGCGCTATCATCCCCAGCCCGTCCCCTGACCAGCCTCGCCCCTCGGCCCCCGGTGCCTGCCCGCATGCGTGTCACCCTCGCTCTGTTTGCACCGCTGCTGCTGCTGCTCGCTCCGCGGGCGGACGCCGGCCGTACGCTCTGGGTCGGGCCGCGGCCGGTCTGGCTGGCCACCGAGGTCGGCCTGCCCGACGGCCCGGTCATGCCGTCGCTGGGCCAGGCCCTGGCGGCCGCGCGGGACGGCGACACGATCGTCGTCCCCGGCGGTGAGCATGGCGGCGAGCTGGTGGTGGAGGCCTCCGTGCGCATCCTCGGCTTCGGCCGCTCGGAGCTACCCCGGCTGCACAAGCGGCTCGTGATCCGGGCCGACGACGTGCTGGTGGACCGCTTGGCCCTGGCCGCCGCCACGCCCTCCGCCGTGCTGGTGGACGGGGCCGCGCGCACGACCATCCGGCGCTGCGAGCTGCGCCGGGCCACCGAGGGCCTGCACCTGGTGGACGCCACCGACGCGCGCATCGAGGACAACCTGTTTGAGCGCGTGAACCGGGCCATCTTCATCGACGGCGGCGAGGGCCACCGCGTCAGCGGCAACCTGATCCACCATGCGGCCATGTACGCCGTTGAGGTCTCCGGCGCGTGCGACGTGGTGTTGGAGCGCAACCAGCTGAGGCGCCCCGACTGGACCGGCGTGGTGGTGCACTCCGGCGCGCAGGTGATCGCCCGCGACAACCTGATCGTGGGCGGCGACGTGGGCTTCTCCATCCAGACCGACGACAACCTGCTCAGCGGCAACGTGGTGCAGGCGGCCGGGCGCGGCGTCCTGGTGGGGGTCAGTCCGCGCGGTGTCGACCCGACGGCGCGGCACGCCACCGGCTTTCTGGATGCGGTGGACGGCGGCCCCACGCTGCACCCACGCGGCAACCGGCTGCTCGACAACCGCATGCAGGCCTGCCGCAACGAGGGCATCCTGCTGCGCGGCGCGCTGGACACGATCGTGGAGGGCAACACCGTGCGCGGCGGGCTGCATGGCCTGGTGCTCATGTCCGCCGCCAGCGGCAACCGCGTGGTGCGCAACGACGTGAGCGACGTGTCGCGTGCCGGCGCGGCCGTGGTCGGCAGCTCGGGCAACGAGCTCGGCGACCTGCCCAGCGTGCGCCTGATCAACGCCCCCGGCAACGCCCTGCAGCGCTGTGGCGAGGTGACCGAGGGCGGCCCCGGCTACGACCTGCCCGACCCGCCGCGCGCGCCCCTCGGCGGCGGCCGGCTGCTGCTGTTCGGCGACCTGCACACCCACTCGCTGCTCTCGGACGGTTGCACCACTCCGGCCGAGATCCTGACCTACGCCCGCGACGTGCTGGGCCTGCCCTTCTGCGCGCTGTCCGATCATGGCGAGGTGCTCGACCGGCAGCCCGGGCGCTGGCCCGGGCTCAACCGCACCTGCATCGAGCAGTCGTTGCCCGGGCGTTTCGTGGCCATCCCCGGCTACGAGGTGACCTATCCCGTGTTCTGGGACGGTCACTACAACGTGTACTACCCGCACGATCGGGGCCTGTTGCACCGGGCGCCGTACGACGACTACACCGGGCTGAGCCCCACCGAGACCTTCACGCCGGCGCGTCTGCTACAGGCTCTGCGCGACGAAGACACCGACGCCTTGGTCGTGCGCCACCACTTCGGTCCGACGCAGGACTACTGGCTGGACGCGCCCGAGGACCCCGAGCTGGTCCCGCTGACAGAGATCTGTTCGGTGCACGGCATCTTCGCGGGCGATCAAGACCTCGACACCAACGGGAACGACCGCCGCTACGAGGGGCTGCCACACAACGGCTCGGTGCGTCAGGGGCTGGAGGCGGGCCGCGTGTTCGGCATCGTGGCCTCCAGTGACAGCCACTACGGCTACCCGGCCGACCGCGGCATGCTGGCCGTGCTGTCCGACGGTGTCGACATCGAGTCGCTGTTCGAGGCCATGCGCGCGCGCCGCACCTACGGCACCACCGGCGCGCCCATCGAGCTGGGCTTCACCGTCAACGGCGCGCCCATGGGCTCGGTGCTGGAGCTCGCGCCCGCCGCCGTGGTGCAGGCCGAGGTCACCGGCACCGCGACGATCGTGTCGCTCGAGCTGCTGCGCGACGGCCAGGTGGTGGCGCTTGGGGCGGTCGACGGCGTGCGCGCGCAGCTCACGTATGCCGACGCGAGCGCCCCCGTCCCCGGTCGCCGATACCGCGTGCGCGCGCTGCAGCAGGACGGTCAGGCCGCGTGGTCTTCGCCGGTCTGGTTCGAGCCGCCGGCGCCCCTGCGGGCCGACCCTGCACGCAGCCTCGACCGCGAGCGCATGGCGCTGATGCTGTACGCGGCCTCCCTGCGTGCCTGGCACAAGCTGCCCCTGGGACGGCTCGACGGGCTCTCGCCGGCCCAGGCCCTGGCCGACCCCACGACGCGCCCCTTGGCGCTCGAGCTGTGGGCCGGCTGGGTGGCCTCCGCTCAAACCGTGAACGAACTGGCTGTGGAGCTGGGGCTCACGGACCGCGGGCTGTCCGGCCGCGTGGTCGATCGCTGGCACAAGCGCTGGGGCGGCCAGCTGCCCGTGACGGTGGCCCAGGTCAATCCCGTGCTCGACCTCGGGGCCATGGCGGCCGTACTGGGTGTGGAGTTGCCGTAGCCCGGCGCGCCGACCGTCACCAGTCGCAGAGCTCGGCCACCCAGGCTGCGGAGCCGTCGTGCAGCCAGTCGTCGAGTTGGGCCGGCTGCTTGAGCTGGCGACCGCGCCGCGTGGGCACCAGCAGGTACGCGCAGCGTGCGTCCGGCAGGGCGCTCACGTCACCCCAGAGCTGCTCGATCTGCAGCACGGGGAACACGTCCTCGTGACCGCGGCCCCAGCGTTGCTTGACCTCGCGCAGCACCACGTAGGCCGGCAGTCGGTCCAGGAAGGCGTCGGCGGCCGCGCCCACGTCGGGTCCGCCCGCCAGCAGCGCCGCGCGATCCAGGCCCATCAGCGCCAGCAAGTCGTCGACCTCGACCCAGGTGGTCATGCAGCTGTAGCGCGAGAGACGCAGCTCGTCCTGTTCGCGCGGCAAGGCCACGGACTCGATCAGCCGCAGGGCGCCATCGACCCGCGCCAGGCCGCCGCCCTTGTCGTCCACCCGGCGCGGCACGACCTCGAAGCTGAGGGCGGCGCCGCCGGCTCGGTGCGCTCCCAGCAGGGCCGGGTCGATCCAGGCGCCCACCGTGTCCACGTTGTGGACCAGCAGCGTGCGCAGCTGCGGCCGCTCGCGCAGCAGCGCGGCCAGGGTGCCGTTGGCCACCAGATTGGGCAGCTCGGCCGCGTGCCCCGGCGGGTGGATGCACTGCTCGGGCAGGTTGTCGCGGTAGTCGCCGGCCTCGCCGCGCTCGCGGGCCCAGGCCATCAGCGCGGCCTCGCTACTCTCTCGCACGCGTTGGGCCTCGGGCTCGAGGCGCGCGCGCGCGCTCTGCTCCCAGGCGAAGCTCAGGTCGGCGACGGTGGGCACGAAGCGCAGCCCGACGCGGTCTCCGGCGGAGAGGCGCGGCGCGTCCGGTCCGGTGGCCTTGGTCCAGGCCGCGAGGGCCTCGTGGGTGAGGTGGCTGGTGGTCAGCACGTGCGGCAGCGGCTGCCCGCACAGCCGGGCGCTGCGCCGCGCCTTGGCGGCGTGCAGCTCCACGAACGAACGCTGCCGTCCGCCCAACTCGACGAAGGGCGAGAGGGCTTTGACCGTGCCGGCGCCGCGGGTCCAGCGCGTGCCCGAGCCGCCGGCCAGGGTCACCAGCGCCAGCTCGCCGGCGGCCAGGGCGGCCTGGCCCATGGCCACGGTCGCGGGGTCCGGCGCCCCGCGAAGATCGCGGGCGTCGTCCGGGCGCGCGTCCTCCAGCCGCGTTTCCGGCGGCAGTCGATTGCGCGCCAGGCCCATGCGACCGGCGAGCAGCTCGGTGCGCCGCCGCTCATGCAGCGCCGGGTCGAAGCCATGGCGCGCGAGCAGCTCATCGAGCGGCTGGGTGGCCACCGCGGCGCCGGTTCGCAGGCGCGGATCGCCGGCTGCGTTGGAGTCATCGGGCGGGTCAGCCTGGTCGGACAGGTCGGCTCCCTGGGACTCGCCTGATGCGCCCGCAGCGCCGGGCCCAACGGACACACGGCTCGGTGGCTCGACCTGGGCCACGCTGCCCTGCTCGTTCACGGCGAAGTCGTACACGACCGGGTCCATGGCGAAGGGCAGGCCGCGTTCGTGGCTCGCCTTGCAGCGCGCCAGGATCTGCGGCAGCAGCTCCAGCGCGGCGGGGCGCGCGGCCGGGGTGAACAGCAGCCCCATGCCGCCGCCGGACATGCCTCCCAACATCCAGAAGCCCAGGAAGCCCGGGCCGAATTGTCGCTGCACGGCGTGCACCAGATCGGCGGTGAAGGCGTTGTGAGCCCAGGGCACGATGTCGCGGATGGGGCCGAAGAAGTTGCGCTGGGTGGCGTTTCCCAGGGCGGGCATGTCGCCCGCCAGCAGGGCGGCGTGGATCTCGTCGAACAGGCTGCGCGCCTCGGAGCGTGCGCTCCACGCGGGCTGCGAGCGCAGCAGGTAGCGCTCGGTGACCAACTCCAGCAGCGGGCCGACGTCCTGGGCCATGCCGCCGTGAATCAGCACCAGGCTGGCGCACAACCGATCGAGCGCTGCGCGCGGAAGCCCGGGTGGTCCCAGCAGCGTGTGGGAGGGCAGCAGGCGGCCGCGGCTCAGGCCCCACTCGACGTCACCCTCCCGCGCCGGCACGCCCTCGATCAGCTTGACGCCGGGCCACAGGCCGCCCGAGTCTTGCCAGCCGCCGCCCGACCCGCCCAGCCACTCTCCCAGCAAGGCGCGGGCGCACACGAGCCTTCGCGTGGTCTCGTCCAGCGGACCGCTGGCGGCGTCGGTCTGGCCCGTGACGCGCATGAGCGCCGCCACGATGGCAGCCAGCAGGGAGGTCGACACCGCCAGGCGCGAGCCCTTGGGGATGTCGTGCACGCTGGTGCGGAGCTCCAGCCCGCGCCCCGGCCCGCAGACCATGCCCAGCAGCGGCTCCAGCGCGCCACCGGCCGCGCGCAGCCCCGGCGGCGTCAGGCCCGAGGCCACGATGCCCGCCCGCAGCAGGCCCAGGTGATCGGCGCCGAAGTCGAACACGTCGGCCACGCTGTGCAGTTCGGCGCGCGCCGCGAGGTCGACGCTGTGCAGGCGGATCAGCGGCTGATCGATGCAGCGTACGCGCGCCTCCACCGGCGGCCGCGGTGACCGCCCTCGCCCGCGTACGGCCAGGTCGATGGACACGTTGAGCACGCGCGCGCCGGCCGGGTCGTCCATGGCCAGGAAGAAGATGTCGCTCCACGCGCTGTGGGAGAGGTCCATGCGCACGGGGGTGCGCTCGACCAGCCAGCTGCGCGGCGTTGCCAGCAGCACGGGCGCGAGCCGCAGCGGGTGCGGCGTGTGGACGTCGCGCGGCTCGAACATCCAGCGGTTGTCCGGCAGGCTGCGGACGCTGTGGCGCACCTGACGCGCCAGGGTCGAGAACAGCAGCCCGCGGCAGGCGGACGCGAGCGCGCTGGAGTTGGCCTCGCTGGGACCTCGCCGTTGCTGCTCGGCCCCAAAGACATCGAGCGCCTGCTCGAAGCGGCGCGCCAGCAAGTGCTCCAAGCCCGCTTCTGACACGGCACCCGGTGCGGCGTGGTGTTCGGCGTGGGCCAGCAGCACGTCGCGCTGCAGGGCGGCCGCGAAGGCCAGCGCGCGCACCTGCGCATACAGGTTGTCGGTCTTGTGCCGGAAGTCGTGCAGGGCCTCGCAGGCCGAGAGCGCGTCGGAGGGAGAGCACCCGGCGATCAAGCGCTCCAGCGGCTGATCAACCAGCTCTGGCTGCTGTCCCGTGAGTGCGTCCAGGAGGCGCTGATGCAAGGCGTGCGGGTCCCGGGGTCCGGTGGGAGCGTGGCTGAGGCGCTCCCGTTGTGCCGCCGGGCTCTGGGCCCCGGGCTCAGTCCTTGATCGGCGGCCGCACCACGATCCAGTTGTCGCGGCCGCGGCGCTTGATGGGTTCGTACCAGGTGTCGGCATACTCGCGGTAGGTGGTGTTGCCTACCGTGACCGCGCGCGCCAGCGGCGGGGCCTCGTCCAGGATGGCGCCCACCGGAGAATCCACGCGTACGTACTCCACCGAGCCGTAGCTGAAGCGGGGGCGGTAGAACAGGCCCAGGTGGTAGCGGTAGCGCTGGCCCTTCACCCGCAGCTCGATGTGCTCCTCGGGCAGTTCGCTGATGCTGCTGCCGACTGGGGGGACGGCGGGCATGGAGGCCGCAGCGGGCTCGCCGCCGGACGCACCGGGCTGGGCCTGGCCGGGCGTGTTGGCTGGGGCCGGAGCCTCGGCCTCGGTCTCCAGTGGGTAGCCGTAGCGCGGGTCGCCACCGGCGCCGGGGGAGTGGCCCTGGCGGATCGAGCCGGAGTTGGCGCGGGTGGCGCCGGCGGGGTTGGAGCGACTGTGAGTGCGGCGCGAGGTGTCCCCGCGCACGCCGCCGCTGCCGTAGCGCACCGAGCCGTAGCCGCCACCGCGGCCGTACGCGCCTCCGCGCACACCGCCGCGCTGGGAGCTGGCCTCCGGGGCCATCAGCGTCGCGGCCAGCAGCAGCAGCCCGACACGCAGGATCGTGTGTCTCATCGTCCCGTCTCATTCAGCAGGGGTTGCAGATCAATGGGCTCGTACGAGTCCGGCAGGCGCGCCTTGAACTCGGTGGCCGAGAAGCGTGAGGGCGCCTCGACCTTCTCGACCCAGAGCGTGAACTGGGGCTCGCCGCGCTGCTGCCAGTACGTGATCACGAGCTTCTTGAGGCGCTCGTCGCGCTCGCCGATCCAGATCTGGAAGTCGAGCTTGTCGCGCTGAATGGCCAGGTGATGACAGGGCTCGTCCTTCACGAAGCCGATGCCCACGTAGGTGCCCGTCAGGGCGCCCTCCATGAACACGGCGTAGGGGTCGGACGAGATGATGTCCGCCAGCGGCGTGGAGATGCCGTAGTCGTTCCAGAGCATGTCCATCATGTCGTCGATGCTGCCGGGGTCGTCGAGCGTGGAGTAGACCTGGTGGTCGTGGTCGGCCAGCGTGATGGTCTCGCCGTCCTTCCAGAGCGAGCGGTGGGCCTTGTCGCCCTCGGTCTCCACGTGCAGCAGCGACGGGCGCGAGATGGTGATCTTCCGGCGGTGGGTGAACTGCAGCTTCTGCAGCGTGGGCAGCACCTCGTCCACGGAGTCCACCACGGTGAAGCTCAGATCGCGCTGGTCGCGGGCCCGATCGCAGACCGTGTGCATGAGCTGCTCGACGCGCGGGTCGATCGAGCCGGTCTGCTGCTTCTGGATGACGTCGTCGCTGGCGCAGGCCGCGGCCAGCAGGAGCAGAGGGAGGAGCAGCAGGGTCGAGCGCATGATCGGATGCTCATGGGGAGGGCTGATGGGTCCGGGGCTATTCTAGCCTGGAAGGGGCCCCGCGTTCGTCGCGCCTCTGCCGGGGCGATGGTAGGGTTCTCGGCCCGGCTGTCTCTGCCCCGTCGCCGGCCGCCGCCACGGAGCGAGCCCCATGTCTTCCGCCGAGTCGCGCCAGGACTTCTTCGTCCAGCTGCAGCAGGACATCCTCGATTTCCACCGCATCAAGCCGGAGCTCGAGCTCTCGGTGCGGGATCCGGACCTCGATGTGGAAGGCTACGTGGTGGTCTGGAACCTGCCCGAGCCCGGCGGCTTCGGCAAGGGCGGCACGCGCGTCACGCCCACCGTCTCGCTGGATGAGGTGGGCATGCTGGCGCGCACCATGTCGCTCAAGAACGCGGCCGCGGGCGTGCCCATGGGCGGCGCCAAGTCGGGCATCCGCGGCAACCCGCGGGGCCCCGGCTTCAAGCAGCAGTTCCAGGCCATCGCCCGGCGCTTCAAGCCGCTCTTCCCGGAGCACGGCGGACCCTTCGGTGGCATGGGTTTCGACATGGGCGCGCGCCCCGAGTTCGTGGATTGGTTCATCGAGGCCACCGGCATGCCGCAGCGCTTCACGGGCAAGCCCGCGGAGCTGGGCGGCACGGACTACGACCTGCACGGCATCGCGGGGCTGGGAGTGGCCGTGGCGGCGCGCGCCGCGCTGATGGCCGCCGGCGGGACGGCCGAGGGAGCCAGCTTCGCCGTGCAGGGCCTGGGGGCCATGGGCGCCGGCGTGGTGCGCTGGTTCAGCAGCTTCGGCGGCCACGCGCGCTGGGTCTCCGACCCGCTGGTGGGCGGCGCCTGGGAGCTGCCCGACGAGCTCGACCCTGCCGCACGTCAGCAGATCGTGGACGCCATCACGGCCATGGACCGCGAGCGGCTGCACGAGCTGCTGCGCGAGCACGGCAAGAACATCGGCCCTCCCCAGGCGGTACTCTACCAGGACGTCGACGTGCTCTTTCCCTGCGCGGTGCATGACGTGATCCACAAGGGCAACGTCTCTGACGTGATCGCGCGCGTCGTCTCAGAGGGCGCCAACGGCCCCTGCACGGCTGACGCCCGCGACGCGTTGCAGGACCAGGGCGCGGTCGTGCTGCCGGACTTCCTGGCCAACTCGGGTGGCATCATCGCCGCCTGGGTCGAGATGACCGAGCAGGGCGGCGACAAGGCCGCAGAAGCCAAGCGCCGCACCGAGCAGATCATCGACGCCAACGTGCGCAGGGTGCTGGCGGACGCGACGCGCCTGGACGTGTCGCCCTATCAGTCGGCCATGTCCATGGCGCTGCGGCGTGTGTTCCGGCGCGAGTGACGGGCGTGCTGCGCCGCATTCCACTGGCAGCCTTCGCAGCCCTGGCCGTCGGGCTCGCGCGCCTGCCCGTGTTGCTGGCTCTGCGCGACACCCACTACCCGTTTGAGCTGTTCAGCGGCTCGGTGGCCGTGGCGCTGCTGGACGGGCTCGAGCTGCAGCTGTCCTCGCTCACGATCGTGAGTCACATCCGGGGCGGCGCTTTGTTGGGACTGGGCGCGGCGCCGCTCTACGTCCTGGCGGGCCCGAGCCTGCCGCTGCTCAAGCTCGTGCCGCTGGTCTGGAATGCGCTCACGGCGGGGCTGCTGGTGGCGCTGGTGCAGCGCCTGGCCTGCCGCCGCGCGGCCCTGGCGCTGGCGGCGCTGCTGGTGTGCGCGCCGCCGCTGCTGGCCAAGCTCTCCGGCATGGCCTTCGCCAGCCATCTCGAGTCCCTGCTGCCGGTGGCGTTGGGGCTCTATCTGGCGCTGCCGCTGCTGCAGCGGGAGGCGGCGCCGGGTCGCGGGCGCTTCCTGGCCCTGGGCGCGGTGCTGGGCTTTGCCGGCTTCTTCCACTTGCAGTCGCTGCTGGGCCTGGCGCTGCTGCTGGGCATGCTGGTCTGGTTGCGTCCGGGCGTGCTGCTGCGGGGCGCGCCGTGGCTGCTGCTGGGCGCCGCGCTGCTGGCCTCGCCCTCCTGGCTGTTCGACGGCGGCAACCTGCACGTGCTGGGAGGGCAGCTGGGCTCGGCCGCGCGCGAGTCTGTCTCGCTCATGCGCGAGGGGCCCTTGGGCCAGACCACGGTCTACGGCCCGGCTGCCAAGTTCACAGCCCTGTTCAGCCAGGGGCTCGGTCCCATCCTCGAGTTCGGCGAGCTGGGTCGCGCACCGGGGCGCTGGGTGGCGCACGCCTGGTTCGGACTCCTGCTGGCGGCCTGTGCGCTGAGCCTGCTGCGCCAGCGTGAGGTCCTGCTCGCGCTGCTGCGGCGCCGCTCCCTGGGTGCCCGCAGCCTGGCCCCCTTCTGGTTGTTGCTGGCGCTGGGTCTGGGCCTGGCGTTCTTCTCCTCCGGCATGCGTTGGGACCTCTGGTACGTGGGCGCCGGGCTTGCGAATCGGCGCCTCGCGCCTGTGCTGGTCGCGCTCATGGTGCTGGCTTCGCTGGCGGCCGGTGGGGGCGGCCGCGCCCGGCTGGGCTCGGCCGTGGTGGGGCTCATGTGCCTCTTGGGCGCCGTGGGCCAGGCGCCCCTGTGGATGCGCCCCCTGGCTGCGACCAGCCTCAATCGCGGCGAGAGCTACGAGTGGTTCAGCAAGCAGCTGGAGCAGCACGCCGCCGGCGACATCGATGTGCTGTTGGAGACCGTGTCGCGGGTGGATCGAGGTGACCCACGTTTTGCCAGCCTGCGCTACCGCCTGCCGCGCCTGATGTGGCCCGCGTCGCGCCCGCCGAAGGCCCGGGTGCAGATCGCGCTGCGGCGCGCTGAGGGCTGGCCGCGTCTGATCGCGCTGACCCACGCGGGCCGCGTCATGGCCGCCGAGCGAGGGTACCTGTGGAGTCTCCCTGATCAGGGCTGGGTGCGAGAGCTGAGTGCCGTCCAGCGCGGCGCGGTGTTGCACGGCGTGGGGCTGGGCCTGGAACGCAGGATCCCCGCCAGCCGCCCCGTCGTCGAGCAGCCGGCTGCCCGATTCGTGCAGCTGGCGCAGCGCCTGCGCGGGCCGCTGCTGCAGCCCGTGATGGAGGGGCTGGGCTTTCAGCTCGGCCAGGTCCACGACCCCTATAATCGGCTCATGCGCGCCGAGCTGGTGAGCTGGTCCAAGCTGCCGCCTCGGGCCGCCGAGGCGCTCTACCGCGGCATGGGCTGGGGCTACCGGCAGCGCATGGCCGAGCCTCCGGGCCCGGAGGATGTCGAGAGCGCGCGTTCGCTCGGCATCTTCGAGGACCTGCCGGTCTCGGCCCACGAGCCGTTCCTGGACGGTCTGCTGACCCGGCGGCTTCCGCGCGAGGCGGCTATGCTCGCGCGACAGGAGGGGCGTTGAGCCTCGCTCCCCGACCCGCCGCGGAGACGCCGACATGCTGTGGCCCCTGTTCCTGGCAGTTGTGCTGGTCGTGAGCCAGGGCGCCGGTTCGCCCTCGCCCGCCCCCCTGGATGTGGCGGACCTGGAGGCCGCCGGGCGCCTGTCGGGCCTCGCGTTCACACCGTCCGAGCTGGAGCTCATGCTGCCCGGGGTGATCGCTGACCTCGCGTCGTACGAGCGGCTGCGTGCGCTGCCGGTGCCCCACGCGCTGCCGCCGGCGCTGGCCTTCTCGCCGCTGCTGGCGGGTGTCTCTGCCGACCCGTGGCTGCCGCCCGAGCGGCAGCTGCGTCTGCCGGACGTGCGGCGCCCCGACGAGCTGAGCGAGCTGCTGTTCGCCGACATTCCCACGCTGGCGGCGCTGCTGCGCAGCCGGCAGGTGTCGTGCGAAGAGCTGCTCGAACTGCACCTGACGCGGCTGCGCGCGCTCGACGAGACGCTGCACTGCGTGATCTCCTACACGGAAGAGCGGGCGCGGGCTCAGGCGCGGTCGCTGGACGCCGAGCTGGCGGCCGGGCGCTGGCGTGGCCCGCTGCACGGCATCCCCTGGGGCGCCAAGGACCTGCTCGCGGTCCGCGGCGCGCCCACGACCTGGGGCGCCCAGCCCTTCGCCGAGCAGGTCATCGACGCGGACGCCGAGGTGGTGGCGCGGCTCGACGCGGCCGGCGCCGTGCTGATCGCCAAGCTCTCCCTGGGGGCCCTGGCTTGGGGCGACGTGTGGTTCGGCGGCAAGACGCGCAACCCGTGGAACGCCGAGCAGGGCAGCAGCGGCAGCTCGGCCGGCCCCGCCGCGGCCACGGCCGCCGGAGGCGTGGTGTTCGCCATCGGCTCGGAGACCCACGGCTCCATCGTCTCGCCCAGCGAGCGTTGCGGCACCACGGGGCTGCGGCCCAGCTTCGGGCGTGTGCCGCGCACCGGTGCCATGACCCTGTGTTGGAGCATGGACAAACTCGGCCCGCTGACGCGCTCGGTGGGGGACGCGGCGCTGGTGTTCGACGCCATCGTCGGCCCCGATGGTGACGACCTCTCGGTGCTCGACCTGCCCTGGCGCCTGCCCCTCGACGTGGACGTCTCGGGCTGGAAGGTGGGCTACGCCCCGAGCGACTTCGAGCAGCGCGCTGAGCACGCCGCGGTGCTCGACGAGTTGCGCGCGCTGGGCGTGGAGCTGGTGCCCATCGAGCTCCCGGACGCGCCCATCGAGGCGCTCATGATCGGGCTGAGCGTGGAGGCCGCCACGGCCTTTGACGAGCTCACACGCAGCGGGCGCGACGACCTGCTGGTGCGTCAGATCGCCCGAGCCTGGCCCAACGTGTTCCGCGTGGCGCGGCTGGTGCCGGCGGTGGAGTTCCTGCGAGCCCAGCGCCTGCGCACCCAGCTCGTGCGCGATCTCGAGCGTTGCCTGGGCGAGGTGGTGGCCTGGGTGCACCCGAGCTTCGCGGGGCCGTCGCTGGGCATGACCAACCTGACTGGCCACCCTGCCGTGGTGATGCCCTGCGGCGTGCGCGAGGACGGCACGCCTTTCGGCATCAGCTTCGGCGGCAGGCTCTACGACGAGGCGCGCCTGCTGGCGCTGGCCGAGGCTTGGCAGCGCAGCACGACGCACCACCGTGGTCAGCCCATGCGCTGAGCGCCGGGCCTGCGCCATGACGCGGGTCAGCGGCCGGGCGGGGTCCAGCCGCCCGGAACCTGGCCGCGGGCCGCCAGCAGCTCGGCCAGCAGCAGCGCGCCTCCGGCTGCGCCGCGCACGGTGTTGTGCACCAGCGCGACGAAGCGGTGCTGCAGCAGCGGGCACGGGCGCAGGCGACCGACCGACACCGCCATGCCGCCGGCGAGGTCCCGGTGCAGCCGGGGCTGGGGGCTGTCGTCGCCGGGGAGCAGCACCACCGGGCGGGCCGGCGCGCTGGGCAGCGCCGCCACGTCCGCGGGCGCGCGCCAGTCATTCCAGGCTTGGGCCACGGCGTCCTCGGAGACGCGCCTGGCAAGCTGCACCGAGATGCAGGCGAGGTGCCCGTCGGTGACCGCCACGCGGTTGCACTGGGCCGAGATGCGCAGCTCGGCGGGTTCGACGCGCGCGCTGCGGCCGCTGCCGACGAGCGTCCCGAGCAGGCGCGCGGGCTCGGTCTCCAGCTTGTCTTCTTCGCCCGGGATGAGCGGCAGCACGTTGTCGAGCGCCACGAGGGACGGCACGCCCGGCAGGCCGGCGCCGGACACGGCCTGCATGGTCACCACGTGCGCGGCCTGCACGCCGAAGGCCTGGGCCAGGGGCGCCAGGGCCAGGGTCACACCGATACTGGAGCAGTTGGGGTTGGTCACCAGGCCGCCGCTGCCCAGGTGCTGGGCCTGCAGCAGCGCGAGGTGCCCGGGGTTGACCTCGGGGATCACCAGCGGCACGTCGGCGTCCATGCGGTGCGGGCTGGCGTTGCTCACCACCAACGAGCCGGCCTGGGCGCATGGCCGCTCCAGGCTGGCCGCGGCCTCGGTGGTCAGGGCGCTCAGCAGCAGGGGCAGGCTGCCGTCGGGTGCCGCCGCGCGCACCGGCAAGGTCGCGGCCGCGGCGGGCACCTCGCCCGGCAGGTGCCAGGACACCACCTCACCGTAGGGCGCGCCGGCGCTGCGCTCCGACGCCATGACCGCCGTCAACTCGAACCAGGGGTGCCCGTCCAGCAGGGACACCAAGCGCTGGCCCACGGTGCCGGTGGCACCCAACACACCCACCGGGATGCGCGCGCGTTTGCTCACGGTCTGAGGTGGAGGCATGGGGCGAGCTCGGCGATGGACCGTCGGCAAGGTGCGTCACGGGGCGCGCGAAGTCCAGCCACGAAGACGAGGGCTCCGGAGCGCGCCGGTTCGCCATTCATCGCATAGACTGTAGGGCAGGCCGCGCTGGGCGGCCGTCCCCGTCTCGGAGTCTGCCCCCATGTCATTGTCTTGCTCGCGCTCTGTGTTCCTGCTGGCTCCGCTGCTGGCGGCGCTGTCGGCATGTTCCGCGCCCGCGCCAAGTGCGCCGTCGTATGTCGTGCTCTCGGCGTCATCGGCGGCCGTCGCCTCACCCTGGAGTGGCGCGGCGTGGCAGGAAGAAGAGGCTGTGGTCGAGTCGGAGGGGGGCGGCGTCATCCACGGCGTGCTGATGTACCTGCCCAACCGCATCTTCGACGTGTTCGACATCGTGCGCGCCCGCGTGCGGCTGGGCCCGGGTATCGGCGTGGGCGTCCGGGCGACCGAGCTGGCGGACGTCTTTGTGGGCTTCTACTCCTCTGTCTTCGTGGGTATCCATGGCCCGCGTGGCGAGCCCAAGATCCCGTGGCCCGTGGGCTTCGAGTCCCTGGCGGGTGTTGAGGTGAGCGTGGCCGATGGGACGACCGGCGGCGCTACGGACCCCAACTACGGCATGGTCGAGTTCGGCGCCGACGCGCAGATCCTCATCGTCGGCTTTGCGGTGGGCGTGGAGCCCTTCGAGGTGCTCGACTTCGTGCTGGGCTTTCTGACCATCGACTTCGCCGAGGACGACTTCTAGCGGCCGCCGGCCGCGCGTCGGCACGTCGCAGATCGGACCGGTGCCGATCTGCGACGCTGCGACGCGGGCTGCGAGGCGCCGCTCCAGCCCTCGGGCAGGTCAGTGCTCCGGCGCGTCGGCGTCGTGCTCGAGCGCAGCGCTCGTCAGCGCGCGCGTGTCCTTGATCACCGCGCCGAAGAACAGGGCGTTCTCGAGCAGGCGCGCACTGCCGTGCCACACGCCCCGGAAGACGGGATCGTCGGCCAGCATGATCACGCTGCCGGCACCCAGGCGCCGGGCCATGACGGCCGGCGTGCCCGCGAGCTTGTCTACGTTGGCATCGCTGGCGTAGCCCGAGAGCAGGGGCTGATCGAGGTAGGTCAGCGGGTGCGCCAATGGGTCCTCGCTGCGGGGCAGGGGCGTGGTGCCGCGCCGGAACAGGGCCAGTGGGCCGGGGCCGAGGCCGAAGCCCAGCGGGTGGCTGCTGTCGACACGCGCGGCGAAGATGGCGCCGGACACCAGCGTCTTGGCGCGCCGGGCCTCGTAGTCGCCGTAGCTGGGGGGCTCGTCGCCGGAGGTGGGCTCGTGCTCAGCGGGGCTACGCTCGCCCGAGCCCGCGTCCGGGCCGTCGTCGTCTTGCTCGTCGTCCAACTCCAGCTCGAACAGCTCCCGCGCGGCCCAGCGCGCCGAGCCTCGGGTGCTCAGCAGCACGCCGCCCTGGGCCACCCAGTCGCGCACGCGGCTCTGGGACACCGCTGATGAGGCGCCGTCCACCAGCACCAGGTGCGTGTAGCTGGGCAGGTCGAGGCGCTCCAGATTGTCGCCCTCTACCAGGGTCACGGGCAGCTCCAGACGCAGGTCGAGGTGGTGCCAGACCTCCCCGGCTTCGTAGGACGACACGCCGCTGCCCACCACCAGGGCCACCCGCGGCGCCTTCAGCGGGCGCATGGAGGGGCTGCCCAGGTCGATGCCGTCGGGCGTGTGGCCACTGGTGAGGCGCAGCACGTCGAGACCGTCCTCGCTGGCCACGCGCGCCATGACCTCGTGCAGCGCGTCGGGGTCGGAGCTGACGCCGCTCGGCACCACGATGGCGCCCACCTCGAACTCCACGCTGCCGTCGGCGCTGTGTGCCGTGAACGGGCGCGTGGCTACCGAGGCCATGATGTCGGCGGCGTGCAGGCGCTGGAGCGCGCGCCCCGCGTGCAGGCCGCCCCAGGCGAAGGCGTAGGCGACGGTCCGCTGCGTCGTGGCCGCCTGCAGGCTGCCGGCCGCTACCGGGGCCGCGCTCAGGCGCGCGCCCGCCGCGCCCGCGGGCAGCTCGTTCAGCTCGGCGAAGGGCAGGCCCAGGGCCAGGGGCAGGGTCCAGCTGGAGACGTCGTAGAAGGTGTCGTCGGGAAACTCCAGCCGGCGCTCGAACAGCGCATGAGCCAGACGCCCGTTGGGTTGGCGATGGGGGATCCACAGCGCCGCGCCGGGTTCGAAGCGCAGGCCCTCGCCGTCCACGGACTGGGCCAGCTGGTAGACCTCCAGATCGTGGCGCAACAAGAGCTCGGCCAGCAGGGCCGTGCGGGCCGGGTCGCGCGCGTCGCCAGCCACCCAGCCGGCGATGCCCGAGTCCTCGGCCGCGCTCAAGGCCGTGCGCGAGGCGGCCGACTGGTTCTCCAGCAGCTCAGCACGCAGGGCGCGCGCGGCGGCCAGGGTCGAGAGCGACGCGCGCACCTGATTGCGGATGGTGAGCTCAAAGGGCAGCGGGCCCCAGGCGTTCTCCTGCAGGTGCCCGCGCGAGCTGGCCTGCTCGAACAGGATGCCGATGGCGCCCAGCACGTCAGGGTAGCTGCTGCCCTTGCCGTAGTAGAAGTCGTCAACTCTCTTCGGTGTAGTAGAGCTGGCCGATGGCGTCGAAGGCCTCGGCGTGGAAGCGCGCGATGGCGCGGGTCAGCTCCAGGTTGCGCTCCGGCGTGAGCGGGTTCTGGCGGCTGGGCACGCCCGGCTGGAAGAAGAACGTGGAGCCCGTGCCCATCTCGTGGAAGTCGGTCAGCACGGTGGGGCGCCAGCGGTGGTACTGGGTCACGCGCCCGCGCGAGGAGGGGTGGGTCAGCAGCAGCCAGTCGCGGTTGAGATCGAACCAATAGTGGTTGCTGCGGCCGCCGGGCCAGGCCTCGTTGTGCTCGCGGGCCGCGCTGTCGGGTACGAGCTGTTGACCCTTGTGACTGTTGGCCCAGCTGGCGTGGCGCGCCAGCCCGTCGGGGTTGATGACCGGGTCGATCAGCACCACCGCGCGTTCGAGCAGGCCGGTGACGTCGTCGTCCAGGCCGGACGCCAGGTGCCAGGCTACGGTGGGCGCCGCGTTGGCGCCGGACGACTCGTTGCCGTGCACCGAGTAGCCCATCCAGACCACGATCGGGTCACCGGGGGCAGGGGGGCGGCCAGCCTTCACGCGCGCCACGTGCGCGCTGCGCAGGGCCTCCAGCCGCCCCTGATTACTGGGTGAGGTGATGGCCAGCAGGAACAGCGGGCGCTGCTCGTGGGTCTGGCCGTAGGGGATCAGGCTGACGCGATCGCTGGCGGCGGCCAGGGCCCGGGCGTAGCGCTCGATCAGCTCGGGCCGGATGTGCCAGCGCCCTGCAGGAAAGCCGATCACCTGCTCGGGCGTGGGGATGCCCGGGTCGTGGCGCGCGCCCACCGGCAGCAGCTCGATGGGCCCATCGTCCGCGCGCGGCGCGGCGCGTGCGGGCGTCAGGGCCGCGGACAGAGCCAGGGCCAAGCAGGTCAGCAGGACGATACGGATCATGGAGTCTTCCGGCGGCGGCGGGAGGGGCTGGCAGACCATAGCAACGGCGGCCAGCGGCCGAGGGCGTCACGCCAAGCAGCACGCCGTGGTGGCGCGCGCGCGGGGGCAGCTCGGCCTTCGGAGGGGCTCGAGGCCGGGGCCAGGCAGCGAAACAGCAAGGCGAGCACGAGGGCCGTCCGCAGATCCGAGCGCAGGATCGATGACACAGGCGGGTATCCGAGGGAGGCCGTGACTGGTGCCGGGCCAAGCCACGTGCCACAACGCGCACTTGACGCCATACTGGTGCGGCACTCCGAGGACATCATGGTTCGCTCGCGTTCACTCTCCGGTCTGCTCGTCGTGACGGTCGCCTCGGCGCTGTTGCTGCTGTACGCCCGTTGGCGGGAGCAGGCCCCGGGCCCGTCGTCCGATACGTTCGCGAGCGCGGGCCCCGGGATGCTGGGCGGGCCGGCCGTGCCGGATGACCCGGGCGCGCGCGCGCCGACGGGTGCGCCCGACATCGCGGCTACGGAGACGCCTCCGAATTGGGCGGCCTTCGATGCGGTTGATCGTCAGGGACTCGGCCGTCTGCTGCCGCCGAGCGCGCGGTCTGCCGGGATGAGCGACGAGCGCAGCCGCGAACTGGCGGGCGACATGACCGCTGCCGGCCCGGACCTCGGCGGCGACCGTAGCGGCGGCGATCGCAGCGACCGCGCACTGCGACGGCTGGTGGAACGCTGGCGCGTGGTCGGGGTCGATCCGCACCCCCTCTGGGCCGATGTGCTCGCGGCGTTGGCCGACCCCCTGGCCTGTCCGCGCTACGCGGGCATGCCGCCGATCGCAGCCATGGCCGATCTGCTGCCGCTCTCGGCGCGCCCGGACGCGCGCACCGGGCTGTTCGTTTTCTGCCTGGTGGGCACCGGCGAGCCGCCCACGCGAGATGACGAGAGCGGCGAGCTGGACCTGGCCGGTAGCTCCGCCGTGGTGCTGGTGCTGGTGCCCGGCGGGCAGGGCCTCATGGGCGCCGACCCCGCGCGTGATGAACAGGCGGAGCCGGGCGAGCAGCCCGCGCACGAGGTCTCGCTCTCGCCTTACTACCTTGCGCTGACCGAGACGACTCGCGCGCAGTGGCAGGTGCTGCAAGGGCAGGCGCTGGAGACGGTGGCGGGCATGGGCGTGGACGGCCAGTTGCCCGTGACCGATGTCTCACACGGCGAGGCCAGCGCGCTGCTGGGCGAGTGGGGGCTGGCCCTGCCCACGGAGGCGCAATGGGAGTTCGCCGCGCGGGCGGGGACGACCACGCGCTTCTGCACCGGCGACGACGCCGCCGAGGCGCTGGCCGTGGCCTGGGTCGACGAGAACGCCCTGGGTGAGCTGCAGCCCGTGGCCAGCGCCGAGGGCCCCAACGACTTCGGCCTGTTCGACCTGCACGGCAACGCCTGGGAGCTGTGCCGCGACGGTTACTCCGCCTATGGGAGCGCTCCCGTTCACGACCCGCGCGGCCCCGATGGCTCGCCCGTGATCCGCGGGGGCAGCTGCGACGACCTGATCTGGTCGGCCCGCAGCAGCGCCCGCGATTCTGTGGAGCCGGGCGATCGCTTCGCTAATCTGGGGTTCCGTGTGGTTCGCCGGGCGCTGCCCTGATGCGGAGGGAGGGCGGCCAGGAACCCGCAGCGACGCCGTGAGGCGGCCGGGGTCCTCGCCTGGCCGTCGCACCCGGGGCGCGCCGAGCGCCGCCGCTGCGCAGATTGACCGCCCGCGCGTCGGCTGCTGCCGGTACGCTGGTCGGAGAACGGGGCTGGGTCTCTCCCCCGCGCGTTGGAGAATCTGCGATGACTCGAACCTTCATGCTGGCGGGGCTTGCCGTGGCGGCCTTGATGTGGCTGTCGGCTGACGCTCACGGTCAGTGATGCCCGAAGGGCCCGCCGAGTTCGGCGGGAGGCGCAGCGGGCGGTGCTCCGGTCGGCGGGGGTTCCGGCGCGACGGTGCGCGGCCAGGGTGCGCGCGGTGGAGCGCCAGGCGCTCCCGGCGGCGCCGCGACCCCCGCCGCGCTGATCAAGCCCACTCGCGGTCACAGCAGCAAGGGCGTGCTCTCGCTCAACTGGGACTTTGCCGTGGTGGGGCGCCCCGAGACCCAGGCGCAGCTCGCCCAGGGTCGCTCGCTGGCCAAGGCTCGGCGCGTGGCCCTGCCTCGCGCCGAGGCCTTCGCGGCGGTGGCCGGCGATGACCCGCGCCCGCTGCTGGTCATGCGCGAGTGCGGTTGGTGCGAGGGCAGCGACGACGCCCTGCTCAGCTCGCGCTTCGAGAACGAGAAGACGATCCTGCTGACCCAGTGGTTCCACACCATCAAGCTGCCCAACCACGTGCTCGAGGACGACCACCCCCTGCGTCAGCTGTTTGGCGATGAGGCGCCGCCGCACCTGTTCATGGCGACCCGCGACGGTGAGCTGGTGGTGGGTCTCGACGGCCAGCAGTCCCAGAGCGAGCTGTGGGACGCCATGGACGACGTGCTGGCCGAGGTCTATCCGGGCAGCGCCAAGAAGACCGTCAAGGCGGCCTACAAGTTGCTCGATCAGCTCGACCGCTTTGACGAAGACGAGGAGCGCCTGCGCGAGCGGCTCGACTCCGAGGTCGAGAAGAAGGGTCCCGGCTCGAGCCGCTTCAAGAAGCTGAAGCGTCAGCTCGATGAGACCATGATGGACCGCGATCGGATCAAGGACCAGCTGCTGGGGTTGCTCAGCGGCCCCAGCTCGGAGCTCGGCGACTGAGCGTGTCTCCGTCGCCCCCGCCCGTTGCGCCCGCGTCCGGCGCCCGGCGCGCGCGGGGGCAGCGCGCGTTGTTGCTGCTGTGTTGGCTGGTGGCGCTGACTCTGGCCCCCGCCGCGCGCGGCCAGGACGACGACGAGGACCCGCGCGTCGAGCTGATCGACCCCTACACCCGCTTCGATCCCGAGGCCTGGGCCGCCGCGGGCTACGAGCCGTCGCGCCGCTTCCCCTTCGGCGACGACCACGGCACGCGCGAGGTCGAGGAGCTGCTGGGTGAGGTGCAGCTGCTGTGGGTCGAGACGGCGCATTTCCGCATCGGCTCGTCGTTGCCCGCCCATAAGCTCGAGAACGACGAGAAGAAGGCCATGAAGGTCGAGCTGGGCCGCCTGCGCGAGCGCCTGCCGAAGGTCAAGAAGAGCGCCCGCGTGCTCGACCGCTGGCTGCGCCTGCACCTCTACGCCATGTGGCTGGAGGAAACCTACGACGACTTCCTGGGGCGCTTGCAGCTCACCGACGCGGACTTCCCGACGGTCGCGGAGGTGCAGGCCGCCGCTGCCGCCGCCGAAGCCGCGCGCGCCGCCGCGGCCGAGCGTGAAGCGGCGCCGGAGGACGGCAGCCTGGCCGACGCGGGCAGCTCGCCCGGCGACGGCAACTCACCGGCCGCTGCGGATTCTGCGCCAGCGCCCGCTCTGCGTGGCGCCGGCCCGTACCTCGGCATGCGCGAGAAGTTCTGCGTGCTCTTGCTGGAGAAGAAGAGCAGCCTCGGGCGCTATTGCACGCGCTGGGGCATGCAGGGGCCGGCGTCGCCGCAGCGCTTCAACTTCCATCGTCGCGGCTGCATGGGCATGGCCACCAGCTGGGAATTCTTCGACGAGGACTGGAAGCGCGAGGACGCCCTGCGCGGCTCCGTCACCTGGAGCGTGCTGCAGATGCTGAGCTCCTCGTTCAAGGGCTATGCGCACATGCCACCGGCCTGGTTTGCGGACGGCCTGAGCGCGTGGTACCAGCGCCGCGTCAACCCGCGCTTCCCGACCTTCAGCTCCATGGAGGGCTCGGGGCGGCTCGCGGCCAAGCAGTGGAACTGGCCCCCCAAGGTGCGCGCGCGGGTCAAGGCGGACTACTACCCCACGCTCGACGAGATGCTGGGTTGGCGCCGCAGCGACGTGCACGGCTACGCCGATCACATGCTGGCCTGGTCGAGGGTCGACTGGCTCATGAACCATGACGAGGGCGCCTTCGGTCGCTTCATGGAGCGGCTCAAGGACCCCCTCCCGGTGGAGCCCGGCGTGGCCCCCAGCGAAGATGACGTGGAGCCACGTGCGCGCGAGGCGCTGGAGCTGGCCTGGGGCATGACCCCCGAGCAGTTGGACGCCGCCTGGGCCGAGTGGGTGCTGGACACCTATCCGCGCAAGTAGCGAGCGCGGTCAGTGGGGTCGCGGGGGCGCGGCCAGCGTCCCGTGCATGCGCAGCAGCGGGGCGGCGGCCTGGGAGATGATCGTCAGGGCGTCCTGGCCCGCGCGCTGCAGGGCAGCGTCCATGCGCTGGCTCAGCCCGCGGTCCATGGCCAGCAGCGGGCTCACGGCACGCAGCGGCAGCAGGCGAGCCAGGACCGGGCCGCCGAAGGGCGCGGGCCCGGTGTCCACGGCCGGCAGCCGAAGCGGGGCAGGCGGCGACAGCTCGACGGGCAGCCAGCGCGGACGGGGCAGCTCCGGCGCGGCGTGCGTCGTGGCGACGCTGTCCGCGTGGGGGGCGGCTGCGCGCTCAGCCGAGCGCTGGTCCCAGGCGACCCAGAGCATGAGCGTCGCGGCGGCGGCGGCGGCCAGGCCCAACGGCAGCGCCAGGAGCGGGCCTGATCGTGCCTGCCGCCGTGCGCGCGCGCTCGCCGGCGGGTGGCTGTGTGCGCGGGCGTCCGCGTCCGCCTGTGTCTGCGTGTGCTTGTGTGCGCTCGCGCCAGGCAGGTGAGCCAACACGCGGGCGGCCATGTCATCGGGTGACGGGCAGGCCACGCGCTCGGCGTCGCGTCGCAGGCGGCGAGTGAGTTCGTCGTGGGTCAGGCCTCGGGTCATGTCAGGCGGCTCCCGTCCAGGCGGAGGGCGTGAGCGGCGGCAGGGCGCCGACTCGCCCCTCGCTCGGGGGCAGGTGGCGTGCCAGCGTGCGTCGCGCCCGGAACAGCAGCACGCGCACGCCGGGCGCGCCGCGACCGAGCACCGAGCCGATCTCCAGCGCTGTCAGGCCGTCCACATAGCGCATCCAGAGGGCTGTGCGCTGGTCTGCACTCAGCACACGGCTGGCCAGCTGCCACAGGCTCTCGGCCTGCTCAGCGCAGGCGCGTTGCTCCGCTGGATCGAGCTCACCGCTCTCGGGCTCCGCGCTCAGCTGCGAGGCGGGGCGCCGGGCCTGGCTGCGGCCGCGGCTGGCCGCCAGGTGCCGGGCGATGGTGTAGATCCAGGGCACGACGGGGCGTCCCGGCTGGTAGCGCTGCAGCTGCTCCCAGGCGCGCAGGAAGGTCTCCTGGGCCAGCTCCTCTGCGTCGTGGCTGGTGGCGCTGCGCAGCAGCAGGAAACGGTGCAGCGGCCGCGACAGGCGAGTGACCAGCAGCCCGAATGCGGGCCGATCACCCGCTCGCGCGGCGCAGGCCAGCTGATCCAGTTCGTGTCCGGTCTCGGAGTTCAGTACCAGCCGTCCTTGTTGCGCGTGCGGGGCTTGTCCGGCTTGGGGTCTCTGGTACCAGAGACCTCGCTGCCGTCATCGTCGCAATCGCCGCCGTGAACTCCCCGCTCAAGGCGCTCCAGCAGGCTGACGAGCTCGTCGATGTCGTGCGAGCAACGCACACGCAGCGCCGAGCCCTCGGTCGTGATCTGCAAGGAGTTGACCAGCGGCAGCAGCGCCTGGGCGTTGGGCTCGTTGCGCGCCGCCATGCTCAGGAAGGCCAGGCCGCCCTGGAGCATCTGGCGCGCGGCCATGGCGTCGGCCGGGTTGTGCGCCGTGACCTGCACGTCCATGCCGAACGCGCCGTCGTGCTCGACGATGGACAGCTCGACGTGGTCCACCATCCGGGCGATGCGCCGCGCGTCCTGGTCATGCCCGAGCTCGGCCAGGCGACCGCTGGCGGACAGGAAAGCCAAGCTGCCGCTGGCCATCTGGGTCGAGATGCCGGGCTCGTCGGCCAGGGTGTCGATCTCTCCGCGCAGCGCGTTGACGCCGGTGGCCAGGTCGTGGGCGTTGGGTGCCGCCAGCAGCAGGCGCGCGTCGCTGCCTGGCTTGCGCGCCATGTAGGTGAAGACCGCGTCACCGCGGTGACCTTCGCTCCACTTCCACATGTCGATACCGCCATAGACGTGGGCCTGGCGCTGCAGGTGCAGCTCGAGCAGCTTGAAGGCGCCCTCGGCCACGGCGGTGGTGCGGATCATGACCACGGCCGCCTCCTCGTCGCGCGGCAATCCATAGGCGGTCAGCGACTTGACCTCCTCGAAGGGGTCGAAGCCCAGCATGGCGCGCATCTCAGCCAGGTCCGGGTTGCTCTTGAAGTCGAACTCGGGCTCCAGCCGCTGCAGGGCGCGCAGCAGATCGCTGCCCAGGATGGCCTGGATGTCGACGTGCGCCAACCAGCGGGCGTTGGCCGGGATCACGGCCGCGTCGAGGCTCAGTGCGAAGGCGGCCGGTGTTGCCGGTGTTGCCGGTGCGGCCGGTGCGGCCGGTGCGGCCGGTGCGGCCGGTGCGGCCGGTGCGGCGGCCAGTGGCGCGTCGGGTGTGGAGTCGGGCGTCGGGAGCGGGGCCGTCAAGGCGGCCAGCAGGGTCACGGCAGAGAACAGGGGCGTCATGAGGGCGGCTCGCGAGGCAGGTCAGTTGATGAAAGTACGCCGGGGCCGCCCCCAGCGTTACCGCTGCCTCACGGCGTGGGCGCGTCCGAGCTGCGGCGCAGACGTGACGGGCGCGTGCGTGTCGTTGGCTTCCGGCGCGCCCGGCGGTGGGCGGCCAAGGTGGACCTGGAGTTGGCCTCGGGTCGGCATGGGGTCGGCATGGGGTCGGCATGGGGTCGGCATGGGGTGCGCGCACGGGCGCACCCGGCGTGCTGGGATCGACGGGCACGGCCAGCGAGGCGGGCTGGCGCGGCGGCGGCTGGGGCGCCATGCTCGCCGCATGACGCTCAAGGCCACGCTCACCCCCCTGCTCGGCAACAGCCAGAAGCTCGACGGGGGCTCCATGTTCGGCAACTGCCCCCGCACCGTCTGGGAGCGCTGGTCCGCGCCCGACGAGTCCGGGCGCATCGACCTGGCCTGCCGGGCCCTGCTGGTGGAACAGCAGAGCGTCGATGGCCCGCCCCGGCGCGTCCTGTTCGAGGCCGGCGTGGGCGCCTTCTTCGAGCCCCGGCTGCGCGAGCGCTTCGGGGTGACCGAGCCCGAGCACGTGTTGCTGGACTCGCTCGCGTCCCGCGGCCTGAGTCACGAGGACATCGACGTGGTCGTGCTGAGCCACCTGCACTTTGACCACGCCGGCGGCCTGCTCTCGGCGTGGCAGCCGGACGCCGAGCCCAGGCTGCTGTTTCCCTCGGCGCGCTTCGTGCTGGGCCGCGCCGCCTGGGAGCGGGCCGTCGCGCCCCACGATCGCGATCGGGCCTCTTTCCTCCCGGGTCTCAACGCGCAACTGCTCGACAGCGGCCGGCTCGAGGTCGTGGACGGCGAGCGCAGCGCGGTGCTCGGGGAGGGCTACCGGTTCCATACCAGCGATGGCCACACGCCGGGCCTGCTCATGACCGAGCTCGACACCGCCGCTGGCCCGCTGGTGTTCGTGGGCGATCTGATCCCCGGGCTGCCGTGGATGCACCTGCCCATCACCATGGGTTACGACCGCTTCCCCGAGCGCCTGATCGACGAGAAGCGCGCGCTGCTCACGGACCTCGTGACGCGCGACGGCCGCGTGTTCTTTACCCACGACCCGGCCTGTGCCATGGCGCGCGTGGTGCAGGACGAGCGCGGTCGCTTCGCGGGGGAGCCGCTGGCTGCTAGGCCTCCTTGAGCGAGCGCACGGCGCCCTTCAAGCGCGCGCCCAGACCCAGCACGTGGAAGGCCTTGCCCTTCACGCCGAACAGGTCGATGCCGCCGGTGGGGCCCATGCGGTCGGCCATCTGGCGCATGATGCGCGCCGCGCTCATGGGGTAGGGGGCGTCGGTGGCCTTGCCCAGCGTGAAGCCCTTCTGCACCAGCACGTCGAGCAGGGCCGCGGGCGTGGCGCCGCGCAGGGCCCAGGGCCAGAACTCCAGCAGCAGGCCGAGCCGCGGGGAGTCCTCGATCAGCCGGCGGCAGCCCTGTAGCGCGTGCCACTCGCTGCCCTGGGTGTCGATCTTGAGGAAGTCGATCGGGCCGGCCACCAGCTCATCCACCGGCGCGATCTGGATCGTGACGTGCTCGCCGCCCGACATGTCGTCCGGGGCGGACCGCGCGCCCTCATCGAGCACGCGGTTGTCGCCGTGGTTGCTGCCGCCCAGCACGATCTCGGCGCTGCCGCGCTCGGCGCCCGCCGCCAGCTCGTGCACGTGGCCCTTGCCGGCGCCGGGGCAGGCCATGGCGCGTTCCACGTTGCGCCGCGCCAGGGCGGCGATGGCTGGCACGGGTTCGAAGGCGTGCACCTCTGCGCCGGCCAGCAGCGCTTGCACGGCGAACCAGCCCACGTTGGCGCCCAGGTCCACCACGCGCTTGCCGGCGCCGATGTGGGCGCCCATCAGCGCCACCTCGTCCTCGGCCCAGGCGCCCTGCTCGATGGCGGGGCCGATGATGGCGTCGTCGGCCAGCACCTCGAACTCGAGGCCGCCGGCGGTGGGCAGCTGAACCGTGCGTGTAGGGAAGTCCATAGGCAGGCAGCGTACCCCTGCGCGCGGCCTCGGAGAACCGGCCAGCGCCGGCGTGTCGTGGCTGGCGGTGGGGGGGCGACGACGGCGTTGTGCGTCGAGGGCGAGGACGCTGTCGGTGACGCGCTGACGGCGCGCGCCTCCGCGCCGTAGGGCGATGCTACCGTGAGCCGCCCGCAGCGGAGCCCGTGCCCTGACCCTCGTCCCCGCAACGTCCCGGTTCCTGGCTTGGTCTCCGTCCCGGCTCGTCGGCGCCGCGCACATGCTGGACCGTCCCGGGCAGGTGAGCGCGGCCAGCGCGGCCAGCGCGGACTGGGTCGCCGAGTGCGATCTGCTGCGCTGAGCCGGCGCCCGGAGCCGCCATGGCCGACACACTCCTCGCACTGTCCGGGCTGAGCAAGCGCTTCGGCGACGTGCTCGCGCTTGATGACCTGACCCTGGACGTGTCGCGCGGTGAGGTCGTGGGGCTGCTGGGGCCCAACGGCGCCGGTAAGACCACCGCCATCCGCCTGGCCCTGGGACTGGCCGTGCCCACGGCCGGGAGCGTGCGCCTGTTCGGGCGCTCGCCGCGGGAGGCCGCCGCGCGGGCCGGGCTGGGTTACCTGCCGGGAGAGCTGGCGCTGGATCCGCGCCTGGACGGCCACGCCATGCTGGCCTTGAACGCGCGGCTGCACGCGCCCGGCGACGCGCCCCCCGACGCGACCCGCGTGGGCGAGCTGTGCGAGCGCCTCGGGCTCAGCCATGCCGACCTGTCGCGGCCGGTGCGCGACGACTCCTCCGGCACGCGTCAGAAGCTGGGGCTGGTGGCCGCCTGGCAGCACGACCCTGAGCTGCTGCTGCTGGACGAGCCCACCAACGCCCTCGACCCGCTGGTGCGCGAGGCGGTCTTCGAGCTGCTGCGCGAGGCGGCGGCCGCGGGCAAGGCCGTGCTGCACAGCTCGCACGTGCTCTCGGAGGTGGACCGCAGCTGCAACTCGGTGGCGGTGCTGCGTGGGGGGCGCCTGGTGGAGCGCGGGAGCGTGTCGGAGCTCCGACGGCGCCTGACACGACACATGTTGGTGCGTTTCCGGGGCGCGCCGCCGGTGGCGGCGCTGAGCGCGGCCGGCGCTGTGATCCTGGAGCGTGACGGCGCGCGTCTCGTGCTGCAGGTGGCCGGCGCCCTCGACCCGCTGTTGGCGGTGCTGGCCAGCCACCCGGTGGACGAGCTGGCGTTTCCAGAGCCCGACCTGTCGGCGGCGTTTGCCCACTGGTACGGCGACGCGGCCCGCGAGGCGCGCTCATGAGCGCGCGCGTGAGCCTGATCCTGGCCCGGCGCTGGCTGGCGCGGCATCGCGGGTTGCTGGCCCTGGTGCTGCTGGGCCTGTTCGTGTTCGAGGTCGGGCTGGTGCACATCGCCGAGCAGTTCGACGGCGGCGCCGGCATGCAGGCCGTGGTGGACATGCTGCCCTCGTTCTTCCAGCAGCTGGTGCACGACAAGCTGCGCGACTTCTCCGCCGACGGGGTGGTCAGCATGGGCTTCAACCATCCCGTGGCCATGACGGTCATGTGCTCCATGGTGGCGCTGTTCGCCACGGGCACGGCGGCCGACCGCGAGGAGGGGCTGCTGGGGGCGCTGTTGGCCCGGCCCGTCTCGCGCGGCGCCTACCTGGGCGGCATCGTGCTGTGCGTGGTGTTGCTGGCGCTGATCCAGCCCGCCATGTTGCTGGGGGGCGGCATGCTCGGGCTGAGCATGGTCTCGCTGGATCAGACGGTCCCGTTTGAGGTGCACGTCGAGGCCGGGCTGGGGTTGGTCGCGCTGCTGCTGGCGGTGGGCGGGTTGGCATTGCTGGCGGGGGTGTACGCGCCGCGGCGAGGTGTGGCCGTGACCTGGCTCGCGGCCGCGTTGGTGCCGGCCTACCTGGTGGAGTTCCTGGGCTTCCTGTGGTCCGGCATGGACGCGGTGCGCTGGCTCTCGCCCTTTCATTACGTCCCCCAGCTGCCGGCCCTCCTGGGGCAGGAGCCGAGCGCGGCGGGGCTCTGGCCGCTGCTGTTGCTGGCCGCGCTGTGCTGGGCCCTGGCCGCCCGTCGTTTCGCCGGGAGCGACGAGTGAGCGGCTCCGGTGTCGAGCGCTCGGGAGAGTCGGAGGGGGAGTCGCTGGATGAGTCGCTGGAGGAGCCGGTGGAGGAGCCGGTGGGCGAGTCGGTCGAGGAGTCGGCAAGGGAGCGCGTGACAGAGCGGTCTGCGCCGCCCCTCGCGCCGCGCCCGCCGTCGGCGCTGGTGGTCACCCTGCTGCTGGCGCTGCTGAGCGTCGTCTGGGGCAGCACCTGGCTGGTGATCAAGCAGGGCCTGGTGGACCTGCCGCCGTTCCTGGGGCTGGGCCTGCGCTTCTGCCTGGCGGGCCTGGTGATGGCGGCCATCGCCCCGGCCATCCGGCGCCGTGAGGGCGGCACGCGCCCGGGCTGGGGGCTCACCCTGGTGGTGGCCATCGCGGAGTTCGGCGTGAGCTACGGCATCGTCTATCGCGCCGAGTTGGTGGTGTCGTCGGGCTTGGTGGCCGTGCTCTGGGCCGTGTATCCCCTGCTCATGGCGCTGTGCGGACACCTGGCCATCCCCGGCGAGCGCCTGCCCGCCCGGGCCTGGGCCGGCTTCTCGGTGGGCTTCGGCGGGGTGGTGCTGCTGTTCTTCACCGACCTGGCCAATGCGGGGCCCGCCGCCTGGGGTTGGGGCGCGGCCGTGATCTTCGGCGCGGGCGTGGTGGCGCTGGGCACCACCGTGCTCAAGCTGCGGGCTCACGGCGCCAGCTCGGCCCTGCTCAACCGCAACGGCATGCTCTTCTCAGGCCCCATGTTCCTGGCGCTCTGGTTCTGGCTGGAGCGCGACCTGCCCTGGCAGCTCACGGGGCAGGCGCTCTTCTCCGTGGTCTATCTGGCCGTCATGGGCACGGTGGTGACCTTCGGCGTCTACTTCTGGCTGCTGCGCCACGTGGCGGCGTTCCGGCTCTCGCTGATCGCTTACGTGATCCCGCTGGTGGCGCTGCTGCTGGGCGTGCTCTTCGGCGACGAGAGCGTGGGGCCCAGCACCCTGGCCGGCACCGCGCTGATCCTGCTGGGCGTGGCCGCGGGAGTGCGCGGGAGCGACCGGCGCCGCGCGCACGGTGACGCGCGCGGTGACTGACGCCGCGCGCCGTACCGGGGTGGGGCGGCGTGGGGGCGGCGTGGGGGCGTGAGCTGGCGGGCGGCGCGAGTGCCATCGCAGGCGGCAGCCTCTGAACGCCGTCGCCGCAAACGAGAGCGGCGGACGCGGCCCCGTTCAGGGAGCCGCGCCCGCCGCTGATGCGCCGAGGCGCTGTGCCCTACGCGTGCCGGACTAGCGCCGGACGTGCATCTTGTCCACGGCCTGGGGCATGCCCTGGTCGTGGCAGACGAGGCACGACTCGGCCCCCGACACGGGCGAAGACATGGACTCGATGTGCGCCACGGAGGTGTCGTCGTCATGGCAGGCGCCGCAGACCACGGCCCACTCGCGCGGAGGCAGGACGGCCTCGCTCGGGTGGCGCGTGTCGCGCGGCAGGATCCACGAGGAGCCGTTGTCCTCGCCGTGGCACGAGGCGCAGTCGAAGACGCCATCGGGCATGCGCGGGTACACCACGTGGTCGTACATGTGCTCCCTGACGTTGTTGACGCCGTTCGGGTCGTAGCCGTAGCCGTTGACCACGTACTCATCGCCCTTGGCCAGGTCCGCGCCGCTGTGGATCTTGTGCACCATCTCGCGGAAGGCGATGGTCACGCCGTCGGTGGCGCTGGCTGAGGTGGCCACGTACTGGGGCCGGTCCGCCGCGCCCGCGACGCCGTGACAGCTGATGCACGACTCAAGGCCGCGCCGGTGGCCGCCGTGGAACTGGATGTCCACGTGGCAGCTGGCGCAGTTCGCGATGCTCGCGATCTTGTCCCAGGGCTCGATCGTTGTGGCGTCTCCCAAGAGGAAGTCGTGCTTCACGCCCGGCGCCCCCTCGAGGTAGTCGTTGGTCTCGCCGAACAGCTCCAGGGTGCGTTCCTTCTCGCCCCAGATGGCCAGGGTATAGGTGCCGTCCACCAGTTGCTTGCCGGTCCACAGGCCGTCCCGTTCCGTCAGGTCGGGGCCGGCGTTGTAGGTCAGGCCGTAGCTCTCCGGCACGATGAAGTCGCTGGAGTAGGTGCTGATGATGACGGCGTCATCCATCCAGGCGGCGACCTCGGTGACGGTGCTGGTGCTCAATTCGAGGCTGAAGTCGTCACCCTGATCGAGCTCGTCGAGCGTGACGCCGCGCACGCTGGCGCCCATGTCGTGCGCCACCAGCGGGCCCGGCGCGTACGACGTCGTGACCGGTGAGGCGAACCAGAGCCGGTTGTCGATCACGTTCTGGATCTGCAGGTACTCCTCGCCGTCCTCACCGTCGTCGATCACCACGAAGTCGTCGCGCTCGAATCCACTGGGATCATCTACGTCGACAAAGTTGATGGGCGGGAGCACGTCCGCGCTCAGCACGCTGTCGCCGCCCTCGCTGCCGGTGCGCTGCCAGAGCTGCGTCGCGTGAGCGCTCATGTCCCACATGGGCGTGTACGTCGCGGCGAAGACGTCGTCCTCCGCCGTGGCCGTGCCCAGGATCTCGAAGTGCACACGCATGGGCGGACGGAAGGTGTAGGGCTGGCTGCCCGTGAGCGCCTCGGCGGGGATGACCTGGTAACCCAGCAGCAGGTTCATGCGGTCCGTCGGGCCGGCCAGGGCCAGGCGGATGTCGTCCAGGCTGTCGGGCTCGATCTCGTTGCCCATGGCGTCACGCAGGAACATGCTGATGGCCAGCTTGTCGCCGGGGCCGATGTTGGCCGTGCCCTCGCCGTCCGCCGTGACCGACTGCACGTCAAAGACCAGGCCTTCGGCGAAGGTCTCGTCGAGCAGCGGGTGCAGGTGGCCGTCGATGGTGGCCAGGGACGAACCCTCGGTGGGGTGGCACAGGGTGCAGGTGGCGTCGCTGGTCTGCCCCGGCATGGTCGAGGTGTTGGCGCGGTAGGGCAGCTCGTGCACCCAGTCGTCGTGGCAGGAGCCGCAGGTGTTGCGACGCATGACGGAGTAGGCGAAGTCGCCCTGGGCGGGCTTCTCGATGGGGCCGTCGCCGTCGGGGTCGCCGTGGCACAGCACGCAGTTCGTGTTGGCGCTGCGCATGGTGTCCTCGAGGTCCTGCTGCTCCTCAGTCAGCATCAGCTCGTAGCCGGCGTCGCGGGGCATGGGCTCGTTGACGTGGGGCCAGGCGGGCAGGTGCGTGTCGGAGTAGTCGACCACGTGGTCCTTGTAGCCGATCATCTGGTAGGGCACGGGCTCGGCGTCGTAGACGCGCTTGCCGTCGCTGTCCGTGGTCACGCCCAGCACGCTCGGCAGGTAGGCGCCGTTGTGCAGCTTGTGCACCATCACGCTCCACTCGATGGTCACGCCGGGCGTGCCGTCGGGGGCGTCGTCGGGGGTCGTGTTGCGGTCCTCGGCGCCAGCCGTGTGACACAGCACACACAGCTCGGTCGTGCGGCGCCCGCCGCCGTGGAACTGCAGCACGCCGTGGCAGGCGTTGCAGTTGTCAGAGCTGGTCACGGCCCGCGGGACGAGCTGCTTGACCGAGGCGCCGACCAGGATGTCGTACAGGGTCGTGCCGACCTCCTTGTGGCTGTCGCCCTCGACGCTGTAGCTCCACTCGAACCACATGCCGACGGTGTAGGTGCCGTCCAGCAGGTCCTGGCCCTGCAGCTCGCCGTCGTCCTCGTCGAAGTCGGGCGTGTCGTTGTAGGGCGGCAGGTAGGTGGCGGGCAGCGGCGGCAGGGTGTAGGTGTAGGTGCCGTCGCCATTGTCCACCGAGGCGGTGATCACGTCGCTGAGCTGAGCGATCACGCGCTGGTAGTTGAAGGTGGGGCCGGAGAGCGCGATGCGTCCCGCGTTCATCTCGTCCAGCAGCCAGCCGCTGCCGTCGTCCTTGAGCAGTCGATAGGTGATGGCCACGCGGTCGCCGACCTCGTAGTTGCCCGTGGCGCCGCTGGTGCCGCGCACGTCGAGGATCTGGGGGCTCACGCCCGGGGCGGGCTGGTCCTTGGCGATCTCTGTGGAGGTCGCGCCGTCGCCGGCGTCGGCCGAGTAGGTGCCGTCGTAGATGAACGTGCCGGACACGGCCACGGGCTCCACGCCCTCGGTCATGGGGAAGAGCTCGCCGTGGAATGACCCTGCCACGATGCCCTCCTGCACGGCGCTGACCAGGATCACGAAGCTGTCGTCAGCCGACATGAGCTCGACGCTGGGCTCGCCCTTGTTGGTCTCGACGTAGCTGATCATGGCGGGGGCGGTGGTGTACTGCCCGGGCGCCAGGTCCTTGGCCACCACGAAGGGCAGCACGAGCTGAAGGCGCCGGGCGTTGTTGCCACCCGTGTCGCCCAGGACGGTGGTGGGGCCGCTGAACGTCGCGCCCACGATCACCTTCTTGTTGCTCACCTTGAAGTTCTTGAAGCCGTCGAGCTTCGCGTCGATGACGGGCTTGCCGAGCTTCTTGGTGCTGCCGACGATGGCCAGGCCTCCGACCTCCAGGTCTGCGCCGACGTTGTCGGTGAACTTCACGTCCCAGGTGCCGTTCGGAACCGAGGTGGGCACGCGCATGACGAACTCCCAGACGCCTTCTTCGTCCGTGGTCGCCTTGGAGACGATCTTGGCGTTCTTGCCCATGACGAGCAGCTTCTCCTGCTTGCCGCTGGGGTTGTTCACGAGCACGCTGATCTCGTCGTTGGGCAGGGCCGGTTCGTCGGTGTCGACCAGGACGATCTCGGGTCCCTCGACGCCGAGCGTGGCGGGGGACATGACCGGGGCGATGCCCTTGCCCCTGGGCTTGACCATCAGGGAGTAGTCACCCTCCCGCGCCCGCTTGATGAGCACCATCAGCTCGCCGTCGTTGGTGAGCTCGAGCAGCTTGACCACGGTGCCCTTGGCGCGCGTCTTGCCATTGGTGGTGAGCCAGACACGCGGCGGCTTGGCGCCGAAACCCGTGCCGATCACCTGCACGCTGTCTCCCACGACGACGCTGTCGGTCGAGAGCGAGGCGATGCTGGCTTGCGCGGCGGCGTTCGATGGGAACGCGACGACGAGGGCGACGGCCAACAGGGCGATCGCGCCCCGGAAGCAGGAGTCCAGCCCGGCGGGCAACAGGCGGGGGCAACGCATGGTTCTTCCTCCGAAGATCGGCAGCGGGGCCATCCGCGGTGCGGTGGCCGACAGACCCTCGATTGTCCAGAACAGGCCATTCGGAGGGCCAGACAAAACATCATGCCAAACAACTGATTGACGTGTCAGGAAATCAATCGTGATTTCTTGACCCGGCTCACGGCGGGTCGTGAGGCGGCTTCAGCGCAGCGGCCCGGCGGCCCAGCGGCCCCGTTCGAGCCCGGATCCGCCCCGCGCCGACCCCGCGCCGACCCCGTTCCGACCCCGCTCCGACCCCGCTCCGGCCCCGCTCCGGCCCCGCTCCGACCCTGCGCCGATCCGGCGCGTCAGCGCTCAGCAGGCGCCGTACTCGGCGCGGTAGGCCTGCATCGCGGCCAGGCAGGCGTCGTCGATCACGACCCCGGCGTCCAACTCGCGGCCGTGCAGGTGCTGCATGATCTCCTGCACGGTGACGATGGCGAAGGTGGGCATGCAGAACTCAGCGCTCAGCTCCGTCAGGGCGGAGGCCTCGCCCTGACCGCGCTCCTGGCGATCCACCGACACGATCAGGCCGGCCAGGGTCACGTCGGCGGCCGCACGCAGCTTGGGCACGGTCTCGCGCACGGAGGTGCCCGCGGTGGTGACGTCCTCCACGATCAGCACCCGCTCGCCGTTGCGCGGGGCGTGCCCCACCAGCGAGCCGCCCTCGCCGTGGTCCTTGGCCTCCTTGCGATCGAAGCAGAAGGCCACGTCCAGGTCGTGTTCGGCGGCCAGGGCCATGGAGGTCGTGGCCACCAGCGGGATGCCCTTGTAGGCCGGCCCGAACAGCACCTGCGGGGGCAGCTCCAGGTGCTCGATGATGGCCTGGGCGTAGTAGCGGCCCAGCGTGGCCAGCTGGGAGCCGGTCTCGTACTTGCCGGTGTTGACGAAGAACGGCGTGCGGCGCCCGCTCTTGGTGACGAAGTCCCCAAACGTCAGCACGCCGCAGCGCACCATGAACTCGATGAACTCCTGCTTGTAGGCCTGCACGTCGGACTCCGGAGGGCGGGGGCGGCGCCCGATTGTGCCGCCGGGGTGGGGCCGCCGCCAGCCCCCGACACGGAGCGCATTGCATCGGCCGCGGCGGCCTTGCTAGCGTCGTCATCGCGTTGGCCCTCGTGAGCGCCTGCGCTGCTCCACATGCGCGGGCCGCGCTCGAGGCGGCTCCGGCTGCGGGCAGCTCGGGCGCGCAGCACCATCTCCTTGAATCGGCTCATGAGCGACACCCTTCAGGCCTTCCTCCTCAGCGCAGCGCGCAGCGAGCACGACGCGGGCCAGGACATCGTGCCCAGCGGGGCCGACGCGCCGGTCCTGGGCTACGTCGAGGAGGGCCTGACGCTAGCAGCCTGTGGCGGAAGGGCCGTTTTGAGATGCCGTCACGCCGCTGCGTAGCAGCCCAAGCGCGCGGGGGCTCGCCGGAGGATTCTCGCGATTTGTGCGCGGGA
>QNBX01000014.1 GCA_003644265.1 Planctomycetota bacterium
ATCAACCCCAAGCTGCCGCGAGAGCTCAATGCGGTCCTGGCGGTGGCCCTCGACAGCGACCCGCGACGGCGCTACGCCAGCGCGGAGCTGCTGGCCGATGACCTGCGCCGCATCCGGCAGCACAAGCCCATCCTGGCCTCCCCCCCCGGCCGGCCCAGACGCGCCCTGCGCTGGGTCCAACGCAACCCGCGCATCAGCACCGTGCTGGTGGGGCTGGTCGCGCTGCTGACCCTGGTCGGCAACCTCTACCTCAAGGCCGAACAGCGCGGCGTCGAGCGGCTGGTCGAGTCCATGACCCGGGTTGCCATCGAGAATGCGCCCGCCCGCCCGGGCTTTGCCTACGCCGTGGCCAGCGAGGCCCACCGCCTCGCTCCCCACGCGCAGGCAACAAATGATGCGCTGTTGCGCGTCCTGCTCGAGTTCCGGGATCACCGCGCCATCGGCAAGATGCCCAAGGAGGCCTTCGACTGGGAGGGGGCTGTGGCCGCCGGCGCGGAGGGCACGCAGCTGCGGGTGTTTGACACCGACAGCTGGGAGCTGGCCTTTTCGCTGGAGGCGGGCGCCCCCGTCGCGCGTCTGGACCTGAGCCCGGACGGAACCCGACTCCTGGTCGGGGACGACGCCGGCCGGATCACACTCTGGGACCTCGGCTCACGCCGCAGCGTCTCCGAGTACACGCCATCCGACGCGCCGATCACCCTGCTGGTGGCCCATTGGGCAACGGGCCGCGCCTTCTCGGGGGACAGCGACGGGCGCCTGTACCTGTGGTCGTTGCAAGGCAGCGAGGCCCCGGTGCTGCTGCATGAGTACCCGGCGACCGTGTCCGTACACAGCGCCCTGAGCAACGACGGCACACGCCTCGCGACCTTCAGCTGGCACGCCGACGAGTCGGCCGATGCCGTGGCCCACGTCTGGGACACCTCCAACGGCCACTTGCTCCACAGCCTCGCAGGGCACGCGGCGCCGCTGCGCTCGGCAGACTTCTCTGATGACACAGCCCGGCTGGCCACGGGCAGTGAGGACGGCAGCGCGCGCGTCTGGGACCTGGAGCGGGGCGAGACGCTGGCCAGCTTGGGCCATCCCGGCCAGGTCCTGGACGTCGACTTCGGCGCCGACGGACAGCTGGCGACCGCCTGCGACCCGGGCGACCTGGCCGTGGAGTCGGGCCAGAGCGCGTTCGTCTGGGACTGGCAGGCAGACCCCCGCAAGCCGCGCCTGACGCTGAGCCAGAGCGGCGGCCGCTCGACCTACGCCATCGCCTTCGACCCGGACGGCGATCGCCTGGCCACAGCCAACCTCAACAGCAACGTCACGCTCTGGGACGCCGCCAGCGGGGAGCAGCTCGATCACTGCCAACTCGGCCACTTCGCCACCGACCTGCGCTGGGGCGCGGACGAGCGCGAGCTCGTGATTTCATCGTCATATCAGCAGTTGGTCTGGTCGCTCCAGCGGCGCCCGCCATGCCCGCTGGTCGGCCACGACGGAACGGTGCTGAGCGCGCGCTTCTCTCCCGATGGCTCGCGGGCGTTGACCGCGTCTGCTGACGGCACCGCCAAGGTCTGGGACGTGGCCCGCACGCGCTGCCTCTTCACGCTGCCGCACGGGGCGCCGGTGCGCGTGGCCGAGTACTCACCGGACGGCCGCGCCGTGCTGACCGGCGGCGATGACGGGCAGGCCCGGATCTGGAGCCAGGAGGGTCAGCAGATGCTGCGCCTCGGACCCCACGCGGGCGGCGTCACCCACGGACGCTTTCTGGACGCCGGGCATGTGGTCACCGCCTCCGACATGGGCGAGCTGCGCCTGTGGGACCTGAACGGGACGCTGCTGCGCGACTGGACGGGGCACACCGGCCCCATCCAGCAGATCCGCGTGGGGCCGCAGGGCCGGCGCGTGGCCTCGGCGGGTAGCGATCGCTCGGTTCGGCTCTGGTCCCCGGAGCAGCCGACGCCGATCTTCGTCAGCGAGACGTGGGACCGCGAGAAGGCACACCGGTCAGAGACCCGGGTCTTCGACCTGGCCTTCGGGCCCGACGGCCAATCGCTGTTCAGCGCCAATCAAGACGCCACGATCCGCCGGATGGGCCTCGTGCAGGGTGAGATCGAGACGCTCGTCCGTGAGGGCCCCCTGGGCGGCGTGGCGTGGCTCCCGGACGGACGGCCGATCGCGTCGGAGAAGTGGCGCGGCGCCGTCATGCACTGGCCCGACGGCTGGAATCGCCCCGCCATCATTCACCGGGTCCACACCAGCTCGATCCGCCACCTGGCCGTGGCATCTCAGGGCTTCGTGCTGACGTGCTCATCCGATGGGACCGGGTTCCTGTTGCGCCTCGAAGGCCAGCAGCTCGTGCCGCACATGCGGCTCACGGGCCACGACGGCCAGCTGACCCAGGGCGCCTTCAGCCCGGACGGGCAGCTGGTCATCACCGCCAGCCTGGACGGCACGGCGCGGCTCTGGCCAGTGCATCCCGCCCAGTCCGGGCTCACACCCCGGGCCCTGGCGCCCGACGAGCGCGCCCTGCTGGGCCTCGACGGCGGCGCTACTCGATGATGCCGTCGGGCAGGCCCTGCTCGGCCAGTCGCGCGCGCAGCCGCTGCCAGCGCTTGTGCGCCGCAGCCTCCGAGATCTCGAGGCGCACGGCCACCTGAGCCACGGGCAGATCCTCCATGCCGCAGTGCATCAGCAGCAGCTGCTCGTCCCCCGGCAGGGCGGAGACGCGGACGAGAAAGGCCGTGACCTCCTCGCTGCGTGCCGCCTGCTGCCAGGTCGAAGGGTCACAGCCCGACTCAGCGGCCAAGACCCGCATGGAGCTGCCGCCCAGCGCTTGGGGTGCTCCGCGACCCTCGGCCCGGGCAAACTGTCGCAGCAGGTCGATCGACAGGTTCTTGGCGATCTTGAAGATCCAGCGCCGAAACGACCCGCGGGTGGGGTCGAAGGCGTCAAAGTTGCGCGTGGCCCGGATCCAGACGTCCTGCACCAAGTCCTCGGGCTCCATGCAGGAGCGCAGGTGGCAATGCCTGGGCATGCGCGCCCAGATCAGGATCGACGGGCCCAAGCGATCGTAGAGCGCGTCGAACATGCCCGGCGCCCCGGCCTGGGCGCCCCTGGCCAGCTGGCAGGTCAGCGAGTCGTGACGCCCATAGGGCGTCACCGTAGCGGGTAGGCCGCGGCTCAAACCGCGGCTCCGCTGCAGGGCCGCGCAGGCCACGCCGGCCGCTGCGCCCACATCACCATCGTCGGCCAAGTACGGGAAATCAGGCTCACGGAGTCGCGTCTCCATCGATACAGAGGGGGAGCATGGCGTGGAGCGGGTCAGAGACCCGATTCGATCGGAACAGGCGCCCGCCCCATGAACACGTGAGCGCTGCCACACACAGCCAAGAGTGGAACCGTACCTCGAAAATACGCAGGTGCCGGAAAACACCCCGTCACTTGCCCGGAAACCTTAGGGGAGGCCTAGGAAGGGGAGCCGGCAGCGTGACGGAAAAGACCACGGGCGCCGGCGCCCGGGTGGGGAGCCGGCGCCCGTGGATGGCGCATCGAGAAGCGGACCATGCCCAGCAGGCGGGCCCGTGTTGAGCAGCGCTCCGGCACACCTGAGCAGGCCGGGCTGTGCGGAAGCCGGGTAGCGCCGCCGCCGAGTACGGCGCCGCCACCCGGGCAGGGTTCAGATCAGGGGATGGCCTTGATCGCGGGGGAAATCGCGTAGTTTTGCGCCGCCGCGGCGTCCTGGATCACCCACTGTGCGAACAACTCCGTGCCCGCGGGCAGTGCCGTGGCCGGCATGGTGAGGTCGAAGGCGATCTCACCGACAGCGCTGGTGAGGAAGGGGTACAGGTAGTACTGCGCGCCGACCTCCAGCATGCCGCCCTTGAAGGCCACCGGATCACTCATGAGGTTATAGAAGAGCGCGGCGTGCGCGTTCGGCGCGGCGTTGCTCAGCACCAGCGGGTTGCTGCTGCCCGGGGTGAGCGGGCCGCTACCCGTAAAGTCCGGGTCGCCAAAGACGCCGGGCAAGGCGCTGCCCACGTTGCTCCAGGCCGCCGCCGAGCCACCGCAGCTGGTCGGAATCACTTGGCCAGCCGGCACGGCGAAGTCCGACCCGTCGGGCCGGGCGCAACTGTAGCTGGGGCCCTGCCACCAGATGGTCAGGACGGTGCCGTTGCCCCCTGCGATCGTGCTGTTGCCATGCGAGACGGTGCCCCCGGTGCGGACACCCGCGCCGCCGTTACCACCGGAGAAATCCGCGCAGCCCACCGTCCACATCTGGTCGTGGGCGTTGGTCACCAGCCCGTTGCCGCCGCGCACCGTCGAGCCGCAGATCGTCACGTCGCCGGTGGTGCGAATGCCATCGCCGGCCGGGAAGATGTACTCCGTGGGCCAGGCGGTGTCGCTCACCGGGGTGCCGCCCGTGATGGTGGAGTCCGTCACCGTGATCTCGTCGATGCTCACATTCACGGCGTGGTTCGCGACGCTGAGACCCGTGGGGTTCATGCTCTCCGGCGCCGTCACGGTGCAATCCACGATGTCCAGCTGGTGGAAGCCACCGCCCTCGATGGCGGAAGGGAAGTTGCTGAAGAAGGAGTGCTCCACGGAGCCCGCGATCTGGAGCCCCGTCAGAGTGACCACACCACCGGCGCCCGCCAGCCGGATCGGCGCGTCGGCCTCAAACGTGCTGCAACCGCCAAAGGGAAACGGGCAGATGAACTCGCTGACGTCCGTGGGTCGCAAGAGCGGCATGTTGCCCACCACGCCCGTGATCGACAGGGGCTTGTCGATCACCACGGGGGCGTGGACGCCGCCATCCACGAGGATCTCGTCATTGGCGACGGCGGAATCGATGGCCGCCTGCAGGTCGCCACCGGCAGGCACGTAGATCTGTGCGGCGCTCGCGAGCGGCGTCGTCGCGGCCACCAGGGCCAAGGCGATGAATCGGGTCAACATGGGACTGCTCCTGTGTGATGGCTGTGCCGGGAAGAGAAGGCGGGGGGCTGCCTGTCGCAAGTCACGACCGGCCTCCAGAGTCCAAGAGGAGACCTGCACACGGCTGATACATGGAGTTCCCACGATCCGCCCGACGCGCCCTCAAACGCCACGAGCGCCGGTTCCCCGCGCGGGGAACCGGCGCCCGTGGATGGCGCGTCGCGAGGCGGGACCAGGCCCGCGCTCGCGTAGAACGGCGTCAGTCGATCACGACCTCCGTGAGCGCTCCGTCGGCCGAGACCCGCGCGGCCGCCAGGTGCGGCAAGCCCTGCGAGTCCACGCTGAACACGACCCAGGTGGCGCTCCAGCCGCTGGGCAGGTGCTTGGCCCCCAGCCGCGCAAACTGCTCGAGATCCAACTCAGCCAGCATGCCCGTGCGCAGTATGGCCTGCAGCGGCACGGCGCCGGACAGCAGCGCGCCCAGGTCCCTCTGGGCGGCCTCATCCAGCACGAGGAAGCCCTCGGCCATGACGACGTCATCCGGCAGCAGCAGCGAGGCCTCTGCCGCGGGGTCGATTTGAGCCTGGAGCGGCTGCCCGCTCACCGGGCTAGCGTGCTGCACCACCGCGTCTGTGGTCACGCGCAGCGTGGCGGAGCGGCCGTCACCGGCGACCAGCACGCCGCCCGCACCCACGCCGGGCTCGTCGGAGCTGGAGGCCTCATTCTGGGTTGGGCCCGCGCCGTCGGCCGCCAAGCCTGCGCCACCCTTGGGGAGGTCGCCCACGGGGTCGTTGTCACCGCCGGCATGGACCGGCCCGGCCAGCAATGCGAGCAGCATCACGCCGAACAGGGCCAGCAGGCTGGGGCTGTGGAAGTTGGATGTCTTGGGCATCATGGTGGTGCGTCCGTCAGGCAGCGGCGAACAGGCCGGGAACCTTATCGTGAAGCGTGCGCTGAAGCGGGAGGTTCTGGTCGAGCAGACGGCGGAAGGCCGTCATCCCAGCGAGCATTTCGCGCACGTGATCGATGCGCTCCGGGAAGCGCTGAGCCAGGACCGAGAAGTGGCCGGCGGCCTCATCCCAGCGCCCCAGCTTGGCCAGCGTCACGGGCATGTTGAGGAACGATGAGAACAGGCGCGACTCGCCCACGGCGATGTCGGAGGTCACGACCTCCTCGTAGCAGCCGATGGCATCGTCCAGGCGCCCGGTGTTCACGGCCAGGTTGCCCAACCACTGCATGGCCATCAGCCGCAGCGCGGGCTCGGCGGCCTCGCGGTTCACCCGGCGGAACTCCGCCCGGGCCCGGTCGACGCGGCCGCTGACCAGCAGCGCGAAGCCCAGGTAGAGCCGGGCCTCATCGTGGTCAGGCTGCAGCGCCAAGCTCTCTTCGAGGAAGCGTCGCCCCTTGAGCACGGCGCCCGCGCCGGCGTGTGAGGAGCGAGCCAGCAGGCGCCGTGAAGAATCATGTCGCGCTCCGTCGCGCGACGCGACGGCGCCCGCGGCAGCCAGGCGATCGACCTGGGTCAGGCGCTGCCGGGCGCGCGCCTCGGTGCGGCGAATGTTGCTGGCTGCGGTGCGTACGCTCACGCGGCGGGCCTCGGCGCGCGAGAGGCGCTTATTGCCCTCCAGCACATAGGCCTTGCCCAGCTCGTAGAACAGTCGGCCCAGGGTGCCCCACTCGTCCTCGCTGGCGCGCCCCAGCAGCCGACCGACCAGACCGGCCGTGTCGAGCTGCGGCAGGCTGGCCTCGCTGCTGCTCTCGGCGCTGACCTCATGGGAGGCGCCGCTCGGGGCCTCCATGCCGTCCAGCAACTCCGCCGAGCGGCGGTGCAGCTGCGACAGCTTGCGGATGGTGTCGAGGTAATCGGCGCAACCGCCGCACTCCTCGGTGTGGCCGGCGATGCGAGCCACCTCGGACGACTTCAGCTCGCCATCAACGAAGGCGTTGAGGTCCGTGAGCAGCTCGGTGCAGGCGTGTGTCTGGAGGTTCATAGGCTTCTGGTCCCCAACACGCGGATCATGAAGTTGTGGATCTTCTTCCGAGCGCGGCAGACCACCATCTTGAAGTTCTCGAGCTTGATGCCTAGGCGCTCGGCCGCCTCGCGGTAACCCAGGCGCTCGACCTCGACCAGCCGCAGGGCCTCGCGGTCGCGATCCTTGAGCTCGGTCTCAAACGCCTGCAAGTACATGGAGAGCATCAGCGCCAGGACCTTCTTGCACTGCATGCTCGACTCGGCGTCCGAGCTGGCCTGGAGCGGCGAGGTCACGCTCGGGTCCTCGAGGATCTCGGCCAGCATCTCGACCGGCACCCCGTCGCGGCTGTCCTTGTGCAGGCTGCGATAGACCGTGTTCCGCAGGATGGAGTAGGACCAGTTGCGGAACGATCCCGGCTTGTCGGCGCGGAAGCGCGTGGGGTAGCGGTAGATGGCCAGAAACGCCTCTTGCACCACGTCCTGTGGGTCGGAGCGCCCGCCCATCATGCGCAGCTGGCGAGCCGCGATGAGCGTGAACGGCTTGTGGTTCAGCTCGACCAGCAAGGTGTAGGCCGTGACCGAGCCGAGCTCGCGGAAGGTGTCCATCAGAGCGGTGTCGAGCTGCTGCCGCTCGGCGGTGCGGCCCTTGGCCACGGTCTGCACCAGCAGCGGGTGGCGCGTCTCGGCTGCCACGAGCGCGGCCCGGGCCAGCGAGGCCTCCGTCACCAGCTCGGGTGGCCCGCGTGAGCCGCGCCGGCTGGGCCGGGTTTGCTGGGGGAGCCTCTGCGGCGCCGGTTCAGACGCTGACTGAGGAGAGCTGGCGGACGGTTCGGACACGGGCTCGGAATCCGTGTGGGGGACCGGGGCGGCGAGAACCCGCTCGGGACGAGGCGGGACTCACGCTTCTGGACGGACAATAGTACCTGACAACATGCAGGTCACAGATTTGACACCTGAGGGTGGCACGAATATCACCTGCGTGTTGCCTCGGGGCCCGTCTTCCCGCACCGTCATCCCATCGTGCCCACAACTCGCTCTAGAATCCTGATTTTCTGGCTGGCGCTGCTCGGGCTGGCCCTCGGCAGCGGCGTGCGCGACGTCTGGACCATCGATCCCGACGCCGCGGCGTACGTGAGCCTGGGTCGCTCGCTGGCGGCTGGGGACGGCTACCAGCTGGCGGGCGTGCCCCACGGCAAGTACCCACCCGGCCTGCCCAGCCTGGTGGCGGGGCTCAGCCTGATGCGGGGGCCCGAGGCCTATGCAGCCTTCCACCTGGCCCTGGTGGCCCTGCTGCTGGCAGCCGTCGCCTGCAGCGCGGCCCTAGCGCGGCGCCTGGGCTACGGCCCCCTGGTGGCCCTGGTGCTGGCGCTCTGCGTGGGCATGAGCCAGACACTGTTCGACCTCTCGCTGCGCTACCTGCGCACGGAGGTGCCCTTTCTGGCCCTCAGCCTGGCCGCCATGCTGCTGGCCGATCGAGCCCTGCGCCCGGGCGGGCGGCCGCGCCACGCCCTGGCATCCGCGCTGTGCATGGGGCTGGCCATGGCCACGCGACTGGCGGGCGTGACCCTGCTGGTGGTGCCCGCCCTGCATCTCGCCCGGCCTCGCGACCCCGAGGGCGGCCGGCGCCGCGCCGCGCTCATGCTGGTGCTGGGCCTGGTCTTCCCCCTGGCCTGGGGTCTGCGCGGACAGCAGCTGCGCAGCGACCAGCCCCTGGCTCCCGACTACAGCGCCGAGCTGCTGGCCGCCGCCCCGCGCGACCTGACCAAGACCGTGCCCGAGGATCTGCCGCGGGTGGACGCCGCCGGCCTGGCGCGGCGCGTCGCGGGCAACCTGACGGTCTTTGCCCGCGCCTCCGCGGTGCTGCTCACCAACGTCGACAAGGCGGGGGAGATCCTGCTGGCCGGAGCGGCCCTCGCGCTGACGGTGCTGCTGGGACTGCTGGCCATGCTGCGCGCCGGGGCCGCCCGACGCGACGCCGCCGTGTACGTGCTGGCCACCCTGGCCCTGTACCTGGTCTGGCCCTTCAATCAGCAGGAGCGCTTCTACGCGCCGCTGCTGCCCTGGCTGCTGCTGGCGGCGGGCGAGGGCCTGGACCAACTCTGGTCCCGGGCGCGCGTCTTCAGCCTGAAGCCTGGGGGCCGCGCGGCGCTGGTGCTGGCGCTGCTGGGCGCGACCCTGACCCTGGCCGCGCGCCACTCCCACAACCCGACGGTCTTGGGGCGCTGGTCTCCCTCCTACACGGCGGCGCTGGCCGGGCTGGCGGGAGCCACGTTGCTGTCGGCGCTGTGGCTGCGGCGGCAGGCCCTGCCGGCCCTCCCCAGCCGCGCGGCGCTGCTGCTGGTGCCGCTGCTGTTTGCCGGTCCCTTCCTGAAGCAGCGCCTGGTGGCCTGGCCCGAGCAGGTCGCCGCGCACACGGCCTATCGCGCGCAGAATCCCGCCAGCGGCTCCCTGGCCCGCATCGACGTGAACCCGCTGCTGGAGCAGATCGCGCGGCACCTGGCGACCCACGCCGCGCCCGACGCCGTGCTGATGACCGATGTGCCCAAGATCATGGAGGTCATCGCGGGCCGCCGCTGCGTGCCGTTCCACTACCGCAGCCAGCCGCCCGAGGTGCTGACGGACGACGCCGACTACCTCTTCTACACCGGCGAGTTCCCCGAGCTGGCGCAGATCATGGACGTCTGCGCCTCCCGCTTCGATGTGGAGTTGGAGCTGGCGCCTGTGTTCGACGGCGTGCGCAGCGTGACGCCCGTGCTGTACGCCGTGCGGCGCTGAGACCCTCCCCTCGCGCAGGCCCACGGCCCAGGACGAGTCAGTCGTCGCCGCCCGGGCGGCGGCGCTGGCGCTTGGTGTCGCCGCGGCGCTTCTTGGCGTCGACGCGCCGGCGCTGGCTGCCGCGGGTGGGCTTGGTAGCCCGGCGCGACTTGGGCACGTGCAGCCCCTCGCGCACCAGCTGCACCAGGCGCTCGCGGGCCGCGCGCTTGTTGTCGAGCTGGCTGCGGTGGCCGTCGGCGTGCACCATCAGCTCGCCGGAGCGGGTCAGGCGCGGCGCAAGGCGCTGCAACAGCCGCGCGCGCCAGGCGTCGGACAGCACGCCGCTCTCGCGCACCGACCAGCGCAGGGTCACGCGCGACGCGGTCTTGTTGACGTGCTGCCCACCGGGGCCGCCGGCGTGGCTCAGGTGGTAGCTCAGCTCGGCGGCGGGGATCACCAGACCGCCGCGCACGGGCAGGTCGTCAGCGGGCATGGCAAGGCTCGCTGAGCTGTCGGCGCGTCCGCACCCGCTCGGACGTCTGCACCCGCTGTGACGACCCCAGCTGGCCGCGCCCGACCCAGGGTCGACTGCGCGCGCTCGCCCGGATCACCGCAGGCTCCTCAGTTGGTCGGCCTCGATGCTGCTCTCGAGCCGCAGCTCGGTGCCGTCGACCCACAGCTCGGCGCGCAGCCCCGGCGCGGACAGGCGCAGCACGGGGCCCTGCCCGGGCAGGACGGCGTCGGTGACTTCGGCCAGCGCGGCCAGCACGTCGTCGGCGTCCACGTCCCCGTCGAAGGCCAGCAGGCCCTGATCCCGCGGCAGCAGGGTGAGCCGGTCCGCACCCAGCAGCGACGCCGGGTCGAGGTCCGGGTCGGCGCCGGCCGCGTCCCTCAGGGTCTCGAGCCAGTGCGACCAGCCCGCGCCGTCGAAGCTGCGACCGGGGCGCGTGCCCAGCACGAGCACCACGCCGCCGTCGATGCGGCGCAGCACGACCCGGCCGGACCACGGCGCCAGCAGCTCGCCCAGGCTGTCGAGCCAGCGCGTGGCGGGCGGGCCCTCACCCTTGACGAACTCCGCCAGCGGGGCCAGCCAGCGCACGACCGCGGCGGAGAAGGCGGGGGCGTCGGCCTCGAGCCAGAAGCCCGTGCCCGGGTCGCCGGCCGGGCGCAGGGCGGATGCGACGTCCGTGAGCGCCGAGGCCTGCTCCCGCGCGACGCGCAGCGAGAGCTCCACCGGCTGCCGCTGCGCGCTTGCGGAGCCTGGGTCCAGCGGGCCTGGGATGGCGCCGCTGAGCTGCAGGCCCAGCGCGGAGATCTGCCCCACGTCCAGCAGCTCGGCCACGGTCCAGAGAAACGCGGGCGACACGGGCAACTTGAGCTCGCTCCCCCGTCCCTCGCGCATGCCGGCCGCCAGCAGCGCGCCGAAGCCGGCGGGCACCCCCAGACCGGCCAGCCCCTGGAGTTGTTGACGCAGCCCTGAGAGCTCCTCGTGGAACGTGTCTTCGATGCGCTCGATGTCCAGCGCCGCGGCGACGTCCCCTGGTTGCATGAGCTGCAGGGGCAACGCGGCCAGCACCTGCCTCGCCACCAGCGAGGCCTCGAAGGACGGCACCAGCAGGGCCCAGTCGCCGCGCAGCTCCAGGGTCAGCGTGAGGCTCAGGGCCGAGGCATCGTCGAGCCGCGACATGAGGTCGCCCAGGGAGCCCAGGCCCTGGCCGGCGTGCAGCAGTCGCAGCCCCATGCGCAGAGGGTGCTCGGGGGGCAGGGTCACGCGGTGGCGGCCGCCGCCGAGGTCCTCGACCAGCGGGCTCTGTGCCAGGGACGCCGCCAGCGCGTCGCCGTCGCTCAGCGGCAAGACCAGGCCCAGGGGCGCGCCCAGCACGGTGGGGTCGAGCAGCAGCAGCAGCTCCGGGCGCGTGGGGTCGAGGCCGCGCACCTGCCAGCCCACGCGCCGCAGCCCCTGGGCCACGAGCCCCTCGCTGCGGGCCGCGACGAAGCCCAGCACGGCCGGCACCTCGAAGCGCAGGGGCCAGCTGGCTGGGGGCGGGCCGGCGGGCTGCTCCTGGCCGCCGCAGCCGCCGGTCAGGCCCAGCAGCAGCGCCAGGCAGGCCACCCGGAGGGCGAACAGGGCGCCTTCCCGGCGGCTCGGGCGCGCCTGCGCGCGCGGCGGATGACGCACAGCCATGGCTCGCTCCACGCCGCGCATCCTACCCTGGGGAGCGTGAACACCAGCAACAGCGCGAGCGCGACGATCGACGGCCCCGAGCGGGAGGCCCTGCGCCGCGCGTTCCTCGACCAGGGCTTCGCGCGGGTGGGCTTCACTTCGGCGCGACCGGTGCCTGAGCGCGTGTCGGCCTGGGTGGCGTCGGGCGCGCACGCCGGCATGGAGTGGATGCTGCGGCGGCCCGCTGCGCGCGCGGACCCCACCGATCTGCTGCCCGGCGCGCGCAGCGTGATCTGCGTCGGCGCGGCCTACCCCCAGGCGCAGCCCGGCTCCCTGCTGGCGGCCTATGCCTGCGGCGAGGACTACCATCGCAGCCTGCGCGCAGCTCTCGAGCGCGCCGTGGCCGCCCTGCCAGCGCCGGAGGGAGCGGCCCCCGCAGCGCGCATCTGCGTCGACACCGCGCCGCTGCTGGAGCGCGCGTTCGCGGCCCGGGCCGGCCTGGGCTGGATCGGGCGCAACACCATGCTGCTGAACGAGACCCACGGGCCCTGGCTGATGCTGGCCGAGGTGCTCACCGAGCTGCCCATCGCACCCGACGAACCGGCCAGCGATCGCTGCGGCAGCTGCAACGCCTGCGTGCAGGCTTGCCCCACCGGCGCCCTCGACGGCGAGTACGGACTGGACGCGCGCCGCTGCCTCTCCTACTGGACCATCGAACACCGCGGCCCGTTGCCCGAGCCCTGGAACGCCAGCCTCGGCAAGCACGCCTTCGGCTGCGACGACTGCCTCACGGCCTGCCCGTTTCCGAAGACGCCCACGGCCGTCCCCGTCCCCGGCCCGTTTGAGCCCCGCCCCGAGCTGGCCAGCCTGGACGCCGCCGCGCTGCGCAGCCGCTCAGCGCAGTCGTTCCGGCGGCACTTCGGCAGCACGCCCCTGGAACGCGCGCGCAAAGGCGGGCTGCTGCGCAACCTGGACGCCATCGAGGCGCATCCCCCGCAGGGCGCCAGCGGCCCCCGCCCGACGTAGCGCCCGCCGTTCGAAGCAAGATCTGACCCGGCCGAGCGTCCCGGCTACAATGCCCGGCTCCCCTTGCCCCCGCTGATGCCGCTGCGTCCGGGGCGACGCCCCCCGAGCCCGACATGAAGATCTTCGAACCGCACATCCACATGTACTCCCGCACCACCCGCGACTACGCCGAGATGGCGGCCGCGGGCATCCGCTCGATCATCGAGCCCGGAGGCTTCTGGCTGGGCCGCGCGCGCAAGCACCCTGAGACCTGCCTGGAGTACTTCGACCACCTGCTCGAGTTCGAGCACACGCGCGCCGCCAAGGCCGGCATCCAGTACCACTGCACCTTCGCGCTCAACCCCAAGGAGGCCCACACGCCGGCCATCCGCGAGCGGGTCATGGCCGAGCTGCCCAAGTACCTGGCGCACCCGCTCTGCCCGGCGCTGGGCGAGGTGGGCTACGACGTCATGGACGATGTCGAGGAGCAGGTCGTGCTCGAGCAGCTGCAGCTGGCCAAGGACCTGCACCTGCCCGTGCTGGTGCACACGCCGCACGTCGACAAGCTGGAGGGCACGCACCGGCTGATCGCCAACTGCCGCGACGTGGGCATCGACGCCGACCTGATCGAGATCGACCATTGCACGGAGGAGACCGTGGCCGCCGTGGTCGAGGCCGGCTTCTGGTGCGGCTTCACGATCTACCCGGTGACCAAGCTTTCGCCGGAGCGCGCCACGCAGATCTTCAAGCAGTTCGGCACCGAGCGCATGCTGGTGAACAGCTCGGCTGACTGGGGCCCGTCCGACCCGCTCTCCGTGCCCAAGCTGGCCGTGATCATGGAGCAGGCCGGCTTCGACTACGAGACCGTGCAGAAGCTCGTGTGGGACAATCCGGTGCGCTTCTTCGGGCAGTCGGGCAAGCTCTCCGAGCAGCCGCTGTTTGCGGAGGCGGTGGCCTGAGGTTGCCCTGGGGGCTGGCCACGCGCAGGGACGTGCAGCCGGCCACGCGTGCGAGCGAACGCGCGGATGTACACGTGGGCGTGCGCGCGACCGCGCGCCTGGCCGGGGCGCTCTGCGTGCTGGCTCTGTGGAGCTGCCAGGCCAACGACCCGGGCAGCCCGCTGGCAGCTTGGCCCGTCGACGCCACGCCCATGGAGAAGGCCCTGATCGCGGGCAGTTGGCGGATCGACGAGCAGAACGACTTCGAGCGCGAGTGGATCGACGAGCAGGCGCTGCGCGTGGCCTACACCAATCGGCGCGCCGGCCGACGCAAGTGGATGGGCATTCGCGGCGACAGCGACGTGCTCCCTGTCGACGCGCTCATCCGCGATCGGGAGGGACCGGCCGTGGCCTACGTCTACGCGCTGGTGCAGCGCGACGTGCCCGAGCCCTTTGAGCCCGACGCCTACGAGTTCCCGCTGGCTGCCGTGCTGCACCTGCGGCATCGAGGCCGCGCGCGGCTCTGGCTCGACGGCGAGCGCGTGCTCGACGTGCCCGCTCCCCCGCCGGGCGAGGTCGGGCAGGCGGCCGCGCTCGTGACCCTGACGGACGCCTTCGACGTGATCCTCGTGAAGATCGCTCGCGGGTCACCCGAGCTCGGTCACTCCATGGACCTGCAGATCCGCCTCTCGCTGCCGAACGGGGCGGCGATCCCGCAGCAACTCTTCAACACCATGCGTCCGAGCCACCTCCCGCCGGACATCGCGCCGGAGCTGCTGCGGTAGGGCGCAGGCGCATGCGCAGGCGAGGCACGTGCACGGCACGTGCACGGCACGGCACAGCGCGGCACAGCGCGGCACAGCACAGCACAGCACAGCACAGCACAGCACTGCACAGCACTGCACAGCGCGGCACAGCACAGCACGGCACGGCGCAGCGCGGCGCGGCGCGGCGCGGCCCCTGGGTCTCAGGGACCGACGGCCAGCAGCTCGGCGCCTTCCCAGCGCAACAAGCGGTTGCGCCCGGTGTCCTTGGCGCGATAGAGCGCGGCGTCGGCGCGGTCGATGAGCGACTCCAGCGAGTCATCGTCGCGCAGCTGAGCCACACCGCCGGATACGGTCACGCTGACCATGCCGTTCTCGGCGCCCTCGATCGGCACCGCGTGCTGTTCGAGGTGCTGGCGGAAGCGCTCCACGATGCCCGCCGCCTTGTCGCAGCTGGTCTCGGGGAAGACGAACAAGAACTCCTCGCCGCCCCAGCGGATGATGCAGTCGGACTCGCGTGACACACGACTCAGCTCGCTCGCCACGGCGACCAACACATCGTCGCCAGCTTGATGCCCGAGCGCGTCATTCACGCGCTTGAAGTGATCGATGTCGATGATCGCCACCGCCAGCTTGCGCTCGTAGCGCCGCGAACGCGCGATCTCGTCGGTGAGACGCTTCACCCCGAAGCGGCGATTGGACAGCTTGGTGAGCATGTCGGTCTCGCCGGCATACACCAGTTCGTCCTGCAGGTACTTCATGTGCACCAGGACCTTGACCCGCGCCAACAGCTCGCTCGGCTTGCAGCTCTTGCGCACGTAGTCCTGGGCACCCAGCTCCAGGGCTCGGACAACGTCCTGCTCTTCGTCACTGCCCGTGAGCATGAGCAGCGGCAACATCTGCAGCGCAGGGGCGCTGCGGATCGCCACCAGCAGCTCGGTGCCGTCCATCTCGGGCATGCGCAGATCAGACACCACGAGGTCGTGCGCGCTGCCATCCCCCAGGATCTTGAGGGCCTCGCGAGCGCTGCAGGCGGCGTCCACCTCGTAGCCCTCCCGGCGCAGGAGGATCTCGTATCGGTAGCGAACGGTCGGCGTATCGTCGACGAGCAGAATGCGGGCAGACATGGGCTTCGCGGCGGGAACCGATGGACGCCACCGCCCCGACGGGGCAGAGCGGAGGCAGGCCAGTGCTGAGAGCCTCTTTCGACCGCCGGGCTTCCGGGCTTGAGCCCGCTTGCACAGCCGACACGCCGCCGGGGGCTGGGCAGGCCTGCCGGGGCTCGGCAGGCGCCGCAGGGGTCAGGCACTGCCGGGGCTCGGCAGCCGCCGCAGGGGTCAGGCACTGCCGGGGCTCGGCAGTCGCCGCAGGGGTCAGGCACTGCCGGGGCTCGGCAGCCGCCGCAGGAGCTCAGGCGCCCTTGAAGATGCGCTCGAAACGCCGCTCCAGGCTGCGCTGGGCGCTGCGCTGAGGCGTGGCCACGAACACGATGTCGTCGCCCGCGATGGTGCCGACGACCTCGGGCATGGCCATTGAATCCAAGGCCAGGGCCACCGTCTGGGCCAGCCCAGGCCGGGTCGAGATGACCAGCAGGTGCGGGCCTGCCGGCTTGACCCAGCGCACGAACGGCCGCATCTCCCCCAGGGTGGGGTAGGCCTCGCCAGCGTCATCCAGCCCATCACTCGCGGCCCGGAGGCGGTAGGCGCCGTCGACCTTGTGGGCGCCCAGGCTGCTCAGATCCCGGCTCAGGCTCGACTGGGTGATCTCGAAGCCCCGGTCTTGCAGGGCCTCCACCAGGTCTCGCTGAGTGCGGGGCTTCCTGCGCCGCAGGATCGACTTGAGCGCGCGCCGACGCGCCTCCTGGGTGCCCCGGCCATGGTTCGCCATCAGAGCTCTCCTGGCGCCGCAACGGCGCGCCGAAACAGGCGCATCAACGCTCGCCTCCCGCGCTCCCGGCCGGTTCGAGCGCGGCCGTGGCTTCAATCTCCACCAAGCCACCCGGCTCCACCAGCGCGGCCACCTGCACCAACGCCATGACGGGGTAGTGCCGACCCATGAGCTCCTTCCAGGCCTCACCGATGGCGCGCAGGTTATCCATGTAGCCCGCCTTGTCCGTGACGTAGATCGTGAGCCGAACCACGTCGTTGGGACGCCCGCCCGCAGCGCTCACAACCGCCAGGCAGTTGGCCAGCGCCTGCCGGAACTGGGCCACGAAGCCGCCGCTCACCATGCGCTGATCGGTGTCCCAGGCGACCTGACCCGCCACGAACAGGAGCTCGCGCCCAGCCGGAACGCGGATGCCGTTGGCGTAGCCGCTGGGACGTGGCCAGCCCTCGGGCTGGATCACCTGCAAGCTCGCCACCGCTCGGGAGTCATTCATGCAGCGGAGCATACTGCCCGCAGAATATGCGCGCGAGCGCTCGCACCGCGGGAGTGGCTCAGGAATGGCTCAGGTGCTAGTTCAGCGGGCCCGACAGGCCCGCACCAAACGCGGTGTAGGTGCCCGGGTTGCTCGGGTCCTCGTCGACCGCGACCACCCACGTCTCCATACCCGCATCCGAGAGCTCCGCCACGGCGGCGTCCTTGGCCTCGACTTCGCTGGTCCCTGACACGATGGTGAAGGCCGAACCGTAGGTGATGGTCTCCTGGAAGCCACCCCCACCGTCCACGTCGCCGTTCTCGATGACCAGCGCGGCCTGGAGGTCGCCCACCGCATCGCCAGTCGTCGCGGCCGGCTCCATGATCGTGTTCACGTTCTCGCCAGCATCCGCGGCATAGGCCTTCACGATGCCGGAGGCCTCAAACGACCAGAAGAAGTGATCGTCGCTGGTGCTGCCGGGGTCGGCCGTGCCGAACAGATCGACATCCATGACGCGCGAGAAGGTCAGATCGAGCACCTGGGAGGTGGTCGAGGACTTGAGCTCGATGCTGCCCACCACCGTGCGAGCGTCGAGGGCCAGGGTGTACTCCGTCGTGACGATCACGCCGCGCCGAGGCATGAGCTGGTAGGGCACCAGCGCGCTCGACTTGACGAAACCGGCGCTGTTGTAGCCGCCGTTGTCGTCGACGAACGGACCCACCACGAAGGAGCCCGGAACGATCGGCAGGCCCGCATCAAAGCCCGGATCGCCGGCATGGGTGCCGGCGCCCTGGTTGACCTCCGTCAGGCCGCCCGGGATGAGCGACTCATAGGTCAGGCCCCAGCCATCGGTGGCGGCGCCGTTGAGCAGCACATCAGGACCACCCACCTCACGGAAGCCAATGAAGTCCTCGATGAACGAGCCGTCCGGCGAGACACCCACCACCAACTCGGTGAAGTTGGTCAGGAAGGACGCCCGCTCCAACTCAAGCGTCAGCTCATAGGGGCCCGTGGTGGTGCCATGCTCGCCAGTGAAGGTCAGGTCGGGATCGGGTGCACTCTCCACGGCGATAGAGAACACGCCATCGCTGGGAATGGGTGCGATCAGACGGCTCAGCATGCCCTCGCCCGAGTCGTCGTCGTACGCCAGCAACTCCTGCGAATCGGCGTCGAAGAAGCCGATCATCGTGTCGAGATCGGCGTTGATCGTCGTGATGCCCTCGGGCAGCAGGGCCTCGGCGTGGATGATCGACAGCGCGCCGCCGTTGAAGCTGAAGTAGTCGACGTCGCCCTCGGTCAGCGTCAGGCCGGTGATATAGAGCGGCATGCCGGTGATCATCTTGGGCGGGTCGAGGATGACCATCGAGCTCTCCGGCAAGGAGTTGTTGGGCTCGTAGTCGTCGGGCTCCACGGGGGCACCGGCCGTGGCGGCCTGGCTGCCGCCGCCAGCGAGAGCCTGATCCAGCAGCGAGGCATCGAGCACGCCGCGGCGCACACCGATGGCCGTCCGGAACAGGGCCAGATCAACAGGAGGGTGGTCGGACAGCCCCTCGGTCCACATGCCGGTCACGGGCGCCACGATCTCGTGGCGCAAGCTGACCGGGTTCTTCTCCACCAGGTATGAGCCCAGCAGCACGGACGGATCAGTCCCGAGCATGGCCACGAGCGTGTCGCCCACAGACACAGGCGGGCGACCGTCCACCACCAAGTTCAGCGAGGCCGGCAGGGCCCCTCCCAGCAATGACTGGCTGACGGACAGCTCCAGGATGGTCCTGTCGGTGTCGGGGACGACCTGCATGGCATCCACCGTCACCAGAGCGACAGCATCCGCCGCATCGACTTCGTCGCCGGTGGTCGAGGGGGAGAGGAGGCTGATCACGCCCATCGGGAAGGCGAGACACAGCACGAGGGCGAGAGCCCCCAGGGAAACCTGGTGTCGGGTGACATTCATCGGGACCGGAACCTCGGGGTCGGGTGCTTCGGTTGGAGCCGGGTCTGCGGATACAATGGCTGGCCGAGTGAAGCACCGGACGGCCAGTCAGCCAACAGCCAACTGCAAACAATACTCGCGGACCCTGGCATCGTCTAGACGCACGCATGAGCCCAATATCACGCATCCATGGGTTTTTGCGTCGACTTGGCGCGCCCCCCGCAGTCTGCGTCGGGGTGGGGGTAGCACTACTGACGGATAGCGGATGTCGCTCATGACGTGGTCTTCGGCCGCCGGTTCGCGAAACCTGAACGGGATCGCCCGCTGGGCGCTGCTGCTGGGCCTGCTGGCCCTGGCGGTCGTACCCGACGAAGCCATCCTGCGCCCCAAGGTGGTCTGGGGCCGCGGGCTGATCCTCATGGCCGTGTGCCTGGCAGGCGCCTCGGCGGCGCTGGCGGGCCGCATCGAGCTGCGTTGGCGCACGTTCCTGCTGGTCTCGCTGCTGCCCGCTGGCCTGGCCCTGCTGCGCGCCCTGCTGGGACCGTTGGACAGCGAGGCGCTGGCCCGGGACGAGATCGGTCGCCTGGCCTTGCTGCCGGCCGCAGCCTGGGCCGCCGCCGTGCTGATGGACGGGCCCCGCTGGCGCCGACGCTTTGTCATCGCCTTGGCCCTGGGCGGCATCTGGGTCGGGGGATATGCAGTGCTACAGCGCCTGGGTGGCGTGCTCCCCATGGGGGTCGCGCCCACCGCCCGGGCCGTGGCCGGCTTTGGCAACCCGGTCTTCCTGGGGGCCTGGCTGGTCCTGACCACCCCGCTGCTGCTGGCCGAAGCCCTGGTCGAGCCCGGAGCCAGCCGCTGGCTCTCCGCCCTGGCCGCCGGCCTGTGCCTGCCCGCCCTGCTGGGCACAGGCACCGCGGGGGCCTGGCTCGGCTTTGCCGTGGCCCTGTTGGTCGGCGTGCTGCTGGTCGTGCCGGCCTCGCGCGCCCTGACCCTGACCCTGGCCCTGGCCGGCGTGGCCCTGGCGGGACTGCTGTTCATGCATCCCGACGTGCTGCTGCGTCCGCGCACCCACGGCCTGATCTGGCGCGACACCCTGGGCATGATCCTCGACCAGCCCTGGGGCGTAGGACCGGGGCAGTTCCAGGTGGCCTTCCTCCCGTTTGCGTCCGAGGACCTGCTGGCTGCCCATCCGCGCTCGTCGGTGATCATCAACGACGCCCACAGCGAACCGCTGCAGCTCGTGGCCGAACTGGGCTGGGCTGGCGTGCTGGTCATGCTCTGGGTCATCTCCGCCCTGGCGACGTCCGTCCGCCGCGTGCTGGGGCCACCCGCCGAGCGCGCCAAGGACGGGCTGCGGCTGGCGGCCGCGCTGGCGGGAGCCTCCGGCTGCTTGGCGCAGTCCTTCGTCTCTCCCGACCTGCGCTTCCATGTGACGACGGTCATGTTGGGCCTGATGCTGGGTCTGTGTGCCAGCTTTGACGACTCGAGGGCCGTGGCGTTACCTGCCGGACGCAGCGGACGCATGGCCCTGGCCCTTGTGGCCCTCCTCGGGCTGGGTGGGACAGCCTGGGCGGGCTGGGAGCACCTCTCCATCGCCAAGCGCCTGCCCCCGAGCCTGGCGCTGGAGCTGACCCCGGCGGACGCCCTGCGCCTGTCCAAGCTGCGCGAGGACGCGGCCAGCTTCCCCGACGATCCCGGCGCCCACTACGACCTCGCCACCGCCCTGGCGGCGCAGCGTCGCTTTGGCGAGGCCGTGTTGGTCATGCGCAGGGCCGACGACCTGGCGCCGGGCAACGCCTCCATCATTCGGAGCCTGGGGCTGATCACAACCCTGGCCGGGCAGTTCGACGCGGCCGCGCCCCTGCTGACCCAGGCCCTGGCCAACCGGCCTGACGACCTGGACCTGCGCTACATGCTGGCCTACTGCTCGTTCGGGCGCGGCGACATCCGCGGCGCCATCCTGCAGGCAGAGGCCGTGCTGGCCGCCGACCCTGAGCACGTCCGCGCGCGGCTGCTGCTCCAGCGCCTGCGGAAATGACCGTGCGCCGGTCCGGAGCAAAACCGGACCGGCGCACGCACAGCAGCTGAGCGTCAGCCGCCGTCAGGGCGTCGTGCCCCTCAAACCGTTGGTGGCCACCAGGCCGCCGGGGGCGCTGCCATCGACGATCCAGACCTGGTGATACAGGTCCAGCTCCGGCGGCAGGATGTCCGGGATGATGAAGCTCATCCGCAGGTGTCCAGACGCATTGGTGGAGAAACCCTCCACCAGCAGGTCGGGCGCAGGCACCAACACGCCGCCGCGGAAGGCGAGGTCGATCTGGGCCAGCCCGACGACCAGCGTGATCGAGGACGTCGAGACGTCCGTGTCCACGAAGTAGTGCACCCAGGAGTGGCCACTCAGGTCACCGCCAGCCGAGAGGCTCGGCTCGATGCTGCCAGGCACCGGCTGCCACGCCGAACCCAGGTTGACCCAGCGCGACAGCAGGCTGCGGAACAGGTCGTTGGGCTGGCTGTTGGTGTTGGCTACGGCCAGCTCAACGGAGCCGTCGTTATCCAGATCGGCGAAGATCCCCAGGCGCGAATCGTCAGCACCCAGCACCACCGGCCCGTTCCCGCGACTCACCAGCGACGCCCCGTCGTTGACGTAGAAGAAGTTGGCCTGGTTGCGGTTGGCCACGAACAGGTCGATGTCGCCGTCGCCATCCGCGTCGCCGAAGGTGCCGGCGAAGCTGTCGCCCGCAGCCTGTGACGGAGCCTGACCCGCCGCCAGGGAGAAGGCGCCGGAGCCGCCGTTGTTGAACAGTTCGTTGGTCTGGTTCTTGCGGTTGGCCACGAACAGGTCGAGGTCACCGTCGCCATCCCAGTCGGCCAAGGACACGCCGAACGACTTGCTGGTCGAGGTCGTCGCCGGGTCGCCGGTCAGCCCCAGGAAGTCGCCCTGGGTCCCGCCCTGCACGCCGCCCTGGTTCAGGTACACGAAGTTGGCCTCGTCGTTGCTGTTGGCAAACACGAGATCAGCGTCGCCATCTCCGTCGAGGTCGCCGGAGGCCAGGCCACGGGAGGAGGCCTCATCCGTCACCACAGGGCCGACGGCGTCTTGGGTGAACGAGCCGCTGCCGTTGTTGCGGTACACGAAGTTGGGCTCGCCGCGGTTGGCGAAGGCCAGATCGAGGTCACCGTCGCCGTCGACGTCCAGGAACAGCGGCGCGTAGCTGTCGCCGCCACCCTGGGACACGGCGTCGAGCAGCATGTTCGTGAAGCGGTTGGCCCACGAGTCGCTCGGCGGCCCGTTGTTGCGGAACAGGCTGTTGTCCTGACCGCCTCCGTTGGCGATGGCCAGATCGATGTCGCCGTCGCCGTCGATGTCGCCGCCGGCCGCCCCGTAGCTGTTCTCGGAGATGCCTGTGATTCCCGTGGAGAGGACGGACTCGAGCACACCGTCGCCGCGGTTCTCCAGCAACAGGTTGGGCTGGGCGTAGTTGATGACCAGCATGTCCTGGTCGCCGTCCTGGTCGAGGTCTGCCACGAACAGAGAGCGCGTATCGGACGTACCGACCGTCAGGGTGCTGGTGTCATCAGCCTTGAAGATCAGCGACTGGCCGGCGACAGAGGAGGCCAGCAGAACGCCGGCGACAAGGGTGATCAGGGTCTTCATGGTGGGTCGAAACTCGGATGGGAGCGCGTAGCGATCGAGAGGTCGTCGGCACCTATCGGCCAGGGGTGGCCCGGCCCTGAGCCCATCTCCCGCGCCAGAGCGGGCCCCCGGCTGGCCGGAACGACCCGCCGGGGGCCGTGCAGAGGGCCCGAAGCCGTTGTCCGCCTCGCTGGTAGCCGGTAACCTCGCCGCGCAGAGGGCAGGACCGCCCCCTCGCCGGGGACGCGGCTGCTGAAGCGTCGCACTCCCGTGGGCCGCGTCGGGACGCGGCCCACGGAACCGGCCACACCGGAGGATTGATCAACATGAGCCAGACCACAGCGAGCCAGACCTCCCCGAACGCCCTGGGCCTGCTCGATCGCTTGAGCAGCCTCTTCCGGACCTACGCCATCCCAGAGGGCTCCATCCTCGTGAAGGCGCCCTTCTCCAATGACGACCGCAGCTGCTGGACGTTTCATGTGCCCGCCGAATGGACCAGCGACGCCGACGGCAGCTCGTGCGTGCGGGTGCTGGAGGACGGGCAGCACCTGGGCCCGGCGGGCGTCTCCCACGACGACGTGCGCACCCTGGGACGCGGGCGCTACAGCCACTGGGGCGACAAGCTCTACTTCTCCAGCAGCGACAACAGCGACCCCAACACCAACGGACGCAGCTACTCGGTGGTGCCGCCCGCGGGCTGGACCTCAGACGAGCCCGACGGTTCGTGGTCGCGGCTCCCGTCGCAGCTCTCCAAGGGCGAACAGATCGAGGTGGAGTGGACGCTGGAGGACGTCAGCCCGGCACAGATCCGCGACGCCGACGGAGGCGCCTTCCGCATCGAGCTGCGCGACCGCTGGCCCACCGATGAAGACGGCCTGAGCACGCTGCTGTTACTGGAGGACGGAAAGCCCCTGGCGCGCCCCCACGCGTCCGCGGCCGACGTGGCGTCCCTGGGTCAGGGCCGCTACACGCACGCCAGCGACCACGTGCTCTTCTCCACCAGCGACGGCAGCGACCCGCGTCAGAACCAGCGCCACTACCAGCTGGCCCACGCCGAGGCCTTCGTGTTTGCCCACGCGTTGACGCCGCCCAGCGCGAACGAAGGTCACTGCTGGGAGTTGGTGGGCCTGCCGGCCAGCTGGCCCTCGGATCAGGACGGCGGCACGTCGCTGGTGCGGGTGCTGGAGGACGGTCGGCTGCTGGGCCCCCACAACGCGCCGCACGACGGCATCCGCTCGACAGGCGGCGGCGGCTACAGCCATTGGGGCGACCGGCTGTGGTTCTCCACCAGCGACAACAGCGACCCCAACACCAACGGACGCACCTACACCGTGGTCCAGCTGAGCGACGGCGCGGGCTGAGCCCTGGCGCAGGGGCCCTACGGGCACCTCACTGGCTGGCTCCGAAGACCGACCCACCTCTCTCCGGCGCAGCTCAGTAGGCTACCGGCGCGAAGCCCCCAGCCCGCCGACCCAGCTCTGCAACCTGCGAGCGCCAAGTCCCCAGCGAGCCGACGCTGGCTCTGCAGCCGGGCGGCGCCAAGTCCCTGGCCAGCCGCCCCCGGTCGCAGCAGCCCGCCGGCGCAGGCGACCAGGGGGCCCTCGCTGCCGAGCGCCGCGCCCTCAGCCAGGCAGGCCCAGGGGCTCCAGCAGCGTCACCCGGGGGCACCAGCGGTCGTGGCCCGCGGCGGTCCAGACATCGCTCGGGAGCCGTGCGAGCACGGAGGGCCAGGCCGCCGAGCGCGACAGGTGTAGGCGTTGAGGTCCGGGCGCGGCGGCGTCGCCCAGATCGAGCCGCGCCGCCGGGTCCACCAGGGTCGGCGCGCCCGCAGCGGCCGCGGCCAGGGACGCCACCAGCAGGTCTTCGTGGCGGAGCGGAGCGCCGGCCAGGCAGGCGGGCACCAGCGTGGCGTCGAGGGCCAGGAGGTGGACTCCGGCGGCCGCCACCTCGCGCGGCGCCGCGGCCAGCAGGCCGGGGCCCAGGCTCTCCACCGCCGAGCCGGGCAACACGGGGCGGGCGCTGCCGTCGATGTCGAGGGCATAGCCCGCGTCCAGGCGCCGGCCGCCACGCACGCCACGCACGCCACGCACGCCACGCACGCCACGCACGCCACGCACGCCACGCACGCCTCCGCTCACGCCTCCGCTCACGCCTACGCCCGCGACGGCGCGCACGCCGGGTTGGGCCAGCCATGCCAGCAGGCGCAGCAGCGGCGCGGGCCCGGGCCGGGCGCGGGCGTCTACCAGCAGCAGCGTGCCCGCGCTGGGCTCGGGCCAACGGCCGCTCACGCGCGCGCGGATGCTCAGCCCGGGCAGCGGCGCTCGGCACCAGCGCGCGCGGGCCGCGGCCGGGCCATGTAACACCAGGGTCAGCGGTACGTCCGCGCGCGCGGGCGTCGGATCCACGCGCAGCACGCCGGGAACCCGGGTCTGCTCCACGCTGCGCACGTCCAGGCCCCGCCGCTGGCAGGCGTCCTGCACCGCGCGCCGCCCCGCCTCGTAGGCCCAGGGCTTGGCCGTGGAGCTGGCGGCCACGCTGCCCGGCGCCCGGCGCCAGTGGTAGCCGAAGAACGCCAAATGCCGCGCGCGCGACGCCTGCTCCAGCCCACGCAGCAGCAGGTCGTGATCCTGGGCGCCGTCAAAGGCGCTGCGCAGGCCGCCCAGGCGCTCGAACAGCCCGGAGCGCACGCTCAGCAGGTGCGCGGCACAGTTGAAGCCCAAGGCCAACCACGGCGACGGCCCCGGCCGGAAGCTGGGCGCCACCCGCTGACCGCGCTCATCGAGCATATCCTCGTCGGTGAAGGCCAGCTCCAGGCTCGGATCGTCGGCATAGGCCCGCGCCAACGCGCCCAGGGCCCCCTGGGCCAACACGTCATCGTGGTCCGCAAAGGCCAGCACCTCGCCCCCAGCCGCCGCCGCCGCCGCGTTGGTGGCCCCCGAGATGCCCAGGCCGCCCGCGGACACCCGCAGCACGCGCGGGTCGCTCGCGGCCAATTCGTCGAGCAGCGCCAGCACAGCCGGATCGCGGCAGCCATCGTCCGCCAGCACCAGCTGGAGCGCCCGGTGGTCCTGGTCGAGCACCGATCGCGCCAGCTCCCGCAACAGCTCTGGGGCCGGATCCAGCACCGGTACCAGCACCGAAACCAGCAATTCGCAGGACGGCCCGCCGGGGGGACGACGGCCCTGGCGCCAGTTTTCGTAGGATTCAGCCGGGGGGTAGCGGGCATCTGTGACGAGCGCCCGCGTGCGCCCCAGCACAGCGAGCAGACCGTGACGGGATCCGTACAACAGACCGCGACGCAGCAGGGGCCCCAGCGGATGGAGGGAGCTCAAGCGTGACACCGATGCGCGTGCTTCACGTGGTGCCGCACCTCGACCGGGTCGGGGGCTACGAGCGCCAGGCCGCCACGCTGGCCCGTCACCAGCGCAGCCGGCACTCTGCGGACCCCATCCTACTCACCCACGGCGAGGGCTCGCGGCCCAGCTTTGAGCAGGGTCAGGAGGGCGAGGTGCACCGCCTGCGCAAGGGCCTGTTGCGGCACCACCCCGCGAGCTGGTGGCGCCAGCATGGGGAGCGCATCGACGTGGTGCACTGCCATGCCATGCACAAGCTGAGCGGGCAGGTGCTGGCCCTGGCCCACAACGCCGGCCTGCCCACGCTGGTCAAGGTGGCCACCGAGGATGACGTGGCCATGTTCGCGGACCCACGTGGCTGGGAGCGTTTGGTGGCCACGCGCGAGGACGACGTCGACGACGGCCTGCGCGGCGCACGCTGGCGCTTCATGGTCAAGAGCGCCTGGCGCCGGCTGCGACGCGCGCGCTCGTTCGTGGCGCTGCACGACGGCATCGCGGCTCAGCTCGAAGAGCACGGCCTGGGCTCGGTGCGCCTGCCCAACGGCGTGGACACCGACCACTTCCGCCCGCCCACAACCAGCCAGCGCGCCGCCGCGCGCGAGCGGCTGGGCCTGCCGGTCGATGCCTGCTGCTTGGCCTACGTGGGGCGCCTCGCGCCGCGCAAGCACGTGGTCGATCTGGTGCACGCCTTCCTGCGGCTGGCCAACCGGGCCACGGGCCGCGTGTTCCTGCTACTGGCCGGCGACGGCCCGGAGCGCCCGGCGCTGGAGGCGCAGCTCACGTCATCCCCCTACGCGCGGCGCGTGCGCTGGATCGGCGAGGTGGCGGACGTGCGCCCGGTGCTGCACGCCGCCGACATCCTGGCCCACCCGTCGCGGCGCGAGGGCATGCCCAACGCGGTGCTCGAGGCCTGGGCCTGCGGTCTGCCCACGGTGCTCTCGGACATCCCGGCCCACCGGTCCATGATCGCGGGCCCGGGCGAGACCGTGGCCCTGCTGCACCCGCTGGGCGACGTGGCCAGCCTCTCGGCGCGCCTGGCGGGGTTGGCCGAGGCGCCGGCTCGCCGCGCGCTCCTGGGCGCCGCCGCCCGCCGCCGCGCGCTGAAGCTCCACGGCATCGAGCGCATCGAACGCGCCTACGACGAGCTGTATCACGAGCTCGTGAGCGGCGCGGCACGCCAACCAGCGACGAGCATGAGCGCCGGCGCGAGCTGAGCCGCCCGCGCGGCGCCACGCCGCGTCAACTGCAGCGGGCCACCCGGCCGCAGCGTCAGCGCCACCTCGCGCAGCGGTCAGCCGTTAGCCGTTAGCCGTCAGCGGTCAGCCGTCAGCGGTCAGCCGTTGCGGTCAGCCGTTGCGGTCAGCCGTTGCCGTCAGCCGCCGTTGCCGTCCAACTGCTCGCCCACGCCGTGCCAGCGGGCGCGGTTGCCGCGCTCGAAGTGCTCGCGTGCGATCTCCCGGAAGCGCTCGAAGACCATGCGGTTCTGGGCCAGGGCGTCGCCGTAGGAGTCCTGGTGGTTGCCGAAGGCGTGGGCCACCGGCGGGTGCTCGGGTACGTCCGCCGGGCGCGTGCCGAAGCAGCGCGCCACGATGGTGATGGTGCCGCGGTCGCTGATGCTGGTGCCGGCCTGCACGCGCAGTGCGCCCAGGGTGGCCTGGTCCTCGCGCCCGTCCAGCGGCAGCACCAGCGATGCCACCACGTCGAGCTGCCCGTGGAAATCGACCCAGCTGAAGGGCGAGAGCATCTCCACGAACTCCTCGAGCTCGGGCACGTGCAGGTGGTACGGGTTTGCCTCACCGGCCAGCTCGGTCCAAAACTGCTCAAAGGCCTTGTTGGGCACGGAGACGAAGGCCACGCCGTCGGGCTTGAGGATGCGCTCGATCTCCTTGCACAGCTGGTACTGGCTCTCGACGTGTTCGAGCACCTCCAGCGCGACCACCACGTCGAAGCTGTCGTTCTCGAAGGGCAACACCAGGTCGAGGTCGTGCTGCACATAGGAGTGCCAGGCCGCGTCGCCGCGCGGATCGCCCTCACGCGCCAGCTCCAACGCCTCGGGGCGCTTGTCCACACCCATGACGTCGTCCGCGCCGGAGGCCAGCAGCTCGCGCGTGCCCAGGCCGGCGCCGCAGCCCAGGTCGAGCACGCGCTTGCCCTCGACCCAGGGCGCCACGAAGCCGTAGCGGCAGCGGCTGTGCGCCAGGGTCTGGGGGTTATCGGTCTCCTGCGGGTACTCGGTGTTGAGCCCGGCGCTACGCCGCAGCACGAAGCAGCCGCTGATGTTGCGCAGGGTCTCGCGGCTCATCTGCGCGAACTCCGGCGCGAGCCGCTGGGTGATGTCGTCCAGGTAGGCCTCGCCGGCCTGCATGTTGGCGTCGAACTCCACCACCTCGAAGCCCGCCTCCTGGACCACCAGGCTCATGGCGTCGGGGCGCCAGCGGTTGCCGCACTCGCCGTGCACGTCCTTGAAGAGCTGGTGGAACTCGTCCTGCGGCAGGGTCATGTACTCGAGCGGATGGCTGAAGTCGCGATGATCGCGGAAGTCGACCTGATGCACGCCCAGCCCGCCCGCGCGCGTGATGCGCGCCAGGATCTCCCAGGCCCGCGGCACGTCCTCGACGTGCTCGAAGACCGCGTTGGAGACCACCACGTCGTAGCAGCCGTCCGACAACTCCTCCAGGTCCTCGATGCCCAGGTGCAGACCCAGCACGACCTCGGGCACGAACTCGCCGGCCTCCAGCAGGCGCAGGATCGGCTCGGGGTCCAGCTCGGGGCGCTCGTCCTTGAGGCGCTGGGCCAGGGCGCGCAGGAACGGGTCGTGGTAGTCCTTGTCGTAGGGCGACAGGTAGCGGTCGGCCACCGAGACCTTGGCGCCGTGACAGGCCAGCACCACGGCCGTGCCCAGCGAAAAGCCCGGACCCAGCTCTAGCACGTTCACGTTGAACAGGTGCCGGCGGCCCTGGGGCAACTTCTCCAGATAGAAGTCGGCGATCTGCAGGGCGTAGTCCACGTCCCGCTCGATGGCCTCCGGGCTGGCGTCCTGCTTGCGGTAGTTGACGGGCGTGACGGTCATGAAGTGCTCGTGGCGGGCCCCGTTGTGGCGGGCTCGCAGCTCGGGGGCGAAGGGGAGGTCGGTTCGGGCGCCGCGTCGGCGGCGGCGGGCGTGTTGTCGGCGGGTGCAGCGTGCTGAGGCTCAGCGCTCTCGGCGGCGGCAGGCAGGTCGCCCAGGAGGGTGGGCGCGGACCAGAGCGAGTGCGGCTCGTAGAACACGGTCTGGACGTGGTCGGGGCGCGAGACCGAGAACGCCAGGCAGCGCGCCTCGGACACGAACAGATCGTCGTCGGAGTAGTGTTCCACGCCCGGCGACACGCCGAACTTGAGCGTGTAGCGGCCGGCGCCCAGGCGCAGGCTGGGGAACACGACGTCCACGCTCAGCAGGCCGACCGCGAGGTCGATGCGCGCGCCGTTGGGGCGTCCGAGCCCGTCCAGCGAACACACGTTGGTGCTGGTGGCGACGTGATCGCCGCCCTCGTTCCAGATCATGAAGCCGATGTGCACGTCGCGCTTGACCACGCGGCTCTCCAGCACGAAGCGCACGCGGCAGGGGCGGCCGCAGACGATCTCGATGGCCGGCTGGCCCTGCTCGTCGAACAGCTTGGCCTCGCGCAGGCGCACCAGGTTCAGATGGCGCACGGCGGGCGCGCCGCTGAAGTCGAAGAGCTGCAGCACCCCGTCGTCGCCCACGATCTCGCCGCTGCCGTTCTGGGGCGCCATCTCCGGCGGGGCCGGCGCGAGGTCGGGGTCGAACAGCCCCGCCGCCAGGGGCCGGTCCTCGACGAAGGGCTGCTCCACGCCGCCGCTCAGGATGGGCGCGGCCTGGTCAGCCTGCGGCGCGGGCGTCTCGTCGCGCTTGAAGCCGCCGACCTCGCTCTGCGTCGAGACGGACACAAAGGCCCGGCCCTGGTCGGCCTCGTACAGCTTGCAGACCTCGAGCGGGTCGCCGTCGGCCACCAGCTTGCCGTCGGCCAGGTAGACCACGCGGTGACAGATGCGCTCCAGGAAGTAGAGGTTGTGCGAGACGATCAGCGCCGTGGTGCCGTCGCCGCAGAGCCCCACGATGTGGTTGGTGCACTTGCGCACGAAGGAGGCGTCGCCGGTGGCCAGGGCCTCGTCGATGATCATGATCTCGACCGGCTTGCAGAAGGCCACCGAGTACATCAGGCGCGCCTTCATGCCCGAGCTGTAGGTGCGCAGCGGGCGGTCCATGACCCGCGCCAGCTCGCTGAACTCGATGATCCAGTCCATGCGCTCGGACAGGTCCTTGGCCGAGTAGCCCAGGCACAGCCCGCCCAGCAGGATGTTCTCGCGGCCGGTGCACTCCTCATGGAAGCCCGTACCCAGCTCGAGGATGGCGCGCAGCTGACCCTCCACGTGGTAGCTGCCGGAGGTGTGGTCCACCGTGCCCGAGAGCACCTTGAGCAAGGTGCTCTTGCCCGCGCCGTTGGCGCCCACGATGCCGACCCGCTCGCCGCGCCGCACCTCGAAGCTGATGTCCTCGAGCACGGGCAGGTCGGTGTGGTGCTTGCGCCCCGGGAAGATCTCCTTGAGCGCGTCGAAGGGCGAGGCGTACACGGGGTACGACTTGCCCAGGCCCTGCACGGAGATGGCGAGTTCGGAGGGACTCATGGGCCTGCGGCTCCTGCCAGGTGGTCGTCGCGCGTGTCGTGCTGGCCGGGCGCCGATCCGGGTGCCGAGTCCGTCGCGCGCGCCGCGTGGTGCTGCGTCCCGGCGAAGGGCCTGTTGCCGGCGTGACCGCTGCCGGCGTGACCGCTGCTGGCGGCACGGACAACCACTTCGTCGCCCTCCTGTACCTCCGGCGGCACCGGGCCGATCAGGGACTCGTAGTAAGAGACCTGCGTCGAGACCATGCGCGACACGCTGAAGCGCTCGCGCACGAAGGCCCGTCCGGCGCGGGCCATCTCGTGGCGCAGCACGTCGTCGCTGAGCAGCCGCACCACGCCCGCGGTCAGGGCCTCGACGTCCTCCACGCCGCAGAGCACGCCGGTGGCGTCGTGCACCAGCGCGTCGGGCGTGCCGCCGGCCGCCGTGGCCACGGGCGGGCAGCCGGCCCACTGCGCCTCCAGGATCACGTTGGGCGTGCCCTCGACCTTGCTGGTGAGCAGCTTGATGTCGGCCGCCGCCAGGATGGCGGGCACGTCTTTGCGCTGGCCGAGCAGCGTGACCACGCGCTGCAGGCCCCGGGCGGCGATGCGCTTCTCGATCTCGGGCCGCAGCTCACCCACGCCGACGATGGCGGCGTGCAGGTCCGGCAGCTGCTGGCGCGCGCGCTCGATCACGTCCAGCCAGAGCAGCGGCTGCTTCTCCTGCGCCAGGCGGAACACACCCACCACCAGCGGCTGGCCCGGCTGCAGCGCGAGCTCGCTGCGCACGGCCGCCACGTCGTCGGGCTCGGGGTCGGTCATGGCCGCCAGGTCGACGCCGTTGTAGATCACCTCGAAGCGCTCCAGCGGCATGTCGAGCCAGCGCGCGTAGTCGGCGGCGCCCTGGGTCGAGTTGGCCAACAGGTGCATCTGCGGCAGGCGACACAGGGTGTCGTACCAGGAGTCCATCCAGGTCTGATAGAAGGCCGGGAAGTAGGTCGGGTTCACGTTCCTGGTGCTGAGCACGACGTGCGGCGCGCCCACCATGGCGCCCGCGGCGGCGCCGATGATGTTGGGGTAGTCGAGCCAGCAGTGCAGCACGTCGGGCGGCTCGGCCAGCAGCTCGCCGGCCAGGTCGAGCACCGGGTTGCGGATGACCTCGGGCAGCGAGCCGGCCAGGTCGGGATGGATGGCGAGGTCGCGCAGCTTGTCGCGCACACCGGGCGCCAGCCGGCCGCCGGCCACGCCGAAGCGGATGCCGGCCCGGCGCAGGTCGTCGCAATAGTGCGCGTTCTCGTCGGACATGGGATAGGTGGTCAGCACACGCACGCGGTGGCCGAGGCGCCCCAGGCCGATGGCCAGGTTGACGCACTGCCGCTCGGCGCCGCCCGAGTTGAGCTGGCCGATGTACAGCGTGACCGTGAGCTGCCGGCCGGCGCGCGGGCGACGGCGCAGACCCACCCGCGCCAGATGCTGGTCCCACTCGCGCTGACCCAGGAAGCTCTGGGAGTTCCTGTGCTTGAGCGCCAGATAGGCCCGGGCACGCAGCATGCGGCGGCGGTACCAGCTGCCGAAGCGCGAGCGCCCGATGTAGCGTTCAAGCCGCGCCCAGGGCTTGCGCAGCACGGCCGCGCGTGTCGAGGTCACCAGCCAGCCGTCCAACGTGCGCCAGGCCACGCGCGACACGCCGGCCCGGGCCAGATCGGCCAGGATGCGCCCGGAGGTGCCCTCGATGCCGTCCAGCAGCACCGCCGCGCCGAAGCCCTGGGCGGCGGTCAGGCGCGCGGCCGCCGACAAGCGCGGCGGCGGACCCAGCTCGAAAGGCGCGTAGCGCACGCCGTCGCGCGGCGCGGGCAGCTCGCCCGGAGGCGTGATCACCAGCACCTGCGCGGCCGAACGCACGTGGCGCCGCACCTCGCCCGGCGCGGGGTGGCCGGCGCTGAGCACGACCCAGCCGGTGTCCTTGGGCAGCGCGGGCTCATCCCCCACGCCCGGCAGCAGGGACCACACGGCCTCGGCGTAGCAGCCCATCAGACGCGGGCCTCCACCGGAGACGCCGGCACGTGCGCGCGCAGCCAGAACTCCAGCATGAGCACGGTCCAGACCTGGAAGATCGAGAAGCAGTTCTCCTGGCGCTGGTGCGCCACGAAGCCGGCCACGCCCTGGGGGCCCACGGCGGCGGCGATGCGTCCGTCGCTGCCCAGCAGCACGTCCTCGCACAGGCCCAGGATGTCCGCCTGGGTCCAGGCCTTACCGGGCAGGCCGAAGCCCATCTTCTTGCGCTCGATGTAGTGCTTGGGCAGGTAGCGCCCGGCCAGGTGTCGCAGCAGCGGCTTGGTGAGGCCGTCCTGGTAGACCAGCTCGGCGCCCAGGCCCTCGGCGAAGCGCGCCACGGAGCGGTCGAGCAGCGGCGCGCGTACCTCCAGCGCGAACTGCATGGACATGCGGTCGACCTTGGCCAGCACGGCGCCGGGCATGTAGGTGCGCGCGTCGATGCCGCGCATGCGGTGAATCAGCGGGCGGCGCGTGTCGTCCAGCTCGGAGATCCAGCGCGACACGAAGCGCTCGGCGTGGGCGCCCGCCTCAGGCCCGGCGATGGAGCCCACGTCCTCAGGCATGAACATGAGCCAACGCAGGCTGCAATAGGCGGGGCCGGGCTTCCAGATGCGCCGGTTGCGCGCCATGTAGAGCGCGCGCATCTTCCAGTCGCCCTCCTCGCGCAGGGTCTCGCGGTAGCGACCGTAGCCGCCGAACAGCTCGTCGCCGCCGTCGCCCGAGAGCGCCACCGTGACGTGCTCGCGCGTGAACTCGCTCAGCAGGTAGGTCGGCAGGCAGGAGGAGTCGCCCAGGGGCTCGTCCAGCGCCGCGGCGATGCGCGGCATGAGCTCGATCGCGTCGGGCTCCAGCATCTTCTCGTGGTGCGTGGTGCCCAACAGCTCGCTGGCCTCGCGCGCCAACAGGTGCTCGCTCTCGTCGGTGCCCTCGAAGCCGATCGAGAAGCTCTGCACGTCCATGCCCAGCTCGCGCGTCATCATGGCGACGACCAGGGCCGAGTCGATGCCGCCCGAGAGGAACGCGCCCAGGGGCACGTCGCTCATGAGCCGCCGCTCGGTGGCGCCCAGCAGGATCGGCATGAGCGCGTCGGCCGCCTCGTCCAGCTGCGCCGTGGACAGCGGGCGGTAAGGCGAGCGCGTGATGTGGTCGCCCTCGGGCTCGAACGAGAAGTGCCGCCCGTCGTGGCGCTGGGGCGCCTCGTCGCCGCCCGCGAACTCGAACGTGGCCCAGTGCCCCGGCAACAGCTTCTCGGTGCCGGCGATGATGGAGCGCGGCGCGGGCACGTACTGCAGCAGCAGGTACTCGCTCACGGCCTCGGGGCACACGCGCGGCTCGATGCCCGGCACGGTCAGCAGCGCCTGCAGCTCCGACGCGAAGGCCAGCCAGCCGGGGCCGCTGGCCAGGTACAGCGGCTTCTTGCCGAAGGCGTCACGCGCCAGCAGCAGCCGGCGCGTGTTGGCGTTCCAGCTGGCGAAGGCGTACATCCCCTCCAGCTTGGAGAGGTTGAAGGGCTCGCAGCTGGCGAACTGGTACAGCAGCACCTCGGAGTCGGTCTCCGAGTGGAACGCGTAGCCCCGCGCCAGCAGATCCTCGCGCAGCTCGCGGTAGTTGTAGATCTCACCGTTGAAGGTCAGCCCCACCTGGCCGTCGGGCGTGACCATGGGCTGGCGCCCCTGCTCCGACAGATCGACGATGGACAGCCGCCTGTGCGCCAGGGCGCAGGTGCCGGTGGGATCGACCCAGGTGCCCGCGTCGTCCGGACCGCGATGCACCAGCGTGTCGCGCATGGTGGTGGCGATCTGCTCAAGCTGCTCCCGGGACCAGCGCCCGGTGGTGTCGACGATGCCTGCGATGCCGCACATAGATGTGTGTGTCCCAACCGCGGGTGGAGGTGGTTCGGGGCGACGACCCAATAACGGGTGCCGAACGTACCCTGCACAGCCGAGATCAAGCAGCGTGACGGGCCGGGATGTCCCCGGCCGGAGATTCTAACCGGTGCGCATGGCCACGTCTCGGGGCGGCTGAGGCGGGGGTGGGTGGCAGGAATGGGCGGGGCGAGAACCCCGGGCCCCGCTCGTGGAACGAACGGGCGTGGGGGAGCGATCTCGGTTCCCGCGGGGCTTCGGCCGCTGCAAGCCGACGGCGCGATGCGAGACCGTGCTTGGCGAGGGCCGCGTAGCGACTTCTGCGCCCGTGGCAGCACCGCGCCGCTCTGCTCCAGAATCCGGCTCCGTGGCGACCTCGGATTCAGCCAGACGGCTGGCTCCCGGGAGGGAATGACGTCGATCTGATCGGACTCGTCAAAGCGGAAGGAGTTTTCCTACACCCCACACCGGCCTGGGGGCTCAACGCCAGCGCGAGGCAAGGACTGCCTTCGTGACGCACGGGGCGCTCGGCCGCTGGGACTCCGCGGAGACCGCAAGCGGGACCCTCGGCCACTCAACGGTAGAATGGGTGCATGGACGCCCAGGGCACGCTCACTCCCGCCGGCAAGTTGAGGCTGGCGCTCGATCTCTTCGAGAGCGGGGTCGCGCTGATGCGCCAGAACCTGCGCCGCGAGCGCCCCTCCGCCTCCGAGAGCGAGATCGAGGCAGCCCTCGTGGCGTGGCTCCGCACCCGTCCAGGCGCTGAGCATGGCGACGCCGTCGGGCGCCTCCGTCCTGTGCGTGAGGCGGGCAACTGACCGCGCTCGCTGCAGCTCTGAAGCTGGCCTGCGCCGACCTGGACGCGTGCGCGGTCTCATACGCGTTGGTCGGCGGCCTCGCCCTCGCACGCGCCCGACGGTGTGGTCGTCGACCTGCTCTTCGCGTCGTCCGGACTGGAACCGGAGTTGGTGGCCGCGGCGGAGCGCCTCGAGGTGTTTCCCGGAGTCGAGGTGCCCGTCGCCGGGCGTGCCCACCTCATTGCCCTGAAGGTGCTGGCGGCGGATGCCGCGACGCGTCCTCAGGATGGGATCGACGCCATCAACCTGCTGCGTGAGGCGAGCCCGGACGAACTCTCTGAGACGCGGGCCGCGCTTGAGTTGATCACCTCGCGAGGCTACGCGCGAACCAAGGACCTGGCCGCTGAGCTGGAGTCCCTGCTCGCCGGGCTCAGCTGAAGCGACCACAGCCGCTCGGCTGTCGAGAGCCGTGGCGTCGCCGTCACTCCCGCAGAACCCGTCCGCCTTGCCCGGCTGTGAGTCGGAGCAGGCCATGCCTGTCCAGATCCCGGGGCCGACGGGTTCCGTGAGCCTGCGAGGTGCGCCGCGCCCGCCCTACAGGAAGTTCCCGAAGAACAGCCGCAGGCGCAGGAACCCGCGCCGCCCGACGAACAGCGCCAGCGCGGCAAACGCCGCCGCCAGCCACCACGAGAGCGTGTGCCGCAGCTCACCCCAATACAGCGCGTCGCGGTAGATGTTCACGAAGTGCGAGATGGGGTTGAGGTTGATCAGGGCCGAGAGCACCGGCCGCGAGGCCATCATGTCGGGCGGGTAGAGCGCCGGCGTGAGGAACATGCCCAGGCCGGTGAGCACGAAGACCACCTCCTTGATGTCGCGCACGAAGACGCACACCGCGCTCAGGATGTAGGACAGGCCCAGCATGGCCAGCACCTGGAACACCAGCGCCAGCACCAGCAAGGTCAGCGAGCCGGGCAGGGTGCCGTGGCCGATCAGCACGTAGAGACCCAGCAGCATCAGGCTCACCAAGTGCGGCACCAGGCACACCAGCAGCGTGCGCAGGGGCAGCACCTCCGCCGGAAAGTCGGCCTGCTTCACCAGGCTGGCGCTGTTGATCACGGTGGAGCAGGCGGTGTTGAGCAGCGCCGACCAGGCCAGCCAGGGCACCAGCCCCGAGAGCACGAAGGCCGGATAGTCGTCCAGCCCGCCGCTGGCATCCGCGCCCATGCGGATCTCGAAGATGTACGAGAACACCACCATGTACACCAGCATCTGCAGCACCGGGTGCAGCAGCGACCAGAGGATGCCGAAGCGCGAGCCCGCAAAGGGCGAGAACAGCTCACGCCGCGTGAGACCGATGACCAGGTCCTTGTGACGGGCGAGGTCTCGCCACACCCCCGGGGCCGTGTTCACGACACGGCGACTCGGGAGGCGTCAGAGGCGCGGGCCGACTCAGGGCCGGCCTCCGCCACCGCCAGACCGTCCGCGGCCGCAAGCGGGCGCGCGCCGGGGCCGAGCTCGGCTACCGCCGCCCCAGCGGGGTGTGGCGTGGACGTGGGATGCGGCGAGGCAGCTGCACCAGATCGCGACGCTGCAGGATTCGCGCGAGCGTCCGCGACCTGAGGCTCAGACAACGCCGGCAGCCGCCAGCTGGACTCGGGCACCACGCGCACCACGCCGGGATGCGGGCGCGCCAGCGGCGGCGGCGCGGGCGAGGTCCGCGAGCGCGGGCGCACGACCGGCTCCAGCCCCAGCAGCCGGCTGAGCACCAGGCGCTCCCAGGCCGGGCGGTGGTGCTCGAAGTACGTGCGCCGGCTCTGGCGCACCAGCTCCTCGATCCGGGGCTGCGCCGGGCGGCCGTGGTGCGGGCGCACGTGCACCAGCGCCACGCGCGGGTCGTACACGCAACGCAGCTGCCGGTCGGCCAGGCGCCGCGCCAAGTCGACGTCCTCGTAATAAAGGAAGAAGCGCGGGTCGAAGCCGCTCACCGTCGCCAGGTGCTCGGCGCGGGCAAACAGGCAGGCACCGGTGACCCAGTCGACGGCGCCGGGCAGGTGCTCCCGCATGCTCAGGTACTTGCGGCGGTGGCAGGCGCGCAGCAAGCCCGTCAGCAAGCGGCCCAGGCTGGGGAAGCGCCCGGCCGAGCGTGTGCGCCGGCCATCGCTGCCGTGCAGGGCGGGGCCCACCAGCGCCACGTCGTCGGGCTGCGCGGCCAGCAGCGCGGGCAGGCGCGCCAAGCCGCCCGCGGGCACGAACAGATCGGCGTTGCCGAACGCCACCCAGCGACCGCTGGCCCGGGCCAGGGCGCGGTTGATGGCCTCGCCGTAGCCCAGGTTGGTGTCGCTCACGATGCGCGTGGCCCAGGGCACGAGCCGCCGGGCCAGATCGGCCGAGCCGTCGGTCGAGGCGTTGTCGACGATGATCAGCTCGCTGCGCAGGCCGCGCTGCCAGAGCTGCGACAGCGCCGGCACCAGCGAGCGCAGCAGCAGGGGCAGATCCCGGGCGCTCTGGTGCGTGACGACGATCCAGCTCAGATCGACGCCGGGTTGTTTGCGCTCGGCCATGGGCCGGGACTCCCTCGGGTTGCGGCTGGGAGGCAGCGAGCCTCCACCAGCGTGTCAACGGCGCCGCTCCAAACGGCGATCGAGACCCGCTCGGCCCGGCTGCCGTCGCCCGGGTCAAAGCACCCGGCGCGCCAGCCTCCAACCGCTGCGCGCGAGGCTACCAAAGGGCCCTCGCGGCGGGAAACGGGCTGCCGGTCACGAGAAACGGGGCCACCCGCTGCCGCGCACCGGGCTGCCCGTCGCGCGGCAGCTGGCCTCGCTCTCAGCGTGTCTCTCCCGCTGCCGGAGCGACAGCGCTGTAGCTGCCCCAGCCGCCGACCGCCACGACCTCGAGGCCGGCCTCTGCGACCCAGTCCACGTAGCTATGACTATTGCCCCACCAACCCTGAGTGGCGGAGAAGTCCAGCGAGGGTTGCACGATGCCGCGCATGGCCGCCGCCTTGGCGGGATCGTCAGCGAACAGCAGCCGGGCCATGGCGTAGCAAGGGCCCGCGAGAAAGCGCACGTACACGCCCACCGGCGTGTTCGGATGGAGGCCGCCCTGCACCAGCGGCACGAGCGGCGCCACGTCATCGTGGATACCCCACGGCGGCACGTAGCCGCTGCCTTGCTGGTCCATGCTGTAACCCGGCCGCGTCGCCTGCGTCAGCATGAAGTCAGCGCACACGTGGAGCTGCTCCAGAACCCGCGAGCGCATGTTCGGCGCCGCGGCCCACCAGCCGTACGCATCCCAGAGGTCCAACCAGTTGGCCAGCCCTTCGGCCAGGACGCCAGTCATCCACGAGTTGCAGCTCCGCGCGTATTTCTTGGCCTGCTGGTGCGTGATCTCCACTCCGAACTCGTTCCACGCCAGGGCCTGCACCGAGTCGTTGTCCAGGTGCCCGCCCTCACTCACCGATCCGCTGTCGACCACGGGGCAACCCATCCAGTTGCGGTTCTCGAGGTCGGTCAGCGCCCGCTCCGCGATGGCCAGCACGTCCGCCGGGGAGACATGCGGCACCAGCGTGCCCCGATGGGTGAGCAGCGGAGCCATGTACGCCGTGCTCTTGAAGAACCAGCCATAGGCGCGGCTGTTGCCCCAGGACTCACCGGCCAGACGGAAGCTGGCAACCGACAGATGCTGGCCGACGGCGCATTGAGCCGCCGAGAAGCTGCCATAGGCGAGCGAGAACCAGACCAGCGCGTCGATGGTCATGTGCTGCGCGTGGGGCGGCGGCAGGCCCACGCCCGGCCAGCCCTCCATGCCCGGCGGCATGCTGGAGGAGTACAGCTGGCTGAATCCGCCCTTGGAGTTGTTGTAGCCCTGACCCAGGATCCACTCGGGGTGTTTCAGCGGAGACCAGTCCACGTTGCAACTGCGTAGCCCCTGCGCCTGGACCCAGAGCTTGCCCGCCTCGCCCAGCGCCTCGGAAGCCCCACCCAGGATCAGGGCCACGCCTGCCGGGCAGGTGTGTGCCTGGACGCGACCGCTGCCCGTGGCCTCCGGGTTGTGCGGGTCTGGTATTGGGCCCCAGGTGCCGCTGTCGCGCAGCTCGTCGGCCTGCGCACTCGTGAGCTGGGAGGCGGCGAGCTGCTGCTGGATGTAGCCGCCGAGCGGGGTCAACCCCAGACCCGTGTCGAGCTGGAGATCCGACCACCAGAACGAAAACAGCTGCCCGAAGCTGATCGACGTCTCGCTGGCAAAGAGGTCCTTGACCACGGTGATGCTCGGCCCGAGCTCCACCACCTCCACCACGAGATAGCCCGACAGCGTGTGCCCGAGGTTCACGGAGGCGGGGTCTCCATACCAGAGGCCCACCTCGGAGCCGGCGCGGTAGGCCTTGAGCCCAGTGCCCGGGATGGGATAGAAACCGTCGTGGTCCAGCACGATGGTGACGCTGTTGAGGCGCATACGCGGTGCGGTTGTCATGGTGCGTGTCGATCCCAAGCGGTCTGTCGACCGCTCGGCGCGTGCGAGACGCTGGATCATGGCGTCGGCCCCGGAGAGCAGAGACCGAAGCAGGGAGAGAGAGAGGAGCCCCGTGAGAGGGGGGGCCCGACAGAGGGGGAGAGATGGACCAGCGTACACACGTCGTGACCTGATTGCTCGCTGAGCCCCAGTGGCCACGCGTAGCCGTGGGCCGCCGAGACGCCAGACAGGGCACAATGCCCCCCTTCAATGCTCATCACCCCCCCCATGTCCGCAGGAATCAGCCCATGCTGCCGCTGTTCGCCACCCTGCTGCTGCTGCTCGCCGCTCCTGTGCGGGACACCGGCGTCAACGCCGAGCCCGGGGCCGTGGCCGCCGCCGCCGTCGTGGCGCCCGCCCCAGCGCAGGTGTCGAACGCTGGCGCCGCGCTGACGACCGCGCCGGCGGCCGCGCCGGCTCACGTGACGGACGTGACGGACGTCGTGGCCGGATACGCCGATGAGGTCGCCGCTATCATGGCCGAGTCCCTGGCTCGTGGGCGAGCCATGGAGCGCCTGACCGCGCTGTGCAGCACGGCGCCTCGACGCCTCGCGGGCTCCCCCGGCTACCTCGCGGCCGCCGAGTGGGCGCGCCAGACCATGCTGGCCGACGGCCTCGAGAACGTGCGCTGGGAGCTGGTGGAGGTGCCGCACTGGGTGCGCGGCAGCACCGGTCGCGTGCGCCTGGTGGAGCCGGCCGCCCACGCCGCCGAGCTGCCCATGCTGGCCCTGGGCGGCTCCATCGCCACGCCCCCAGGGGGCATCACCGCCGAGCTGGTGGTGGTCGACTCGCTGGACGCCGGCAAGCTGTTGGGCGAGGCGGCGCGTGGCCGCATCGTGCTCTTCAACGGTCCGCTGGACCCGACCCTGCCCACGACGTTTGCGGCCTACAGCGGCGCCGTGGGTCAGCGCGGAGCCGGCGCCACGGTGGCCGCGCGCCAGGGCGCCGTGGCCTCGCTGGTGCGCTCCATGACCACGCGCCTGGACGACAACCCGCACACCGGCGCCATGCACTACGCGGACGACGTGCCCCGCATTCCCCACGCGGCCATCTCGACCCTGGCGGCGGAGAAGCTGGCCACGCTGGTCGCCGCAGGCCAACGCGTGGTGCTGCACATCGAGCAGAACTGCGAGACGCTGCCCAACGAGCAGAACCCCAACGTCATCGGCGAGTACCGCGGCACGACCCGGGCCGACGAGGTGCTGGTGGTGGGCGGGCACCTCGACGCCTGGGACGTAGGCCAGGGCGCCCACGACGACGGCGGCGGCTGCGTGCAGGCGCTGGAGGCCCTGCGCCTGCTCAAGACCCTGGGCCTGCGGCCCAAGCGCACCATCCGTGTGGTCATGTTCGCCAACGAGGAGAACGGCCTGGCCGGCGGTCGCGGCTACGCGAAGGCCCACGAGGGCGAGCTGCCGCGCCACGTGCTGGCGCTCGAATCGGACAGCGGCTCGTTCGTGCCGCGCGGCTTCTCCAGCGACGCGACGGGCGACACGCGCGAGCTGCTCGCCGCCATCGTCGAGCTGCTGGAGCCCTGGGGCGCGGGCACGTTGGTGCAGGGCGGCGGCGGCGCGGACATCGGCCCCATGCGAGCCCACGGCGTGATCCAAGTGGGCCTCAAGCCCGACAGCGCGCGCTACTTCGACCTGCACCACAGCCCGCGCGACACCATCGAACAGGTCAACCCGCGCGAGCTGGCGTTGGGCGCCGGCGCCATGGCCGCGCTGCTCTACGTGGCCGCGGACATCGAGCCGGGGTTCACGCGCGAAGCAGCGGAGTCGCGCTGACTTCGCGCCGGAGTTCCTCTACGAGCGCACGGCCGGCTGAGCGCGGGCGCGGCCTGCGCGGCGCCCGGCTCCGTCGCAGTCATGCACTCGCTCTCCCGAGCCGGATCCTCCGACGCCATGCGCTCGCCGCCCCGTATTGGTTCCGCCGAGGGCGAGCGCTCGCACTCCCGCCGCGGGTCCGCCGACGCCACGGGCTACTCCTCCCGCTCCGGCTCCAGCGCCACGCCCAGGCCGTCGGCGATGCGGTTGGCGTAGGCGAAGTACGCCACCACCAGGTTGGCCTCCAGGATGGCCGCGTCCGACAGGCCCTGCGTGCGCAGCGGGTCGAGGTCGTCAGGTTGCATGGCGCCCGGGCGCCGCGTGAGCTTGTCGGCGTACTCGAGCAGCGCCCGCTCGCGGCCCGACAGCTCGGCGCTGCGCCAGTCACGTTGCAGGTGCGCGATCCAGGCGTCGAGGCCCTCGGCGTGCTCGCTGCCGCGGGCGAGGCGGGCCAGACCGGCCCGGTGATGCACCACTCAGTAGCGGCAGGCGTTGATGTTGGAGACCACCAGCCCCAGCAGCTCGCGCTCGTAGGGCAGCAGTTCCCCCGGCGCGTGCAGGATGCCGTGGTACAGGCGCGCGTGGTCCGTGAGCGTGCCCGGACGCAGGGCGTGCACCTTGAGGATGTGATCGACACGCCCCGTGGACGGATCGCGGTTGGCGGCGTAGGCGGCGGCCAGGTCGCCCGTGGCCTCGTCCTCGGGAACGGTCTCGATCCAAGCGTCGCGGGGCATGGCACGCGCTCCTCATGGCAAGTGGACGGGGTGAACGGCGCCGTGCAGCGGGCGCGTCGAGCTGTACTGACGTGCCCGCGAGGCGTCGTGTCGTGCGGATCGGCGTGTCACGGCGATGCGCCCGTCGGCTCGCGGGGCTCCCCGATCGTGGGGCGCGCCGGGCAGGCTGGCAAGCCCCGGCGGCGCCACGTGCCCCGCGAGCACGCCACGACGTACGATCTGCCCTCGTGCCCGACACCACCGGCGGGCGGCGCCACCACCAGCTCGCGAGACCCACCGTGCCCCGTTCCCTTGGCTACCTGCTGCTGCTCCTGGGCGCGGCGTCCCTGGTGGGCGCCTGGTCCTGGCTCAGCGCCGACGATGTGGCCACGGGCGACGGCGGCGGCCGCCCGCCCTACGTGCTGCCCGTGACCCTGGCGCAGGTGCAGCGCGGAGACGTGCAGCCCTCGGTGCGCCTCACGGGCTCGGTGCGCAGCGCCCGCTGGGCGCGCATGGCCTTCGAGCTGTCGGGCACGCTGGTCGAGTTGCAGGCGCAAGAGGCCGACGCAGTGCCCGCCGGTCAGATCCTGGCGCGCCTCGACGATCAGGATCAGCGCCTGGCGCTGGCATCGTTCGAGGCCAGCCGCCTGGTGGCCCAGCGCGAGCTCGAACGCGCCCGCGCCGGCGAGCGCGACGAGGAGATCAAGCGCCTGGCGGCCCAGCTCGTGGCGGCCGAGGCCGAGGAGCAACTGGCGGACCTGGAGGTGGAGCGTCGCCGCGAGCTGGCCGCCGCCAGCGACGTGAGCCGCGCCGAGATGGACCGCGTGCAAGCCACCCAACGCGGCGCCAGCGCCAGGCGCCAGGCCGTGGCCGAGCAGCTGGCCCAGGCCCAGGCCGGCACGCGCGCCGAAGACCTGGCCATCGCCGAGGCACGCCTGGCCCAGGCCGACGCGGCCCGCGATCGCGCCGCCCGCGAGCTGGCCAAGACCGTGCTGCGCGCGCCCTGGGACGGCGTGGTCATCCGCCGCCACCGCTCCACCGGCGACTTCGTGCGCCCGGGCGACGTGCTGTTCGAGCTGGCCGATCTGCAGCACCTGGAGATCGACGTCGAGGTGCCCTCCACCTACGCGCTGCGCCTGGGCCTGCAGCCCGACGTGATCGTGCGCGTGGACGAGGCGCCCGAGCTGGCGCTGCACACGTCCTTGCACGCGTCCGTGCCCAGCGCCGACCTCGTCAGCCGCAACTTCCGTGGCATCGTGCGGCTCGATGCGGACGCCGCCGGCGGCGTCCTGCGCCCGGGCATGTTCGCGCGCCTGCAGCTCATGCTGGCCAACGTGCCCGACGCCCTGGTGGTGCCCGCGGACGCCGTGCGCACCACCGAGCGCGGCACCATCGTGGTGGTGGCCGACGCGGCCGAGAGCGGCGAGGGTCTCGTCGGCCGCTTCGTGCCCGTGCGCGTGCTGGGCAGCGAGGCCGCCCGCACGGCCGTGGCGCCCCTGGCCCCGGACGAGGCCCCGCTCTCCTCCGGCGACCGCGTCATCGTCACCGGCGTCGACCTGGCCTACCCAGGCGTGGCGCTGCTGCCGCGCGCGCCCGGCGACGGCGACCGCGGAGCCCCCGGCGGCGCGGACGCCGCGCGCACCGACGCGGACACGCACAGCGACCGCGACGCCAGCGCCGACGCCGGGGCGTCCGGCGACGAGTCACAGTGAACCCCATCCGCGCCGCCGTCGAGCGCCCCTACACCGTCGCCGTGGGCGTGGTGCTGGCGCTGCTGTTCGGCGTCCTGGCCATCACCTCCATCCCGGTGCAGCTCAAGCCGCTGGTCGACACGCCGCGCATCACCGTCGACACCAACTTCCGCGGCGCCAGCGCGGTCGAGGTCGAGGAGCAGGTCACACGCGAGCTCGAGGAGGTGCTGCAGACCGTCGAGGGCCTGACCGAGATGGTCAGCGACTCGTCCGAGGGCCGCAGCGGTGTGACGCTGGAGTTCGACTACGGCACCGACACCCAGCTCACCGTGGTCGACGTGATCAACAAGCTGAGCCAGGTGCAGCGCTGGCCTGAAGAGGCCGACGAGCCGGTGGTCACGGTGCAGAGCGGCACGCAGACCGAGTTCGTCATGTGGATCGTGGCCCACTCGGGCATGGACCCCGACGCCGTGCGGCGCCTGATCGAGGACGACATCAAGGCGCGCATCGAGCGCGTGCCCGGCGTGGCCTCGCTGTTCGTGGCCGGCGGCTCGCCGCGCGAGGTGCAGGTGCGCATCGACCCCGACGCCCTGGCCTCCCGCGGCATCTCGGTCAACGCCCTGCTGACGGCGCTCAGCCGCGGCAACATGAACGTGCGCGGCGGCACGGTGGAGACCACGGGCCGCCAGCTCGTGGTGCGCACCGTGGGCCGCGCGCCGCAGGCCAGCGACCTGGCCCGCATCGTCCTGTCCGAGACGCCCGCCGGCTCAGTGCTGCTGGGCGACGTGGCCGAGGTGGTCGACAGCTACGTCGAGCGCTCGGGCTTCGTGCGCATCAGCGGCACGCCCGGCGTGGCCCTGGGCGTGCGGCGCCAGGCCGGCGTCAACGTGATCGAGCTGGTGGACCGGCTCGAGCTCGCCATGGACCGCATCAACGACGTGTTCGCCGCGCGCAACATCGACCTGTGGCTGGCCAGCACCTACGAAGAGACGGACTACATCCGCGCGGCCATCTCCTTCGTCACCAACAACATGCTGCTGGGCGCGGGGCTGGCGGTGATCGTGCTGCTGGCGTTCCTGCGCAGCGCGCGCTCGGTGCTGGTGGTGGCGCTCTCCATCCCCATCTCGCTGATCACGGTGTTCCTGGTGTTCCAGGCCCTGGGTCGTTCGCTCAACGTGATCAGCCTGGCGGGCGTGGCCTTCGCCAGCGGCATGGTGGTCGACAACGCCATCGTGGTGCTGGAGAACATCTTCCGCCACATGGAGGCCGGGCGCTCGCCGCGCGAGGCCGCCATCGAGGGCGGGCAGGAGGTCTGGGGCGGCGTGCTCGCCAGCACGCTCACCACCGTGGCGGTGTTCGTGCCGATCCTGCTGCAGTCCGACGAGGCCAGCGAGCTGTTCGCCGACATGGCCCTGGCCATCAGCGCGGCGGTGGCGCTGTCGCTGGTGGTGGCGCTGACCGTGGTGCCGGTGCTCGCGGCGCTGCTCTATCGCGGCGGCGCGCCCCGCACCGCCGCGCGCGAGGTGCACGCCGACGAGCGCGGCATCGGGCGCCTGTACGGCCGCTTCCTCGAGACGCTCAGCGCCAGCGACAACAACGCCGTGGCCGGCAAGCTGGGCTTCACGCTGATCGTGCTGGCCCTGGCCCTGGCCTCGCTCAAGCTCACGCCGCCCGCGGAGTACCTGCCCACGGGCAACCGCAACATGGTGCTGTTCTTCGCCGACCCCGTGCCCGGCACGCGCACCGAGGCCATCGCCGACAACCTGGCGCCGCTGGAGCAGTTCGCCCTGGCCCAGCCCGAGGTCGACCGCATGTTCAGCGTGTCCGGCCCCTTCTTCAACGGCGGCGGCGTGATCCTCAAGCAGGAGTACGCCACGGCCGAGGGCATCGCCGACTTCCACCAGAGCCTGTACGGCCCCGCCAGCACCCTGGCCGGCTTCCGCTTCGTGGTGCCCGTGCGCAGCTCGCTGTTCGAGGACCCGGGCAAGCAGTTCGAGGTCGAGCTGTCGGGCCCCGACCTCGCGGGACTGGGAGCCGCCAGCGAGCGGCTCACCGAGCGCTTGCGCGCCGTGCCCGGCGTGGAGTTCGTGCGCAACTCGCTGGTCACCGGCCGGCCCCAGCTCACGGTGACGGTGGACGAACACCGCGCCAAGGACGCCGGCCTGGACGTGGCCGCCGTGGGCGAGGTGGTGGCCACGCTGGTGGCCGGTCGCCGCGTGACCACGCTGATCGACGCGGGCCGCGAGGTGGAGGTCAACGTGATGGCGCCCGCCGCGCGCATCGCGTCCGCGCGCGAGCTGGAGGCGGTCCCCTTCGTGGCACCCGGGGTCCTGGCCCGTGGACTCAACGGAGAGCTGCGCTCCACCGGCACGCGGGTGCTGACGCTGGGCTCGGTGGCCACGGTCGAGACCACCATCGGCCCCCAGAGCATCCGCCGGCTGGAGCGCGAACGGAACGTGCTGCTGACCGTGAACATCGCCGAGGACGCGCCGCTCGAACAGGTGGTTGCCGCAGTCGAAGAGACCGTGCTGCCCGCCATGGCGCGCGAGCTGGGGCCCGCCTACACCGTGGCCGTGGGCGGCTCTGCCGACAAGTTGGCCACCACCCTGCGCTCGCTCTCCGGCGGCTTCGGCCTGTCGGTGCTGATCATCTACCTGTTGCTGGTGGCGCTGTTCCGCAGCTGGGTCACGCCCGTGATCATCCTGGTGACGGTGCCGCTGGCGCTCACCGGCGGGCTGATCGGCATCCGCGTGGCGCACGAGCTCTCCGGCGGCCAGGCGGCCTTCGACGTCATCGCCATGCTGGGCTTCGTGATCCTGGCCGGCATCGTGGTCAACAACGCCATCCTGATCGTGCACCAGGCCAACAACTTCCGCGAAGCGGGCATGGACGCGCGCCGCGCCATCGCGGAGTCGGCGCGCTCGCGCCTGCGACCCATCCTGATGGCGGCCATCACCACCGTGTTCGCGATGGCGCCCCTGGCGGCGGGCGGCGGCGCCGGGGCCGAGCTGTACCAGGGCCTGGGCGCCATCATCGTGGGTGGCCTCGCGCTCAGTACGCTGTTCACGCTGGTGCTCGTGCCCGTGCTGCTGAGCCTGGGGCAAGACCTCTCCGAACGCCTCGGCGGCCACGCAGCACAGCCCGCGACCCAGCCCGCAACCCATCCGACCGCCTGACCTGACGCATCATCTGCCTCG
>QNBX01000015.1 GCA_003644265.1 Planctomycetota bacterium
ATCATGGTCTTGGCATCGATCAGCGTGCCGGAGCAGACCCAGTTTCCGCCGCTCGTGTCGCTGTACCACATGCGGCAATGCATGTGCCAAGGGAAGATCGTCGCCGTCACGGCGACGGGTGGACTGCTGATCGTCTCCCAGTTCTGCGAGTCGACCGCCGCGCCGAATGAGCGCCCCGCGACGGAATCCAACGGGCCGAAGGGGCCCTCGGGGAGGGACAGGATCGTCTCGACCCCGGTGGCCAGGTCGTAGACCACCGGATAGCTCGGCGCCTCGACCACGGGACGGGGTTCGTACACAGGTGTGCGCGACTTGTAGGTGTCGCGGTCGACCGGCGGCGCCGCGTCATAGCGCAGGGGCCCCTCATCGCCCGGGCGCGCGGGGACCACCTCGCGAGACGTGGTGACGGCATCTACGCTCGGCGTAGCACCGCCCTGGGACTGGGCGCACAGGTCGGACACCGGCAGCGCCAGCGTCACGAGCAGGACGGCACCCACAGCGTGTCGAGTTCTCATGGTGATGTGTTCCGCATCAGAGACAGGGCTTGATGGCGGCGGAACAGAACGCCTTGCCCCCCCGCCGCGCTGCATGCCCAGGAGACCAGTCCACAAAGCTAGCGCACGGCCATCGGGCGGGCCATGCGCACTGCCCCCACCGGGCATACGACACAGTGCGCACCTGGGTGCGCACCTCGCGCCGCGGCGAGGCACGCGTTGAGCTCTTGTCGGGGGGAGCGCAGCCGTCGCACGCGCTGCTTGACCGGCCCGTCGATCTGCCCCTGGCGCACGTCCGAGCTCGGGCTCCGCCTCAGCTCGCTACCCGTCCCCGAGGTAGCCCAGCGCCTGCAACGCCTGGACTTCGTCCGGCGTCTGGGCCGTGGCCGTGTCGGCCTGCCCTGGGTGCGGCGGCCGCTGCCGACGCTGGGCGTCCGCCGCGCCGGTGAGCTTCTCGGCGATGTCATTGAACATGTCACGGCGCTGCTTGTGCTTGCGTCCGACCCGGCGCAGCTCCCCTGGGTCCGACTCCAGGTTGACGAGCCGGCCAAAGCCCGGCCCGCTGCGATCGCTCCAGGTGAGCTTCCAGGGCCAGCGCAGGACCCCCCGGGAGGGCGGGCGGTCGAAGAACAGCATGCGATCCCGAGGAACTCCGCCGCCCAGGGGCAGTCCGGGCAACCAGCCCTCGGGCGCAACCTCCAGCACCTCGAGGATGGTGGGAAGATAGTCCACCTGGCTGACAAACTCGGACCGCCGAGTGCCGGCCAGTACGCCCCCGGGAAAATGCACGATCAGTGGCGTGCGCAGGGCCTCCTGGTAAAGCTGGCCATGCCCGCCCAGGCCCTCGCGCTGGCCCAGCGCCTCGCCGTGGTCGGACGTGATGATCACCAGGGCGTCGTCCAGCAGGTCCAACTCGCGCCACTGCGCCAGCCACGCGCCGATGGTGTCGTCCGCCTGTCGGATGTTGCCGTCGTACAGAGCCACGAGGGCCTCGCGCTGTTCGGGCGTCACCGGCGCCTTGGCGTAGAACACGTCCTTGGCCGGGATGCCCTTCAGCCGCTCGCGAGCATCGGGCAGAAACAGCGTGTCGTAGGGCGGCGGCGGGTCGTAGATCGAGGAGTCGTGCCGGTACAGGTCCTGTGCGTGCACGTCCCAGATGTGCAGGAACAAGAACAGCGGCGCGTCGCGGGGGCGCTCGGCCATCGCCTGGTGGTAATGCTCAAGCATGTCGCCCATGCGCCGGTGATCGACGAAGACGTCGAAGCCGCGATCGAAGCCGTGGCGCTCGTGGATCCAGCCCCGTTGGAAGACGGCCACGGTGTGGTAGCCCAGCGCGTCCAGCCGCTCGGGCAGCGTGGGCACCTCGCCGCTCAGGGCCTTGTCAGACTCGACCACGCCGTGCTGATCGGGGTGCAGGCCGGAGAACATGCTCATGTGCGTGATCAGCGTCCAGGGCGACACGGCGTAGCTGTTGTCGAACACGACGCACTCTTCGCGGGCAAAGCGGTCGATCTGCGGCGTCGTGTCCCGCTCGTAGCCGTAGAGCCCGAGGTGGTCCCGTCGCAGCGTGTCGATGGAGATGAGCACGATGGTGGGCCGTGCCAGACGCTCGGGTGCGGCTGGCTCCGTGCAGGCCGCCAGCGCCAGCGTCAGCAGCCCGGTCGCCAGGCAGCGGAGCGGCGCACGCAACCTGAGGAGCGGTGCGTGGGGTGCGGGGTCTGTCAGCGCCACAGCTTGCAGCTTCCGTCGGGGTCACCTGTCAGCGCGGGTCGCCGCGAGGGAACAGGCGTAGGTAGCGGTCGTCCGCGTGCCGGCACGTTCCTCGATCAGCGATCAGCAGCTTCGCAGTGGTGCGCACGTTTGCCGCTACGGTCGCGGGCATGCCATAGCCGACGGAGAAAGCGCACGTGTCGCTCGTCGCCGGAGGCCGACGCTAGCACGGCCCCCCCGAGAGCCGCAAGCTGAGCGAGGCGCGCGACCAGCGGTAGTTGTCAACGATTCTGAGACAGCCGGGCTGGAGCCGAGACTCCGGGTCTCGATCCGCCAACTGGCGGACGTGATCCACCCAGGCTGACCAGCACGGCAGCACCACGAGGACGCCATGGCTGCGCACCACAGCCTGCCGGCGTCCCGACAGGCGCCCGGCCGCCCCGCACGCTCAGCCCTGCCCCAGCTGCAACAGCTCGAAGCCGGGCTGGCCGTAGCGCGCGCGGCCCGTGCGCACGTGCAGGTTCGGCAGCGGATCGCAGCGCCCCTCGCTGTGGGTGTGTCCGCAGAGCACGGTGACCTCTCGCTCGGGATGGGACCCGACCACCTCGCGCAGCATGTCGCCCATGGCCTGGCAGGTGAATCCGGGCAGCCAGTCGTCGTCGGAGATGGCGCCCTCGTGCCAGCAGGCCTCACGGAACGGCGGCACGTGCGTCAGGACGATCACGCGGGGGTGGGACTCCAGCGCCGCGATCAGATGCGGGCGCAAGCTCATGGCCGCCTCGTCACCGAGCGCGCCGAGCGTGGCCGCCAGTTCCGGCTTGTGGTTCCAACCCCACATCGGATCGGCCTGCACGCTGATCGTGTCGGCGGATCCCGCGGAGCGCAGCTCGTCGATGACCACGTAGTCGTTGAGCACCACCTCGCTCTCGGCAAAGTCGCCGATGCGCGCGTCGCCCCAGCCGCCGTGGCCCACCAGCGCGGTGTGGTGGGCCAGTTCGACCACGCCGGCTGCGGACAGCCAGTGCAGGCCGGGCAGGCTCAGACGCCGCATGCGCCCGCGCAGTTCGACCAGCGAACCGCCGTAATAGTCATGATTGCCCAGCACGAAGTAGACCGGGAGTTGCAGCGCGTCGGTCACGAAACGCAACCAGCGCTCCAGACTGCCCGCCTCGGCGATGTCGCCGCCGAGCAACAACGCCTCACAGCCAGACTCCGCGATGTCGCGGCAGAACGCGGACGCCGCCGAGGTGCCCACGAAGTTGAGATGGATGTCGGTGGCCCAAGCTGCGCGCATCGGGCGTGCTCCCGCTTCGAGCTGAGTGTCCGCGCCTCAAGCGTAGCGAACGCCAGCAGCATTGGGACGCGCCTGTCCAGCCGCTCCGCTGCTGCCTGGGGCCAGCCTTGGGCCGGGTCCCGTGAGCCTGCCCGCACCAAGGCCGGCCGTGACGGCCCGGCGCTGCGCACGCGCCGCGCGTCCCGCAGAACAAGCTCGGGCGCGCATCACGGGATAGGTAAGCTGAGCCCATGATCGCGCGGCGTGTCACGTCTCGGTGCCTGGCCTCGACCCGGCTTGCGGCCCGGGTCGCGGCCCGGGCGCTGATGCTCACGTTGTCGCTCGCGTGTCAGGACGCCGGCCCCGACGCCGCCTCCGCGTCGCGACCCAAGCTGGCCATCTTCGGCATCGACGGCGCCACGTTCGGCGTGATCGACCCGCTGCTGGCCCAGGGGCGCCTGCCCCACCTGGCCGCGTTGATCGAGGCCGGCACGCGCATGCCGCTGCTGAGCAACGAGGACGACGGCTCGCCCGTGCTGTGGGCCACGATCCTGACCGGCGTCAGCAAGCAGCGCCACGGCATCCTCGGCTTCTCGCGCCGGCAGGGCGAGCAGATGGTCACCTATCGCTCGAGCGACCGCCGCGCGCCCGCGCTCTGGAACATGGTCTCGACCCGCGGCGGCACCGTGGGCGTAGCGGGCTTCCTCAACACCTGGCCCGCGGAGCCGGTCTCCGGCTGGCTGGTGAGCGACCGTTTCCAGGCCTCCAAGCGCGCGACGCGCGGCGCGTACGGCGACGGCAGCGCCGTGACCTGGCCCGAGCCGTTGATGCACGAGCTGGCACACCTCTGGCGCGACCCCGACGCGCTCACCCGGGAGGAGCTGCTGCCCTGGGCCCGCTTCAGCGACGCCGAGTGGCAGATGCTGCTGACGCGCGATCACGAGGCCCGGCCCGTGCGCGGCAACGGCTTCGTGAACCTCAAGTTTGCCTGGGCCGCGACGCACTCGGTGGCCCAGGTCACCGAGCACCTGCTGGCCACACGCGAGCAGCCGGACCTGGTGCTGGCCTACCTCGAGCTGCCCGACCGCGTGGGCCACAGCTTCTGGCCCTTCTGGCAGCCCGACGCCGTGCGCGACCGCGCCAGCCTCGACCACGACCGCGTGGAGCGCTTCGGCGGCCTGGTCCCCGGCTCGTACGAGGTGGTGGACGCGCTGATCGGGCGCATGCTGGCGCAGCTCGACCCGGACACGACGGTGTTCGTGGTCTCGGATCACGGCATGCGCTCCGGCGGCGGCTCGGGCTACGACGCCGACGAACCGCTCAACGTCGGGCGCGGCGCGCAGCACGATCGGCAGGGCGTGCTGATCGCCAGCGGCCCCGCCATCCGCCCGGGCGCCGTGGCCGCCGCCGAGCTGCTGGACATCGCGCCCACGGTGCTGGCCGCGCTGGGGCTGCCCGGATCGCGCCAGACCGAGGGCCGGGTGCTCGACGAGCTGCTCGCGCCCGGCTTTGTCGCACGGCACCCCCAGGGCCCCGCGCTGCTCGAGCCGCCGCTGCGCCGCCGCGAGCTGGCCCTGCCCGAGGGCGTCGACGACGCCTACCTGCGCCAGTTCCAGGCCATGGGCTACATCGGCGGCGACGGCCAGGAGCTCGACTGGCAAGGCGCTCAGCATGCTGCCAAGGAGGGCGCGTCACATGACGGGCGCGAGGGCTCGCAGCGTGGCGCCGGCGGCAGCACCCAGCATGGCCCCGACGGCAGCGCAGGCCACGACCACGACGAGGGCACGCGCGATCAGCGCTGAGAGCCGGCACGGGCAGCGCGGGCCCGACCGCGCGGCCCGTGCCCGGCATTGACACGACCCGCCGCACGCGTCACCGTTGAAGGCGCTTGGGAGCGGCTGTGAGAGGCCCTCCCTGGAGCGGCCTCGCCGTCGTTTCGAGCTCCCCAGACTGCAAGGACCACCGCCATGGCGCGCACCTCCTACTCCTACGAGAAGTTCCAACGCGAGAAGCGCAAGGCCGAGAAGCGAGCCCAGCGCCTGGAGAAGAAGCGCTCGCGCAAGGCGGGTGAGCCCGGCGCCGAGGGCACCGACGCGGACGGCAACCCTGTCGCGGCCGAGGGTGATGACGCGGCGGCCTCCGACGCCGGCAGCGAGGCTCCCCAGGACGCGCCGGGCAGCGAGGCCCAGGGCAGCGATGAGCAGCCCGACACCCCGGAGCGGCCCTCCGGCGAGGCCTGACCCGCGCCCCCATGCCCCGCCCCGGCGCTGAGCTCGAGCGCCTGATCGACGAGCTGCGGCAGCGCCTCGACGCGCTGCCGGGAGACGACCGCGGCGGCTTCGTGAGCAGCGACCTGCCCGCCGTCGACCGCGTGCTCGCGACCATCGTGGCCCAGGACCTGGCCCCCGGGCCGCTCTTCTGCGAGTGGGGCAGCGGCCTGGGTGGCGTCTGCGCCGTGGCCGCGCTGCACGGATTCACGCCCTTCGGCATCGAGATCCAGGACGAGCTGGTGGACGCCGCGCGCGAGCTGGCCGAGGACCTGGCCCTGCCCTCGGTCTTTGCCCAGGGCACCTTCCTGCTCCCCGGCGATGAGCAGCTGCTGGGCGAGGACACGCACACGCGGCCCTCCTTCGACCGCCAGGCCTGGGACGAGCTGCAGCTCTCACCGCGCGACTGCGACCTGATCTTCGCCTACCCCTGGCCCGGCGAGGAGCGCCTGATGGACGCCCTGTTCCTGCGCCACGCCGCGCCCCAGGCCCTGCTGCTGACCTTCCACGACCGCGATCGCGTGCTGGTGCAGCGCAAGCTCGCCGACCAGGAGGAGCTGCGCTCGCTCGGCTGGATGTGAGCCGCGCCCAGGTGAGCCAGGCCCGGCCCGCGCGACCCGCCTGGGGGCGCTGCCCCTGGCACCCGTCCCCGGCTCCAGCTGAGTTCGGTCGCGGACTGCTAGACTGCCCGGCGCGTTGACTGTGGTCCGCATGCCATCGTCGGCAGACGCGCCAAGGCCGGCACGCTCGCCCGTGCCATCGCTGGCACGCTCGCCGGCGCCAACACGCCCCCGCCGCCGCCTGCCGCTCCCCTCCGAGGTCTGCTCCCGTGCCTGCCGCCGCACCCACCCAGCCGGGCTTCGCCGAGCTTGGCCTCTCCGAGCCCATGCTGGCCGCGCTCGACGCGGTGGGCTATGAGGCCCCGTCTCCGATCCAGGCTGCCACCATCCCCCAGCTGCTGGCGGGCAAGGACGTGCTGGGTCAGGCCCAGACGGGCACCGGCAAGACCGGCGCCTTCGCCCTGCCGCTGATCGACCGCCTCGACCTGGCGCGCCGCGAGCCCCAGGTGCTGGTGCTGACCCCCACGCGCGAGCTGGCCATCCAGGTGGCCGAGGCCTTCCAGCGCTACGCCGCGCGCATGCCCGGCTTTCATGTGCTGCCCGTGTACGGCGGCCAGCCCTACCCGGTGCAGGTGCGCTCGCTCAAGCGCGGCGTGCACGTGATCGTGGGCACGCCCGGCCGCGTCATGGACCACATCCGTCGCAAGACGCTGAAGCTCGGCGGGCTCTCGGCCATGGTGCTGGACGAGGCCGACGAGATGCTGGCCATGGGCTTCCTCGAGGACGTCACCTGGATCCTCGAGCAGACCCCGGACCAGCGACAGATCGCGCTGTTCTCCGCCACCATGCCCCCCGCCGTGCGGCGCATCACCGAGCGCTACCTGCGTGATCCCATCGAGATCAAGACGCAGATGCGCGGCAAGACCGCCGACACCATCCGTCAGCGGCAGCTGGTGCTGCACCACGGGCAGAAGCTGGACGCGCTCACGCGCCTGCTCGAGGTGGAAGACGTGGACGGCATGCTCGTGTTCGTGCGCACGCGCATCGAGACGGCGGAGCTGGCCGAGAAGCTGGAGGCCCGCGGCTACGCCACCGCGGCGCTGAGCGGCGACATCGCCCAGCCCCAGCGCGAGAAGACCGTCGAGCGCTTCAAGAGCGGCAAGCTGGACGTGCTGGTGGCCACCGACGTGGCGGCTCGCGGCCTGGACGTAGAGCGCATCAGCCACGTGGTCAACTTCGACATCCCGCACGACCCCGAGGCCTACATCCACCGCATCGGACGCACGGGCCGCGCCGGGCGCCAGGGCGAGGCGATCCTGTTCGTGACGCCTCGCGAGCGGCGCATGCTGGGCATCATCCAGAACGTCATCGGTCAGAAGATCGAGATGATGACGGCGCCCTCCACCGACGAGGTCAACCAGCGCCGCATCGGGCGCTTCAAGCAGCGCATCACCGAGGTGCGCGACACCCGCGACACGGCCTTCTTCGAGCGGCTGATCGAGGAGTACATCGACGAGACCGGGGCCTCGCCGCTGGAGGCCGCAGCGGCCCTGGCGCTGATGCTGCAGGGCAACCAACCGCTGCTGCTGGCCGAGCTGCCGCCCCCCAGCGCGCCCCCGCCCAAGGCGGGCCACAAGGGCAAGCCCGGCGCACGCCCGGAGCGCCCAGGACACGACGCCGGCCCGCGACGCCCCATGCCCGGGCTGGTGACCTACCGCGTGGAGGTCGGCTACGCCCACGGCGTCAAGCCCGGCATGATCATGGGCGCCGTCGCCAACGAAGGCGGGCTCGAGGGCCGCCACATCGGGCGCATCGAGATCCAGGACGACTTCAGCCTGGTGGACCTGCCCAAGGGCATGCCCAAGGATGTCTTCAAGGCGATCAGCGCCGCGCGCGTGTGCGGTCAGCGCCTGCGCATCTCCAAGTTCGTGGAGGGAGCCCCGCACTCGCGAGGGCCGCGCCAGGCTTGAGGCAGGGCGCGCCCGTCTTGCAGCGCGCGAGCCCGGCGCGGGCGTCGGGTGGCGGCGCGAGCGCAGGCAACGAAACGCGATCTCGACTGAGGCGCGTTGGTCGGAGATCATGTCGCTTCGACTTGCCCGACGCCCAAGGTGTTCATGGACCCAAGCCAGCCCTCGCCCAACGTCGATGCAGCTCCGTGGCTACGGTCCGCGAGCGCACTGTTGCTCGGCGTCCTCGGCGCCTGCGCTCCCGAGTCGGCTGACGCAGCTTCCGCGCCAAACGTCATCATCTGGCTGGTGGACACCCTGCGCGCGGACCACCTGTCGTGCTACGGCTACGAGCGCCCGACCTCGCCGCAGCTCGACGCCCTGGCCGCGGACGGTGTGCTGTTCGAGCAGCTGCACGCCCAGTCCAACTGGACCCAGCCGTCCATGGCCTCGATCTTCACCGGGCGCTGGCCCGGGCGCTTCGACGGGGGCTTCGAGAGCCGGCTGGCGGAGCAGTCACTCACGGCGGCCGAGTGGTTCTCGGCCCACGGCTATGCCACCGCCGGCTTCGTGCTGAGCGTGGCCGTGGGCGAGCGCTTCGGCTTCGCCCAGGGCTTTGAGCGCTTCGAGGAACTCGACGCCCACGTCGACGAGCGCGAGCGCACCAAGCGGCAGGGCCGCGGGTACGACGCCGACGTGCTGGTGCAGCGCGCGCTGGCCTGGCTGGACACGCAGCGCGCCGACGAGCGCCCGTTCCTGCTCTACCTGCACTCCATGGACCCGCACCTGCCCCACGAGGCCCACCCCGGGTTCCCCAGCTGGACGCAGCCCTACGACGGACCGCTCGACGGCACCACCACCACGACCTTCACCGCACAGGACGAAGCCTGGCCGCTGACGGAGATCGACCGTCAGCACATGCGCGACCTGTACGACGGCGAGGTGGCCTTCAACGACCACTGCCTCGGGCAGCTCGTGGACGCGCTGACGGCGCGCGGGCTCGCCCGGGACACCCTGCTGGTGGTGCTCTCCGATCACGGTGAGGAGCTCTGGGACCGCAGCTTCTACGGACACGGCCACGACAGCCTGCACCACGAGATGACGCGTGTGCCGTGGGTGCTGCACTGGCCGGGCAGGCTGACCCCGGGCCTGCGCCTGCCCGGCCTGGCGCGGGGCGTCGACGTGCTGCCGACGTTGTTGGAGCTGGTGGGCTTGCCGGCGCTGCCGGAGGCGGACGGCGTCTCCCTGGCAGCGGCCGCCCGAGGCGACGGCCCCATCCCCAGGGACCTGCCGGCGTTCTCGCTGCGCGGTCGACGCCGTGACGACCCGCGCGCGCTGCGCACGGCGCGCACGTTCTGCTACGCCAACCCACGCACGGGCGAGCAGGGGCTCTACCTGCTGCCCGATGACCCCGACGAGCGCGCCAACCTGCGCAGCGAGCGGCCACGCGCCTTCCTGCACGCGGCGGGTCCGCTCTCTCGCTGGGTACGGCTGCTGCGGGAGCGGGCCGAGGCCGGTCCGGAGACCGACGCCGTCGCGCTCGACCCCGCGACCGAGGCGCGCTTGCGCGAGCTCGGCTACCTGCGCTGAGCTCGCGCCGGCGCCTGAGCGACATGAGCGAGCTCACACACCCCGGGACCGCACTCTCCGGGTAGAGTCTCGGCATGACGAGCCCCAAGGAACTCCTGGTCCTTGCCCTCGGACTCGTCGGCTTGGCCACTCCCGCCTACCGGGTGTACGAACGGCTGCTCGCGCGTCGGGAGCGTCAGCAGGTGGACGCGCCAACGATCGGCGCTGACGGCCTGCCCTTCCCTCCCGCTGCTCTCATGCACTCGGTGGCCGGCACCGCCGACACAGACTGGTTCCTTGAGGGAGGCGGCAAGGCGGCCCAGGCCCTGCGCGATATCCTGGCCCACCAAGACCAGAGCCTGGACCAGATGGAACGCCTGCTTGAATTCGGCTGCGGCTGCGGGCGCGTGGTGCGGCAGCTCCAGGATCTCCCCGGTCAGGTGCACGGCTGCGACTGGAACGAGCGCGCCACCGACTGGTGCCGCCGCAACCTGGGCTTCGCACACTTCGAGCAGAACACGCTCGCGCCACCGCTGCCCTACGATGCCCAGAGCTTCGACTTCATCTACGCCCTTTCGGTGTTCACTCACATGGGCGAGGACCTGCAGCGACCCTGGATGGACGAGCTGCGACGCGTGCTCAAGCCCGGCGGCCTGCTGGTGCTCAGCACCCACGGGCGCCGCTACGGCGAGCGCCTCAGCGGCGCCGAGCGACGGACGTTTGAACGCGGCGAGTTCCTGGTGCGCCACGTGCAAGGCGCCGGCACCAACCTGTGCTCCTCATTTCACCCCGAGGCCTACCTGCGTGGCGCCTTCAGCGGCGGCTTCGAACTGCTGGAGATCGTGCTCGAGGGTGCGCGCGGCAACCCGCACCAAGACCTGACACTGCTGCGGCGGCCGCGCTCAGACAGCGCCTCAGGTGCCTCCGCCTGAGGCGCTGGCCTTTGGCGTCGCGCCAATTCCGGGCTACGATCTGCGCCCCGCACTGACCCGAGACTGGAGCGATTCATGCCCGATGTCCGTCTGTCCAACTACATCGGCGGGGAGTGGACCGCCTCCGACGCGAGCGGCGTGCACGAGGTGCTCAACCCGGCCACCACCGAGCTGATCGCGCAGACGCCCCTGGGCGGCAAGGCCGAGGTGGACGCCGCGGTGGCCGCGGCCCGCGCGGCCTATAACGGCTGGCGGCGCACGCCGGTGGTCGAGCGCGTGCAGCCGCTCTACCAGCTCAAGCACCTGCTGGAGCAGCACGCCGACGAGCTGGCCGCGACGGTCACGCGCGAGAACGGCAAGAACACCGCCGAGGCCATGGGCAGCGTGCGCCGCGGGATCCAGATGGTCGAGGTGGCCATCGGCTCGCCCAGCCTGCTCATGGGGCAGGCCCTGGAGGACGTGGCCCGCGGCATCGACTGCACCTCCATGCGCCAGCCCATGGGCGTCTTCGCCGCCATCGCGCCGTTCAACTTCCCGGCCATGGTGCCCATGTGGTTCTTCCCCTTCGCGGTGGCCTGCGGCAACACCTTCCTGGTCAAGCCGTCGGAGCAGACCCCGCTGAGCCAGCAGCTCATCTTCAAGCTGATCCACGACGCGGGCTTCCCACCGGGTGTGCTCAACATGGTGCACGGCGGACGTGACGCCGTGAACGCCATCCTCGAACACCCGCAGATCGAGGGCGTCTCGTTCGTGGGCAGCAGCCCCGTGGCCGAGCTCGTCTACCGCGAGTGCGGCGCGCGCGGCAAGCGCGTGCAGGCCCTGGGCGGCGCCAAGAATTTCGTGGTGGTCATGCCCGACGCCGAGCGCGAGTTCACGGTCAAGGCCATCGTCGACTCGGCCTTCGGCTGCTGCGGCGAGCGCTGCCTGGCGGCGGCGGTGATCCTGCCCGTGGGTGACGCCAAGGACTGGCTGCGCGAGGGGCTGATCCAGGAGATGGCGAAGGTCAGCGTGGGCGACGGCGCCGTCGCGGGCGTCGACATGGGGCCGCTGATCACCGAGGCCCAGCGCGACAAGGTGCTGGGCTACATCGAGGCCGGCCTGGCGCAGGGCGCCGAGCTGCTGCTCGACGGCCGCGGCATCGACACCGGCCTGCCCGGCTGGTTCGTGGGTCCCACGCTGTTCGACGGCGTCACACCCGACATGACCATCGCCACCGAAGAGATCTTCGGCCCGGTGCTGTGCATCTCGCCCGTCGCTGACCTCGACGCGGCCCTCGAGATCATCCACCGCCACCCGCTGGCCAACGCCAGCTCCATCTTCACCACCGGCGGCAAGCACGCGCGCACGTTTGGCTACGAGGTGGACGCGGCCATGGCCGGCGTCAACATCGGCGTGGCCGCCCCCATGGCCTTCTTCGGCTTCGGCGGCAGCAAGGGCTCGTTCTTCGGCGACCTCAAGGCCCACGGCCGCGAGGCCTACGACTTCTACACCGACCGCAAGGTGATCATCAGCCGCTGGTAGCCGACACAACGCGAGACACCCAGCTCACCAGGCACCACGCGCCGCACATCGCATCACGCCCGACACACCTGACAACCCCACGCCCCCGCTCAGCGCAACGGAGATCCGACGTGCCCAGAATCGTCAAGGCCGGCCTCGTGCAGTGCAGCAACCCGCTCAACGACGAGAGCCGCCCCGTGGCCGAGATCCAGAAGGCGGCGTTGGAGCACCACCTGCCGTTCATCGAGCAGGCCGGCGAGGCGGGCGTGCAGATCCTGTGCCTGCAGGAGATCTTCAACGGCCCGTACTTCTGCCCGGGCCAGGACGCGCGCTGGTACGACGCGGCCGAGCCCGTGCCCGGCCCCACCACCGAGCGCATGGCCGAGTACGCCAAGAGGTACCAGATGGTGATGGTCGTGCCGCTCTACGAGCGCGAGCAGGCCGGCGTCTACTACAACACCGCCGCGGTCATCGACGCCGACGGCACGTACCTGGGCAAGTACCGCAAGAACCACATCCCGCACACCAGCGGCTTCTGGGAGAAGTACTTCTTCAAGCCCGGCAACCTGGGCTACCCGGTGTTCGAGACGCGCTACGCCAAGATCGGCGTGTACATCTGCTACGACCGGCACTTCCCCGAAGGCGCGCGGGCCCTGGGCCTGGCGGGCGCCGAGATCGTGTTCAACCCCTCGGCCACGGTCGCCGGCCTCTCGCAGTACCTGTGGAAGCTCGAGCAGCCGGCCCACGCCGTGGCCAACGGCTTCTTCATGGGCTGCAGCAACCGCGTGGGCACCGAGGCGCCCTGGAACATCGGCAGGTTCTACGGCAGCAGCTACTTCGTGAATCCGCGCGGCGAGCTGCTGGCCGAGGGCAGCGAGACCGACGACGAGCTGATCGTGGCGGAGCTCGACCTCGACCAGATCGAGGAGGTGCGCCGCACCTGGCAGTTCTTCCGCGACCGCCGGCCCGAGACCTACGACGACTTGTGCGACCTGCTGCCGTAGCTGGCCGGACGGACGGCGGCTGCGCCCGGACCGGCGACGAGGCGGCCAGGGCGGGCGCAGCAGCAACGCCCGCAGGGAGGCGACGCACACGGCGCGCCTCACGAGTACCCTGGATCGAACAGCGCGCGGGCCTGACACAGCGCCCGCGCCCCACCGACAAGGAGGCAAGTTGGGCATCCTGATCAAGCATGGCGACGTGGTCACGGCCCTCGATCAGTGGACCGGCGACGTGCGCTGCGAGGGCGGCACGATCGTGGAGCTGGGCGTCGGCCTGGAGCCGCGCGCCGGCGAGCAGGTCATCGACGCCGGCGGACAGTACGTCTTCCCCGGCGGCATCGACCCCCACGTGCACATGGAGATGCCCTTCATGGGCACGGTCTCCTCGGACGACTTCGAGACCGGCACCGCGGCCGGCGTGGCCGGCGGCACCACCTCGATCATCGACTTCGTGATCCCGGGCCGCGGCGACGACCTGATGCGGACCTTGGGCGTGTGGCACGAGCGCGCCGCCAAGGCCGTGGCCGACTACGCCTTCCACATGGCCGTGACCTGGTGGGGAGACGACACCGCCGAGCACATGCGCCGCTGCGTACAGGACGAGGGCATCCCGTCCTTCAAGACCTTCATGGCGTACCGCGGGGCCATCGGTGTCGATGACATCGAGCTGATCAAGATCATGAACACCGCGCGGGAGCTGGGCGCGCTCACCACGGTGCACGCCGAACACGGCGACATGGTCGTCGACCTGCAGGACAAGCTCTTCGGCGAGGGCAAGATCAGCCCGAAGTACCATGCCCTGTCGCGCCCCGCGCCGCTGGAGGGCGAGGCCACCAGCCGCGCCATCATGCTGGCGCGCATGACCCGCGAGCCGCTCTACGTGGTGCACGTCACCTGCCAGCAGGCCGCCCACGCCATCACCGAGGCCCGCGAGCGCGGCCAGAACGTCATCGGCGAGACCTGCCCGCAGTACCTGCTGCTGGACGCCGACGTCTACGACAAGCCGGACTTCGAGGGCGCGGCCTACGTCATGTCGCCCCCCATCCGTCCGCGCGGCCACCAGCAGGCGCTCTGGGCGGCGCTCAAGGCCGGCACCCTGCAGGTGCTGGCCACCGACCACTGCCCCTTCAACATGGCCGGGCAGAAGGAGATGGGCCGCGACGACTTCCGGCTGATCCCCAACGGCGCCGCGGGCATCCAGCACCGCCTCGCGCTGATGTACACCTACGGCGTGCTCGAGGGGCGGCTCGACCTGCACGACTTCGTCAACATCACCTCCACCCGCGCCGCCAAGATCTTCGGCCTGTACCCGCGCAAGGGCGCCATCGCCGTGGGCTCGGACGCCGACCTGGTGCTCTGGGATCCGGCCGCCACGGGCGTCATCTCCGCCTCCACCCACAAGCACCGCTGCGACCGCAACATCTTCGAGGGCTTCAAGACCCGCGGGGCCCCGTCGCGCGTGATCGTCAACGGGCGCGTGCAGTGCAGCGACGGCCAGCTCAGCGTCGAGACCGGCGCCGGCCGCTACCTCAAGAGGAGTCTGTCATGAGCACCCCCGACCCGAGCGCAGCCCCGACCAGCGACCGCGCGGCCGAGGTGCGCAGGAAGCACGCCGCGTACCTGCTGCCCGCCGTGTCCAACTACTATGACGAACCGATCGTGCTGGAGAGCGGCCGGGGCACGCGCCTCACCGATGTCGACGGGCGGCAGTACCTCGACTTCTTCGGGGGCATCCTCACGGTCTCCGTGGGCCACTGCAACGCGCGCGTCACCGACGCGATCAAGACCCAGGTCGATCGGCTGGGGCACGTGTCCACGCTCTACCCCACCGTGCCCATCGTCGAGCTGGCCGAGCGCATGGCGGCCATCACGCCCGAGGGCCTGAACAAGTCGATGTTCACGGCGTCGGGCACCGAGGCCGACGAGACCGCCGTGGCCCTGGCCCAGGTCTTCACCGGTTCCATCGAGCTGATCGCCCTGCGCCACGGCTACTCGGGGCGCTCCATGCTGGCCCAGTCGCTCACGGCCCACGGCCCCTGGCGCGCGGTGCCCACCCAGATCGCGGGCATCAAGCACGGCCTGGCGCCGTACTGCTACCGCTGCCCCATGAAGCTGACCTATCCCAGCTGCGACGTGGCCTGCGCGCGCGACCTCGAGGAGCTGATCCAGACCACCACCACCGGCAAGATCGCCGGCTTCCTGGCCGAGCCGATCCAGGGTGTGGGCGGCTTCGTGACCCCGCCGCCGGAGTACTTCGAGGTGGCCGTCGAGATCGTGCGCAAGCACGGTGGCGTGTTCATCTGCGACGAGGTGCAGACCGGCTTCGGGCGCACCGGCGGCACGATGTTCGGCATCGAGCACTACGGCGTGACGCCCGACATCATGACCATGGCCAAGGGCGTGGCCAACGGCATGCCCCTGGGCGTGACCATCGCCACGGACGAGATCGCCAACGCCTTCGGCGCCCTCACCATCTCGACCTACGGCGGCAACCCCATGAGCTGCGCCGCCGCGCTGGCCACGCTCGACGTGATCGAGGGCGACGAGCTGCCCGCCAACGCCGAGGTCCAGGGCGCGCGCCTGCGCGCGGGCCTGGAGCAGCTGCAGCAGCGCCACCCCGCGGCCATCGGTGACGTGCGCGGCATGGGGCTCATGCAGGCCATCGAGCTGGTGCTCGACGAGAGCGCCGGCGACCGCACGCCCGACACCGCCCTGACCGCGCGCCTGTTCGAGCAGACCAAGGCCCGCGGGCTGCTGATCGGCAAGGGCGGACTGCACGGCAACGTGGTGCGCATCTCGCCCGCGCTCAACATCACGGCCCACGAGATCGACGAGGCCCTGGCCATTCTGGGCGAGGCCATGGCCGCCGCCATCAAGGGAGGCAACGCATGACCGACCTCAGCACCGTCATCAACGGCATCCGCTTCAAGAACCCCTTCGTGCTGGCCTCGGGTCCGCCCGGCACCAACGCCAAGGTGATCCAGCGCACCTTCGACCTGGGCTGGGGCGGCATGGTCTGCAAGACCATCAGCCTCGACTGCACCAAGGTCATCAACCTGATCCCGCGCTACGGCAAGCTGCCGGTGGACCCGGGCTCCAAGCGCTACATCGGCTTCCAGAACATCGAGCTCATCTCCGACCGGCCCTTTGACGTGTGGCTCGAAGACCTGGCCGCGTGCAAGGCCAGCCACCCCGACCACGTGCTGATCGCGTCGATCATGGAGGAGTACCACCAGGACCGCTGGGTCGAGATCACCGAGCGCGTGGCGGCCACCGGCGTGGACGGCTTCGAGCTCAACCTGTCCTGCCCGCACGGCCTGCCCGAGCGGCGCATGGGCGCGGCCATGGGCCAGAACCCCGCCATGGTCAGCGACGTCGTGGGCTGGGTGCGCGGCGCCACCAAGCTGCCCATCTGGGCCAAGATGACCCCCAACATCACCGACATCACGGTGCCGTCCAAGGCGGCGGTGGCCGCGGGCGCCGACGGGCTGTCGGCCATCAACACGATCCTGGGCATCATCGGCATCAACCTGGAGACCCTGCGCCCCATGCCCACGGTGGAGGGCTACAGCGAGCCCGGCGGCTACTCCGGCCGCGCCGTGCGACCCATCGCCCTGCGCCAGGTGATGGAGATCGCGCGGGCCTGCCCGGACGCGACGGTCTCGGGCATGGGCGGCGTCGAGACCGCCGAGGACGCCATCATGTTCCTGCTGGTGGGCGCCAGCAGCGTGCAGGTCTGCACCGCCGCCATGCTCCAGGGCTATGAGATGATCGACGGCCTGCTGGAGGGGCTCGCGGCCTTCATGGACAAGCACGGCTTCGAGCACGTCTCCGACATCGTGGGCAAGAGCCTGCCGTACTTCACCACCCACGCCGAGCTGGTGCAGCGCCAGCGCGACGCCCGCCGGGCTCACACCGGTCAGGCCAGCCGCGACGATGTCTGGAAGGGCGACATCGCGGGCGAGACGGACGCGCTGGTCACCGACTGAGCGCTATACTCGCCGCGTTCCGCCCCTGGCCTGCGCACGTCGCGGATTCCTGCCGCGAGGCTGCGGGCAGGCCCCCAGGAGCCTCACGGTGATCGATCCCCTCGCGCGCGTCTCGGTCCGCATCAAGCTGGCCCTGCTGTTCGTGAGCCTGTGCCTGCTGGCCTACGGCCTGGGCGGGTCGCTCGTGTCGCGCTGGACCGAGACGGCGCTGGAGGGCGAGATCCTGGCGCGGCTGGACTTCCAGTGCCGCATGTACGCCACCACGCTGGACGCCTCGCTGCGGCTGCTCGAGCGCCGGCTGGAGGACTTCGCCTCCGACGGCTATATCCGCGACCACGCCGCGGCCATGCAGGCGCCCGAACATGACACGCAGCGCCAACGCCTCGGCGCGGAGCTACGGCGGCACCTCAGCCAGAACAAGCTGCCGCTGGTGGACGCCTACGTGAACCTGGCCGTGACCGCCGCCGACGGCGCGCTGCTGGCCACCATCCACGATGACGAGCCCCGCCGCATCCAGCCCCCCGCCCCGGCGCAGCTGGGTGAGGCCACCCACGCGGGCGGTATGCTGGGCAATACCGGCTCGCACCCGGGGCTGCTGCTGTCCACACCCCTGCGACACCTGGACGGCGAGCGCATCGTCGGACACCTGCATGTGCTGGTGGAGGCTGACGCCTGGCTGCGCGAGGCCATGGCGGCCGACGCGGACAACAGCGCCGCGCACGGCATGGACGTGACCCTGCTGCTGCACGACGGCCGCGGCCGTCGGCTGGTGGCCACCCCCGGCGCAGGCGCCGTGCTGCGGCTGGTGGACGACGGCAGCCAGGCCCTGCCCAGCTCCTCCCTGCCACGCTTCGCGCCGGTGCGCGGCACCTACGCGCGCTCCTTCCCCGTCTCCACCAGCGGCTGGTGGGTCGAGGTCACCCTGGGCGTCGAGCAGGCGCTGCTGCCCGTGTCAGGCCTCAAGAGCCGGCTGCTGGGCGTGGGCATCGTGCTGGCCATGCTGTCCACGCTGCTGCTGTTCTTCCCCATGCGCTTCGTGGTGCGCCCGCTGCTGCTGCTCAGCCGGGCGGCCGAGCGCCTGGCCGAGGGCCAGCTCGACACGCGCGTGGAGGTGCAGTCCGACGACGAGATCGGCGATCTGGGACGTTCGTTCAACGGCATGGCGGACGCCATCGAGGAGCGCACCCGGCGGCTCGAGTACACGGCCGAGGATTTGCGCCAGCGGCAGGCCGAGCTGCGCGCTGAGCGCGACCGGGTGGAGGCCGTGATCGCCTCTATGCACGACGGCCTGGTGGTGCTCGATGCCGGCGGCTCGGTGCTGCTCTCCAACATCGCCTCGCAGCCGCTGCTGTCGCTGATCGAGAGCGGCAGCCTGGCCAGCGGGCACCACGTCTGCGTCGATGATTCGGCGGGCACGCCGGATCCACGCCATGCACCGGGCAGCGGCGGCAGAGGCGCCGACGGACATGACGCAGGCACCAACGGCAGCGAGGGCGGCGATGACCACGGTCGCGACGCCGCTGCTAGCACCAGCAGCAGCGCGAGCGACGCACCAGGCCAGGGTTGCTTCCGCTGCCTGATGGACACCAGCGGCCCGCCGCGCTCCTGCTCGGTGGACGTGGGCCCGCGCACCTTCGAGATCCACACCACGCCGCTGCCACCCGACGCGGACGGCGGGCGCGGGCGCGTGCTGGTCTCGCGCGAGGTCACCGACCGCGTCAAGCAGGACGAGCGCGAGATCCACAACGAGCGCCTGGCCGTGCTGGGCGAGGTGGCCGCCGTGGTGGCGCACGAGATCAACAACCCGCTGGCCTCCATCAGCATGTTCAACCAGATGCTGGCCAGCGAGCTGCCCGACGACTCGCCCCTGCGTGAGAACACCGACGTCATCGCGCGCAACATCACCTCCGCCAAGCGCGCCATCCGCGAGCTGCTCGACTACGCCACGGGCTCCACGCCGGAGGTCGGGCCGCTCGACGTGCACGATGTGCTGCACGATGTGCTGCGCTTCCTGCGCCCCTTGAGCGAGCGCGCCCAGGTGTCCGTGCGCCTGGAGCCCGCGGCCAGCAACCCGCAGATCACCGGCGACGAGATCCAGCTGCGCCAGGTCTTCGTGAACCTGACGCTCAACGCCGTACAGGCCGTGGCGGCCCACGCCGGCACAGCCCCCCCCGAGCGCGCGCGCACGGTCACCCTGCGCACCTCCAACCAGGACGGCCAGCTGGTGGTGGACGTCTGCGACAGCGGCCCGGGCATCCTGCCCGAGCAGCGCCAGCGCGTCTTCCGCGCCTTCGTCACCACCAAGTCCCGGGGCGAGGGCACCGGCCTGGGACTGCCCACCGCGCGCCGCATCGCCGAGATGCACGGGGGCAGCGTGGACGTGCTGGAGTCCTCTCCCGAGGGCACGACCTTCCGGGTGCTGCTACGCTCGCGCGCCCCCGCCGAGCTGCCCTCATGAGCGAGACCGACGCATGAGCTCCACCGGCTCCACACCGCCGAGCACGACCCCCGACAGCCAGCCCGGCCTGGGCCAGCTGGCGGTGCTGGTGGTGGACGACGAGGCCGACATCCGACTGGGCCTGCGGCGCCTGCTGGCCGGCCTGGGTATCGAGGCCCGGGAGGCCGAGTCGGGCCTGGCCGCGCTGCAGCTGCTCGATCAGCAGGACGCCGACCTGGTCATCACCGACCTGATGATGCCCGGGCTCACGGGCGTCGAACTGCTGGCCGCCGTCAAGCGCCGCCGGCCCGAGACCAAGGTGGTGCTGCTGACAGGCTTCGGCACGGTGCAAACCGCCGTGCAATGCCTGCAGGCCGGGGCCTCGCACTTCCTCACCAAGCCCTTCGACAACAACGAGATCCTGGGGCTGGTGCGCCGCCTGGGCCTGCAGATCCTGGCGCAGCGCGCCACGGACGGCGCCCACGATCCGTCCGCGCACATGCTGGCCGTCGATCCCAGCATGCAGCGCGTTCTCGAGCTGGTGGCGCGCGTCGCGCCCAGCCCCCTGCCCGTGCTGGTGGAAGGCGAGAGCGGCACCGGCAAGGAGCTGGTCGCCCGCGCCGTACACGCCGCCAGCGCCGTGGCTGCCAAGCCGTTCCAGGCCGTCAACTGCGCCGCCCTGGCGGACACGCTGCTGGAGTCGGAGCTTTTCGGACACCGGCGCGGCGCCTTCACGGGCGCGGACCGCGACCGCCGCGGCCTGTTCCAGGAGGCCGACGGTGGCACGGTCTTCCTGGACGAGGTCTCGTCCATGTCGCCTGCCTTCCAGGGCAAGCTGCTGCGCGTGCTGCAGGAGAAGCTGGTGCGTCCGGTGGGCGGCAGCCGCGACGAGTCCGTCAGCTTCCGCCTGGTGGCCGCCACCAATCGCGACCTCGAAGCCATGGTGTCCGAGGGCAGCTTCCGCGAGGACCTCTACTACCGGCTTCAGGTGGTGCGCGTCTGCGTGCCCCCGCTGCGCAAGCGCCCCGGGGACGTGCTGCCCCTGGCACACCTGTTCCTGAGGCGCGTCGCGGCCGAGTGCCTGGGACCCGACGCGCGCGCACCCGAGCTCGGCGTCGAGGCCGCCGCGGCGCTGCAGCGCCACGGCTGGCCCGGCAACGTGCGCCAGCTCGAGAACGCCATCCAGCGCGCCGTGGTGGTCTGCTCGGGCGAGCGCATCCTGCCCTACCACCTGGGGCTGGAGAGCGGCTGGAGCGCCCCGGCCCAGGGAGGGCTTGGCGCGCCGGCAGCCCAGGCCGACTACGCCGACGCCAAGCAAGCCGCCATCGAGCAGTTCCAGCGCGAATTCGTGCAGCGCGCCCTGGAGTGCAGCGAAGGCAACGTGAGCCAAGCGGCGGCGGCCTGCGGCATGACGCGCGTGGCGCTGCAGAAGATCCTGCGCCAGTTGCACATCGACCGAGCCGACTTTGCGGACGGCGGCGGGCCGACGAACGGCGAGGCGCGCTGAACCGACGCTCGCGCATCCGGCCTGGCCCAGCCGGCCTGGTACATACGACTTGGTACATGCGACCCGGGTGCTGGTGGCCCGGCGCATGCGACCCAACGCATGGGGCCGGCTGCATGTGACCCCGGTGCAGGTGAGGCCGGCGCAAGCGCCCCGAGTGCATCCAGCGGGACGCACCTGACAACGCGCGTTGGCACCTGCGCGCCCCGCCGCTCGCCGCGATCCTGAACACACACGGCAAAACCGCACGCTGAGCTGCTCGTCAGCAATCGGCACGGCGCTTGCTTCGTCCGTCAGCAACGACGGAGGCAGCTCATGCGCATGGCGAAGCATCCCTGGTTGGCGTTGTTGCTGGCGGCCCTTGGCGCCGGCACCGCATCGGCCCAGGCACCCGGCCAGGACGTCTACGATTACTTCGATCTCAACTGCAAGAGCTGCCACACCATCGGCGGCGGGCGCCTCACCGGCCCGGACCTGAAGGATGTCGGCGAGCGGCAGGATCGCGATTGGCTGGTGGAGTTCATCCAGCATCCCAAGGCCGTCATTGACGGCGGCGACGCCTACGCCCAGGCCATGCTGCGCGACGCGCGCGGCGTGTACATGCCCGACCCACCCGGCCTGAGCGCCGACCTGGCGGGCAGGATCGTCGACCTGCTGGTGCATGAGTCGGCCCAGGAGGAGAGTCGCTTCGCCGGGCTGCAGATCTCGGACCGGCCCCTGACCGACGCCGACATCGCCCTGGGACGCCAGCTCTTCCGCGGCGAGACGCCCTTCGCCAACGGCGGGCCCACCTGCTTCAGCTGCCACACGCTGGCCGGCGCCGGCGGCTTCGGTGGCGGCCAACTCGGCCCCGACCTGACCGCCGTGTACGCGCGCCTCGAGGGGCGCAAGGCCCTCTCGGCCTGGCTCAGCGCGCCGCCCTCGCTGGTCATGGCGCCCATCTTCCGCGCGGCACCCATCGAGAGCGAAGAGGTCCTTGCTCTTACCGCCTACCTGAAGCACGTCGCCGCCGGCGGCCAGGAGCAGGCACAGGACGGCACGCTGGCCTTCCTGCTCACCGGCTTCGCCCTCGCGGCGCTGGTGCTCGTGCTGTTTGACGTCATCTGGCGCGATCGCTTCGTGGCGACGCGTGAACCCCTCGTCCGGAAGCGGCGAGCGCAGGAGGGAAACCACTCGTGAGCAAGCCCGGCACCAACGGATCGAACGGCAACGCCAAGCACGACAACGGCAACCCGTGGATCCAGGACACCGTCGCCCCCCAGAGCCGCTCGTGGGAGGAGTTCTATCGCAACCGCTGGCAGCACGACAAGGTCGTGCGCAGCACCCATGGCGTGAACTGCACCGGCAGCTGTTCGTGGGACATCCACGTCAAGGACGGCATCGTGGCCTGGGAGATGCAGGCGCCGGACTACCCGCGCCTCGAAGAGGGCATCCCGGCCTACGAGCCGCGCGGCTGCCAGCGCGGCATCAGCTACTCGTGGTACCTGTACAGCCCGCTGCGCGTGAAGTACCCCTACATCCGCGGCGCCCTGCTCGATTTGTGGCGCGAGGCCTGCGCCCAGCACGAGGACCCGGTCGACGCCTGGAAGTGGCTGCAGTCGGACCCCGACCGGCGCAAGCGCTACCAGCGCGCCCGCGGCAAGGGCGGCCTGCGGCGCACCAGTTGGGACACGGTGCTGGAGATCATCGCCGCGTCCAACGTGCACACCATCAAGGAGCACGGCCCGGACCGCATCGCCGGCTTCTCGCCCATCCCGGCCATGTCCATGGTGAGCTACGCGGCGGGCTCGCGGCTGATGCAGCTGATCGGCGGCGTGTCGCTCTCGTTCTACGACTGGTACTGCGACCTGCCCAACGCCTCGCCCGAGACCTGGGGCGAGCAGACCGACGTGAACGAGTCGGCCGACTGGTACCACTCCAAGTTCTTGGCGGTCATGGGCAGCAACCTGAACATGACGCGCACGCCGGACGTGCCCTTCGCGGCGCAGGCGCGCACGAACGGCACCAAGATGGTGGTGTTCTCGCCTGACTTCAATCAGGTGGCCAAGTACGCCGACGAGTGGATCGCGCTCAACGCCGGTCAGGACGGCGCCTGGTGGATGGCGGTCAACCACATCATCCTCAAGGAGTTTCACCACGAGAAGCAGACGCCCTTCTTCATCGACTACACGAAGAAGTTCACGGACGCGCCCTTCCTGGTGGAGCTGCACGAGAAGAACGGCAACTGGGAGGCCGGCCAACTGCTGCGGGCCGGACGGCTCGAGGGCTACACCGAGGAAGAGCACGGCGAGTGGAAGTTCCTTCAGTGGGACGCCGGCGACGACCGCCCCAAGATGCCCATGGGCAGCTCGGGCCACCGCTGGCAGAGCCAGAAGGGCCAGTGGAACATGAAGCCCGAGGACGGCAAGGACGGCAGCCCCATCGACGCCGTGCTGACCTTCTTGGAGCGCCACGACGGCACGGCCTCGGTGCGCCTGGATGACTTTGCGGCCGGCGAATCGGTCGTGCGCGACGTGCCCGTGCGCACGGTGCAGACCAGCGATGGCCCGGTCACGGTCACCACGGCCTACGACCTGCTGATGGCCCAGTACGGCGTCAATCGAGGTCTCGGCGGCGCCTACCCCGCCGACTACGACGAAGACGCCGTCTACACCCCGGCCTGGGCCGAGCGCTACACCGGCATCGACCGCGCCAACATCATCCGCTTCGCACGCGAGTGGGCCTCCACCGCGGAGCACACAAACGGCAAGTGCACGGTCATCATCGGTGCCGGAATCAACCACTGGTACCACGCCAACCTGATGTACCGCGCGGCCATCCACGCGCTCATGTTCTGCGGCTGCGTGGGCACCAACGGCGGCGGTCTGGCGCACTACGTGGGCCAGGAGAAGCTGGCGCCCATGGAGTCCTGGTCGTCGATCGCCCTGGCCAAGGACTGGTACGGGCCCTCACGCCTGCAGAACGCGCCCAGCTGGCACTACGTGCACACCGACCAGTGGCGCTACGAGCGCAGCTTCCGCGACTACCACACCGTGCCCGAGGACCAGCCCGAAGGCAGCCTGGCCAACGGCCACACCATCGACGCCAACGTGCGCGCGGTGCGCAACGGCTGGCTGCCATTCTTCCCGCAGTTCGAGCGTAGTCCGCTGGTCCTGTGTGAGGAGGCCATGGCGGCCGGCGCTCAGACCAACGAGGAGATCGCGGCCTGGGTCAAGGACCAGCTGGTCGAGCGCAAGCTCAAGTTCGCCATCGAGAAGCCTGACGCCGAGGAGAACTGGCCGCGGGTCTGGTTCATCTGGCGCGGCAACGCGCTGATGTCCTCGGCCAAGGGCCACGAGTACTTCCTCAAGCACTACCTCGGGACGCACACCAACACCATCTCCGAAGACATGGCCGAGGGTCACGTCAAGGAGGTCGACTGGGTCAAGCACGCCCCCACCGGCAAGATGGACCTGGTCATCGACCTCAACTTCCGCATGGACACGTCGGCGCTGTACTCCGACATCATCCTGCCGGCCGCCACCTGGTACGAGAAGGCGGACCTCAACACCACGGACATGCACAGCTTCATCCACCCGCTCAGCAAGGCCGTGCCGCCCTGCTGGGAGAGCAAGTCCGACTGGGACATCTTCCGGGCGGTGGCGCAGGCCATCACCAAGCTGGCGCCCAAGCACCTGCCCGGCAAGATCAAGGACGTCATGACGGTGCCGCTGCTGCACGACACGCCGGCCGAGATCGCCCAGCCCCAGATCAAGGACTGGGAGCGTGGTGAGTGCGAGGGCATCCCGGGCAAGACCATGCCCGCCATCAAGGTGGTCGAGCGCGACTACGAGAACCTCTACAACAAGTTCATCTCGTACGGCAGCAGCGTGCGCGAGAACGGCCTCGGCGCCCACGGGACGCATTACGCCGTCGACGACATGTACGACGAGCAACTGGCCCACGCCAAGACCCAGGACTGGGGCGGCAAGCGCTACCCCTCGCTCAAGTACGCCACCGAGGTCTGCGACACGATCCTGAAGTTCGCCACCGTCACCAACGGCGAGCTGGCCTGGCGCTCGTACAAGGACATGGAGGTCAAGACCGGTCTCGAGCTGGCCGACCTGGCCGAGAAGAACCGCGGCGTGCGGGTCAACTACCGCGACCTGCAGTCCCAGCCGCGGCGGCTGATCAACAGCCCCATGTGGTCGGGCCTGGTGGAGAACGGGCGGCCCTACGCGCCCTTCACCTACAACAAAGAGAAGCTGGTGCCCTGGCGCACGCTCACGGGCCGGCAGCACTTCTACCTGGACCACCCGGGCTACCTGCAGTTCGGCGAGCACCTGCCGACCTACAAGCCCAAGCCACAGCCGGCCGACTACGCCGACCTGGTGTTCAGCGAGGAGAAGGGCAAGACGCTCAAGCTCAACTTCCTGACGCCGCACGGCAAGTGGCACATGCACTCGACCTACGCCGACAACCACCGCATGACGACGCTGTCACGGGGCGTGGAGCCGTTCTGGATCAACGACAAGGACGCCGAGTCCATCGAGATCGAGGACAACGACTGGGTCGAGGTGCACAACGACCACGGCGTGGTGGTCACGCGCGCCGCCGTCAGCGCCCGCATCCCCCGCGGCATCTGCATCATCTACCACTCGCCCGAGCGCACGTACTCGGTGCCCAAGAGCCCCCTGCGCAAGCACCGCAGGGCCGGCGGGCACAACAGCCTCACGCGCACTCGCCTCAAGCCGAACCTGATGGTCGGCGGCTACGGGCAGTTCACCTACCACTTCAACTACTGGGGCCCCACGGGCTGCAACCGGGACACGCACATTCTGGTGCGCAAGTGCCCCGAGCTCGTGTGGTGACCCCCTGACGAGGAATCATTTCATGGATGTCCGCTCACAAACGGCCCTCGTCTTTCACCTGGACAAGTGCATCGGGTGCCACACCTGCAGCGTCGCGTGCAAGAACATCTGGACCGACCGCAAGGGCACCGAGTACATGTGGTGGAACAACGTCGAGACCAAGCCGGGCACCGGCTACCCGACGAAGTGGGAAGACCAGGAGCACTACAAGGGTGGCTGGGAGCTGAAGGACGGCCAGCTGCGCCTCAAGAGCACCGGGCGCGGCCGCATCATCCCGAACATCTTCCACAACCCGTCCATGCCAGCATGGATGACTACTACGAGCCCTGGACCTACAAGTACGAGGAGCTGTTCAACGCGCCCGAGGGCGACGACCAGCCCACCGCGCGCCCGATCTCCATGGTCACGGGCGAGTACATCGACATCAAGGCCGGCCCCAACTGGGACGACGACCTGGGCGGCTCCCCCATCTACGCCGAGAACGACCCGAACCTCGAGGAGCTGACGCCCGAGGTGCGGCGCCAGATGTTCGAGATCGAGCGCATGGCGTTCTTCTACCTGCCGCGCATCTGCAACCACTGCCTCAACCCGAGCTGCGTGGCCAGCTGCCCGTCGGGCGCGCTGTACAAGCGCGGCGAGGACGGCGTCGTGCTGCTGAACCAGGAGCGCTGCCGGGCCTGGCGCTCGTGCGTCTCGGCCTGCCCTTACAAGAAGACCTACTACAACTGGTCCACGGGCAAGAGCGAGAAGTGCATCCTCTGCTTCCCGCGGCTCGAGGCCGGCGAGGCCCCGGCCTGCTTCCACAGCTGCGTGGGTCGCATCCGCTACCTGGGCAACGTGCTCTACGACGCCGACAAGCTGGTGGAGTGCGCCAGCAAGCCCGACCTCGAGCTGGTCGACGCTCAGCGCGAGATGATCCTCGACCCGGACGATCCGGCGGTGATCGAGGCCGCCAAGGCCAGCGGTATCCCCGACAGCATCATCGAGTCGGCGCAGCTCTCGCCGGTCTACAACTTCGTCAAGCGCTGGAAGGTGGCCCTGCCGCTGCACGTCGAGTTCCGCACCTTCCCCATGCTCTTCTACGTGCCGCCGCTCATGCCGGTGCTGGCCAACAAGGACGCCGGTCCCGTGCGCAACGAGACCGAAGACCTGTTCGCCGACATCGAGAAGGCGCGCATTCCGATCAAGTTCCTGGCGCGCATGTTCGCCGCCGGCAACGAGGGCAAGGTGCGCTCCGCCCTGCGCAAGCAGTACGCGGTGCGGATCTGGCGTCGCCACGTCACCGTGGGTGACATCAGCCTGGAGGTCGCCGAGCGCGCCCTGTCCGAGGCCGAGATCAGCGTCGACGAGGCGGAGGCCATGTACAAGCTCACCGCGCTGGCGTCCCTGGACGACCGCGTGGTGGTGCCGCCGGCCCAGCGCGAGATGGCCATCGAGGTGCTCGACGACCCGCTCGAGCACAAGCAGTCCATGGGCTTCGGCTTCCGCAACGCGCCGGCCCGGGGGCTGTGATGAGAGCGGACGTCGACACCCATGACGCCCTGGCGCGACTGCTCAGTTACCCGCGCGAAACCTTCGGGGCCGACACCGACGAGGCGCTGCGCCTGCTGAAGACGAGCTGCCCCGAAGCGGCAGCCACGCTGCAGCCCTTCGCCGACTACGTCCACGCCGAGCACCTGCACCAGCTCGAGGAACACTTCACGCGCAGCTTCGACAACTCGGCTGAGCGGGCGCTCGAGGTGGGCTGGCACACCTTCGGCGAGAACTACACGCGCGGCACGTTCATGGTGCGCATGCGCCAGCGCCTGCGCGAGGTCGGCGTCGAAGAGAACGGCGAGCTGCCCGACCACCTGAGCCACATCCTGCCGCTGCTCGGCCGCGCCGATGAGCTCTGGGCCGGCGACCTGGCCCACGACACCGTGGCCCCCGCCGTGCAGAAGATCCTGGACGCCCTCACGGAACAGCAGAACCCGTGGGCGCCTGTCCTGGCCGCGCTGCTGCAGCTGCTGGACATGCACGCCCAGAGTCCCAAGCCGCCGGTGGGAGCGTCGGTGCCGTCCAGCTGGCCGCCGACCCCACAGAACCAGCCGCCGCCCCAACCCCACGTCGGGTCGTGTCCCCCGCTCGACGGTGAGGAGCCCTGCCATGAGTGACGTCCTGCTGTTCGCGATCCTGCCTTACCTGGCCATGGGCATCTTCTTCATCATGACCATCCAGCGCTATCGGCAGCGCACCTTCACCTACAGCAGCCTCAGCTCGCAGTTCCTGGAGAACAAGAAGCACTTCTGGGGCTCGGTGCCGTTTCACTACGGCATCCTGTTCGTGCTGATGCTGCACCTCGCCGGGCTGTTCATCCCCGACGTGATCCTGAGCTGGAACGCCGAGCCCATGCGGCTCTTCGTGACCGAGGCCACGGGCCTGGCCATGGCGGTCATCACGCTGGTGGGCCTGGTCAACATCGTGCTGCGGCGCGTGCAGGTCACCACCGCGCGCACGGTCACCACCACCAGCGACTGGATCGTCTACGCCCTGCTGGCCGTGCAGGTCATCACGGGCATCGGCGTGGCGCTGTTCCATGGCTGGGGCAGCTCGTGGTTCGCCACGTCCCTCTCGCCCTGGCTCTGGTCGCTGCTGAGGCTCGAGCCCGAGTTGGGCGGCGTGGCCGCGCTGCCCTGGCTGGTCAAGGCGCACATCGTCAACGCCTGGCTAGTGATCGGGTTCTTTCCCTTCACGCGCCTGGTGCACGTGCTGGTGGTGCCCAACCCCTATCTGTGGCGGCGCACGCAGGTCGTCGTCTGGAACTACGACCGCAAGACGATCCGCTCCAAGTAGCCAACCACCCCTGCAGCACCCGAGGAGAACGAGATGCAAGGCGACGCAAACGCCCCGCAGAAACGCGGCGGCAACACCCTGCCCCGCTGGGACGTAGAGGACGAGTCCTTCTGGGAGAGCACCGGCAAGAAGGTCGCCAGCCGGAACCTCTGGGTCTCGATCCCCAACCTGCTGTGCGGCTTCTCCGTCTGGCTGTACTGGGGCATGCTCGCCAAGTTCATCCAGAAAGCGCACTTCGCCAACCCGGACCTGTTTGGCTTCGAGGGCTGGAACGGCGGCGAGGCCATGGGCGGTGACGACTACCGCGCGCTGATGTTCACCCTGCCCGCTGTAGCCGGACTGGTGGGCGCCACGCTGCGCATCCCCAACTCGTTCATGATCGCCCTGTGCGGCGGACGCAACGTCAAGTTCATGACGACGTTGCTGCTGATCCTGCCGGCCCTGGGCGCGGGCATCGCGCTGCAGAACCCGAACACCAGCTTCATGACCTTCGTGATGCTGGCGTCGTTGTCAGGCGTGGGCGGCGGCGCGTTCGCCTCCTCCATGTCCAACATCAGCTTCTTCTACCCCAAGCGCATGCAGGGCCTGGCGCTGGGACTCAACGCGGGGCTGGGCAACGCCGGCGTCTCGGTGATGCAGTTCCTGCTGCCATGGATCATCACCTTCGGCGCCTTCGGCAGCATGGGCGGCGAGGCCTATGACGTCAGCGGCACGCCCATGTGGATCCAGAACGCGGGCTTGGTCTGGGTGCCGGTGCTGGGCTTCCTGACCGTGCTGGCCTTCCTGTTCATGAACAACATGCCGCAGCACGACTGCGGCAGCACCGCCAAGGGCGTCGGGCGCTTCCTGTGGCTCACGCTGCTGGGCTTCGTGGGTGGCGGCCTGGGCGTCTGGCTGCTGATCACGCCCTGGGGCGCCTTCCCGGCCCTGCTCAAGATCTTCGTGATCCTGATCATCGCGGTGCTCGTGACGCTGTTCCTCATGAAGCGCTGCACGCAGCGCGACATGCGCGAGAACCTCGACAAGCAGTTCGCCATCTTCAAGAACAAGCACAACTGGGTCATGACCTGGCTGTACTGCATGACCTTCGGCTCGTTCATCGGCTACGCCAACGCCTTCCCCAAGCTGATCGATGACGTCTTCGGCGTGATCCGCGTGGGACCGGACGGCAGCCCGCTGGCCGAGGCCATCATCAACCCGGCCGCGCCGATCTCGTCCAAGTACATCTGGATCGGCGCCGGCGTGGGCGCGCTCATCCGCCCGGTGGGCGGTTGGCTCTCCGACAAGCTGGGCGGCGCACGCGTCACCCAGTGGGACACGGTGGTCATGATCGGCGCCACCATCGGCGCGGGTTGGTTCGTCAGCCAGGCCAGCCAGTCGCCGAACCCCGAGCAGTTCTTCATGCCCTTCCTGCTGCTCTTCATCCTGCTGTTCGCGACCACGGGCATCGGCAACGGCTCCACCTTCCGCATGATCCCCATGATCTTCGAGAAGGAGCAGGCCGGCCCCGTGCTGGGCTGGACCTCGGCCATCGCCGCCTACGGCGCATACCTCATCCCCAAGGTGTTCGCGACCCAGATCAAGGCCGGCACGCCCGAGTACGCGCTGTACGGCTTCGCGGGTTACTACGCCACCTGCCTGGGCGTGAACTGGTGGTTCTACGCCCGCAAGAACGCTGAAATCAAATGCTGATACCGCAGACGACGCACGCGCGCGTGTTCCTCGCGGCGGCCGCATTCTTCGGGCTGGTGGCGGTGGCGAGCTCGACCGCCTGGCGCCCGCTGAACGTGCACACCGGCTACGCGCCCGAGCAACCCATCGCCTACAGCCACCGGCTGCACGCGGGTGAGCTGGGCATCGACTGCCTGTTCTGTCACTACGGCGCACGCAACAGCCGCCACGCAGGCATCCCGCCCACCAGCGTGTGCATGAACTGCCACGCCACCCTGAGCACGAACTTCGACGCGCTGCTGGAGGAGCGCGCCCTGGCCCAGGACGAGGACCGTGAGCCGCGACGCCTGGTGTCGGACGAGATCCTCAAGATCTACGCCGCCATGGGGCTGGACGCCGACCTGGAGCCCACTCCGGAGGGGCCCCGTCCCATCCCCTGGGTGCGGGTGCACAACCTGCCCGACTTCGTGGCCTTCAACCACAGCGTGCACGTGGCGCGGGACATCGCCTGCGAGAGCTGCCATGGGCCGGTGCAGGCCATGGAGCGCGTGCGCCAGGAGAGCGACCTCAGCATGGGCTGGTGCGTCAACTGCCACCGCGAGAACGGCCTGGAGCCGCACATGGGCACGGGCAGCCCGGGCGAGCGCCTCGATCCCTCCGAGCAGGTCTCCACCGACTGCTCCGTCTGCCACTACTGAAGCGCCCTGTGCCCCAGCCCGCAGACCCACACCGCAGACCCACGCAGCCTGCCCACCGTTACGACCCCAAGACCGACCCCAAGACCACCCTGGGAAGCGCCTGAACATGACCACCTCGCGAGAGACGACCTGGTTCCGGTCTCCGGAGGAGCGCGGCGCCGGAGCGCCTCGCGCCACGCCCGAGTTCCCCTGTCCCGCACCCGCCGCCGCGGGCGTCGATCGGCGCGCCTTCCTGCGCCTGGTGGGCTTCAGCTTCGCCGCGGCCAGCGTGAGCGCCTGCTCGCGCGGACCGGCCCAGACGGCCCTGACCCACACCGGCACGCCCGAGGACATGCTGGCCGGCAAGGCCTACTGGATCGCCTCGACGTCCTGGGCTGATGGCAGCGGCGGCGGCGTGCTGGTGCGCTGCCGCGATGGTCGCCCCGTGAAGTTGGAGGGCAATCCCGAGCACCCGCTGAATCGTGGCGGGCTCACCGCCAGCACCCAGGCCTCGCTGCTGTCGCTCTACGACGATCAGCGTATCGACGGCCCGCTGCTCGACGGGCAACCGGTGAGCTGGGACGCCCTCGATCAGGCCGTGATGCAGCACCTGGACGCGATCACGGCGGCCGGCGGCACCGTGCGCCTGCTCAGCTCCACCCTGACCGGCCCCAGCACGCGGGCCTGGATCGATCGCTTCGTGGCGGCGGCCCCCGGCCGCGCGCAGGTGGTCTACGACGCGCTCTCCTGCTCAGCCCAACTCGACGCCTACGAGGCGGCCTACGGCGTGCGCGCGCTGCCGCGTCACGACCTGGCGGCGGCCAAGCTGCTGGCCGTGTTCGACGCGGACCCGCTGGGCACCTGGATCTCCCCCGCCGAGTACGCGCGCGACTACGCCAGCGCGCGCAAGCCCGACGGCCCGCAGGCCGACATGAGCCGCCACTGGCAGTTCGAGGCGCGCATGTCGCTGACGGGCACCCGCGCCGATCGCCGCGTGCGCGTCGCGCCCAGCGAGACAGCCCCGGCCCTGGCGCAGCTGGCGGCCGCGCTGGCCGCGCACGCCGGCGTGCCCCTGCCCGGACCGGCCCCCGCCGACGACGCCCTGCGCCCCGAGCTGCGCGCGGCCCTGGGCGAGCTGGCCGACGAGCTCTGGCAGCGGCGACGCGACGGGCTGGTGCTGTGCGGCAGCAACGATCGCGACGCCCAGCTGATCACCTGCTGGATCAACGAGCTGCTCGGCAACCAGGGCCGCACTTGGCACCTGGACTCACCCTCGCACCAGCGCCAGGGCGACGACCGCGCGGTCGAGGCCCTGCGCCAGGAGCTGCAGGCCGGCGACGTCGACCTGCTCATCACGGCGGGCTGCAACCCCGCCTACGACCTGCCGGGCATGGCCGAAGCCATCGCGACGGCGGGCGCGCACGTGAGCCTGGCCGGCCTGGCCGACGAGACCTCCGCGCTGGCGAGCATGATCTGCCCCGAGCCCCACGAGCTGGAGCGCTGGGACGACGCCGAGCCCCGCGCGGGCCTGTTCTGCACCAGCCAGCCCACCCTGCCGCCGCTGCGCGACACCCGCAGCCTGCGCGCCAGCCTGGCGCGCTGGATGGGCGACGCGCGCGACGACCGCGAGCTGCTCAAGGCTCACTGGCGCGAGCAACTGGACGCGCGCCGCCCAGACCACGAGCTGCCCTTCGAGATCTGGTTCAACCAGGTGCTGGAGCGCGGCTTCGTGCAGCTCCCGGCGGCCCCGGTCCAGCAGCCAGGCGCCTTCTCGGACGCCACCCTGGGCCAGGCGCTCGGCGCGGTCGCGGCCGCGGCAGCGACGGACCCAGCGGCAGGCAGCGACGAGCTGCGCGTGCTGCTCTACCCCAAGGTCGGCCTGCTCGACGGACGCGGCGCGCACAACCCCTGGCTGCAGGAGCTGCCCGACCCCGTCACCAAGACCACCTGGGACAACCACGCCGACCTCTCCCCCGCCACGGCGCAGCGCCTGGGGCTGAGCGACGGCGACATGATCCGCCTGAGCTGCACGGACGACCCCAGCCTGCCGGCGCTCGAGCTGCCCGTGCTGACCCAGCCGGGCCAGGCCGACGACGTGGTGGCCGTGGCCCTGGGCTACGGCCGCGCGGGCACGGACCGCTTCACCAACATTGGCCCGGAGTGGATCGAGGCCGAGGCCACGGTGCAGCCGGGTGACACCATCGGCGTGAACGCCGCGCCCTGGCTGTCGTTCCGCGACGGCGCCTTCGCCACGGACACGCGCCGCGCCAGCGTGGCCGCCACGGGCGCGCGGCGCGAGGCCGCCTGTACCCAGGATCACCACAGCCTGGCCGTGCCCGAGCACCTGGCCCCCAAGCGCGGCGCGGTGCGCGACGCCGTGCACCTGGTGGCCCTCCCGGACCTGCACGCCACCGGCGCGCACGGCGCCGGCGAGTCCCACGGCGGTGACGTCGAGCTGTGGGCCGACGACCACAAGCCGCGCGGGCACCACTGGGGCCTGGCCATCGACCTGACCGCCTGCACGGGCTGCTCGGCCTGCGTCATCGGCTGTCAGGCCGAGAACAACGTGCCCGTGGTCGGGCGCGACGAGGTGCGCCGCCACCGCGAGATGAGCTGGCTGCGCATCGACCGCTACTACGCCGACAAGGGCGACGGCGACGTGGACGTGGTGCACCAGCCGCTCATGTGCCAGCACTGCGGCCACGCCCCCTGCGAGACGGTCTGCCCCGTGCTGGCCACCATGCACAGCAACGAGGGCCTCAACACCCAGGTCTACAATCGCTGCGTCGGCACGCGCTACTGCGCCAACAACTGCCCGTACAAGACGCGCCGCTTCAACTGGTTCGAGTACGGCAAGCCGGACCGCATGCAGAACATGGCGCTCAACCCGGACGTGACCATCCGCAGCCGGGGCATCATGGAGAAGTGCTCCATGTGCGTGCAGCGCATCCAGGAGGCCAAGGCCGACGCCAAGCGCCGCGGCGAGCCCCTGGCGGACGGTGACATCCAGACCGCCTGCCAGCAGAGCTGCCCCAGCAACGCGATCGTCTTCGGCGACATCTCCGACCCGCACAGCGAGGTCTCGCGGCTGGCGTCCGCGCCCCGCGCCTACACCGTGCTGGAGGAACTCAACCTCAAGCCGGGGGTGCGCTACCTGGCCGACGTCCGCAACACCGAAGGAGCGAAGGGATGAGCGCTGACCAGCGGCCCCCGGCCGGAATCGCAGCCGCCACGGCGCAGGCGGGAGCCACGAGCGCTCCCGGCCTGCCCTCGGACCTGAGCGCAGGCGCAACGCTCCCCCGCGACCTGGATGCCGAAGCACAGCTGCCGCTGATCCAGGGGGTCACCACGCCCGGCGAGGTCACGCGCGACGTCTGCGAGCCCATCGAGCGCGGGCCCACGAAGCTCTGGTACATCGCCATCATGGTGTCGGCCAGCGCGCTGCTGATCGGCGCCGCCTGCGTGGCCTATCAGGTGGCCGTGGGCATCGGCACCTGGGGCCTCAACCGCACCGTGGGCTGGGCCTTCGACATCACCAACTTCGTCTTCTGGGTGGGCATCGGCCACGCCGGCACGCTGATCTCGGCCGTGCTGCTGCTGCTGCGCCAGCGCTGGCGCACGTCCATCAACCGCTCGGCGGAGGCCATGACGCTGTTCGCGGTCATGTGCGCGGGGCTGTTCCCGCTGATCCACATGGGACGGCCCTGGCTGGCGCACTGGGTCTTCCCCTACCCCAACCTGCGCGGCCCGCTGTGGGTCAACTTCCGCAGCCCGCTGCTGTGGGACGTGTTCGCCATCGGCACGTACTTCATCATCTCGGCGGTCTTCTGGTACATCGGCCTGGTGCCCGACCTGGCCACCATGCGCGACCGCGCCTCGGGCCTGCGTCGCAAAGTGATCGCGTTCTTCGCCCTGCGCTGGAACGGCTCGGGGCGCACCTGGGCCCGCTGGGAGATGGCCTGCCTGCTGCTGGCCGCCCTGGCCACGCCGCTGGTGGTGAGCGTGCACAGCGTCGTCAGCACCGACTTCGCCACGGCCACCGTGCCCGGCTGGCACACCACGGTCTTCCCGCCCTACTTCGTGATCGGCGCCGTGTTCAGCGGATTCGCCATGGTGCTCACGCTGATGCTGGTGGCGCGGCGCGTCATGCGCCTCGAGGGCTACATCACGCACAAGCACATCGGCGCCATGTGCAAGGTGATCGTCTTCACCAGCAGCATCGTGGGCATGGCCTACGGCATCGAGCTGTTCATCGCCTGGTACTCGGGCAGCCCCTACGAGCAGTTCGCCTTCGCCAACCGCATCTTCGGCCCCATGGGCTGGACCTACGGGATCATGGTGGCCTGCAACGTGCTCACGCCGCAGCTGCTGTGGTTCAAGCGCATCCGCAAGTCGATCCCGGCCATCTTCGCCATCACCTTGCTGATCAACGTGGGCATGTGGTTCGAGCGCTTCGTGATCATCGTGTCCTCGCTCAGCCGCGACTACCTGCCCTCGGCCTGGGCCAGCTACACGCCCACGCTGATCGAGCTGGGCACCCTGCTGGGCAGCTTCGGTCTGTTCTTCACGGCCTTCCTGATCTTCTGTCGCTTCCTGCCCATGATCGCCATGGCGGAGGTGCGGGCGGTGGTGGCCGAGCAGCAGCACGACGCCCACGGGCACGCACACGCGAGCCCTGAGGTGATCGTGCCCGAGCCGGCCCCCGCCGAGCGCTGCGGGCTGCGCCAGGTGGGCGTCTTTGACGGGCCCGACGGGCTGCTGGCCGCGGTGCGCGATGCACGCCAACGCGGTCTGCACATCATCGACGCCTTCACGCCCCACCCGGTACACGGGCTCGACGACGCCCTGGGCCGGCGCCGCTCACGGCTGCCCTTCGTGACCCTGGTCTGCGGCGCCATCGGCCTGAGCGTGGCGCTCTGGTTCCAATACTGGGCCTCGTCCACCGACTGGCCCATCGACGTGGGCGGCAAGCCCTTCGACTCCCTGCCGGCCTTCGTGCCCATCGCCTTCGAGCTGATGGTGCTGTTGGCGGGCCTGGGCACGGCGGCGGCGCTGATCATCCGCAGCCGGCTGCGCCCGGACACCGGCAGCACAAACGTCGCGCCGCCGGGCGCCACCAGCGATCGCTTCGTGCTGGTGCTCGAGCGGGTCGACGCCTCTCTCTCCCAAGACGACGTCGGTCAGCTCTGGTCGCGACACGGCGCGCTGGACTCCTGGACGGAGCACGAATCATGAGCAGCCGCGCGCTCTTCCTGATCTGGACCGCTGGCATCTGCATGGGGCTGCTGGCGCTGCAGGCGCTGATGCGTAACGACCCCCAGCAGCGTCACTTCGAAATCTTCACGGAGATGGCGTACAGCCAGGCGTCGGAGGCCTTCACGCCCAACCGCTGGTTCGCGGACGGCAAGACGCTGCAGCCCCTGGTGGCGGGCGTCGTGCCGCGCGGGCATCAGCCCTTCCCGTTCGGCGAGGGCCCCGACGAGGCGCGCCGCGCAGGGCAAGAGCTCGTCAACCCCGTCGCGGCCGACGACAGCGCCGCGCGCGACCGGGGCGCCGAACTGTTCCGCATCTACTGCCTGGTGTGCCATGACGCGCGGGGCAACGGCGAGGGCCCGGTGGTGCTGCGCGGCATGCTGCCGCCGCCGTCGCTGCACGCGGTCCGCGCGACCCAGATGGCCGACGGCGAGATGTTCCACGTGCTCACGCGCGGCCAGGGAAACATGGCCTCGTATGCGGCGCAGCTCAGCCCGGACGAGCGCTGGGCGGTGATCCAACACATCCGCAGGCTGCAACAGGAGGGATCGTGATGAACACCCTGGACGCCCCCCTGCCGCTGAGGCACGGCCAACGCGAGGGGCTGCACCTGCGACAGGTGCTGCGCATGATCGCCATCGCGTGTGGGCTGATCACGCTGGCGGGCCTGTTCCTGTCGCCCGATCGGGTCTGGGGCGGTTTCCTGATGGGCTTCGCCTACATCACCGTGCTGGCATTGGCCGGCCCGGTGTTCCTGGCCTTCCTGTGCATGGCCGGCGCGCGCTGGTCCATCGCCCTGGAGCGCATCCTGGTCGCCATGTCCAAGGCCCTGCCCGTGGCCGGCGGCCTGGGGCTGATCCTGCTGCTGGGCACGCACAGCCTGTACGAGTGGTCCCACCCGGCCGCCGTCGAGCACGACCTGATCCTGCAGGACAAGGCCGCCTGGCTGAACCCCACGGGCTTTGCCCTGCGCCTGGTGGGCGTGTTCCTCGTCTGGTGCCTGTTCGCGCGGCGGCTCGCCAGCCTCTCGGCGCGCTACGCCCAGGACCCCAGCGAGGCGCTGCGCCGCACCCGCGTGCGCTGGTCGGCGGCCTTCATCGCGGTGGTGGCCATCACCTTCTCGATCGCGAGCATCGACTGGCTCATGTCGCTGGAGCCGCACTGGTTCAGCACCATGTTCCCGCTGCTGCAGTTCTCGGGGCTGGGCGCCGCCGGTCTGGCCGCGGCGATCCTGCTCACGCTGCGCCATGAGCGCCTCGGCACCCTGGACGCGGACCTGCGCGACGACCACCTGCACGACCTGGGCAAGCTGCTGTTCTCGCTGACCCTGCTCTGGGTCTTCTGCTGGTACTGCCAGTACATGCTGATCTGGTACACGGACATGCCCGAAGAGACCGTGTACTACGCCGCGCGCCAGAAGGGTCAGTGGTGGCTGCTGGTGCAGGCCACCATCGTGGTCAAGTGGGCGGTGCCGTTTCTGGCGCTGATGCCGCGCACGCTGTGCCGCAACCGGCGCGTGCTCATGCGCATCTCGCTGCTGGTGCTGGCCGGCCACGCGCTCGACCTGTTCGTGCAGGTGGGCCCGCCGCTGCTGGGCGAGGTGCCCTACGCGGGTCTCTGGGAGATCGCCCCGGTGGTCGGTGCCGTGGCCCTGTTCTTCCTGCTGGCCGACGCCGCCTGCCCGAACCCGCCCCGCGTGACGGCGCAGCACCCCGCCCTGCGAGACAGCCTCAGCTACCGCACACCCTGAGCTCCCCGAACGCATCCCCCAGCACGCTCGCTTGACCCGGAAGACCGACCATGGACGTCCGCAACAAAGCCACCAGCATTGATCTCTTCAGCCTGAAGACGCGCAACATGCGCGCCTTCCATATGTCGTGGTTCGCGTTCTTCCTGTGCTTCTTCGCCTGGTTCGGCATCGCTCCGCTGATGGCGGTGGTGCGCGAGGAGCTGGGCCTGACCAAGGAGCAGATCGGCAACACCATCATCGCGTCGGTGGCCATCACCATCGTGGCGCGACTGTTCATCGGCTGGCTGTGTGACCGCATCGGGCCGCGGCTGTCGTACACCTTCCTGCTGATCCTCGGCGGCCTGCCGGTGATGGGCATCGGGCTGGCCCACGACTACTGGACCTTCCTGCTGTTCCGCCTGGGCATCGGCACCATCGGCGCGTCGTTCGTCATCACCCAGTACCACACCTCGGTCATGTTCGCGCCCAACTGCGTGGGCACCGCCAACGCGACCTCCGCCGGCTGGGGAAACCTGGGCGGCGGCGTGACGCAGATGGTCATGCCGCTGGTCATGGGCGCCTTCGTGGCCTTCGGCCTGAGTGACGAGCACAGCTGGCGCATGGCCATGGTGGTGGCCGGAGGCGTCTGTGTGCTGACCGGCGTGGCCTACTACTTCTTCACCACCGACCTGCCCGACGGCAACTTCAAGGAGCTGCGCGAGCGGGGCGAGTTGCCACGCGTCGAGAAGACCAAGGGTGCCTTCCTGATGGCCGCGAAGGACAAGCGCGTCTGGGCCCTGTTCATGGTCTACGCGGCCTGCTTCGGCATCGAGCTCACCATCAACAACATCGCCGCGCTGTACTACATGGACTACTTCGACCTGGGGCTGAAGACCGCGGGCCTAGTAGCCGGCCTGTTCGGGTTGATGAACATCTTCGCGCGCACGCTGGGCGGCTTCGTGAGCGACAAGTTCGTGCAGCGACACGGCCTGCGGGGCCGGGTGCGCTGGCTGTTCATCGCGCTGTTGATCGAGGGCGTGGCCCTGATCTTCTTCAGCCAGATGCGCGTGATCGCCATGGCCATCCCCATGATGATCGTGTTCAGCCTGTTCGTGCAGATGTCCGAGGGCGCCACCTACTCGATCGTCCCGTTCATCAACAAGAAGGCCCTGGGCGCCGTGGCGGGCATCGTCGGCGCCGGCGGCAACATGGGCGCCGTGGCGGCGGGCTTCCTGATCCGCTCCGAGGGCATCAGCTACCCCCAGGCCCTGCTGATCCTGGGCGGGCTGGTCATGCTGTGCTCGTTCTTTGCCCTGGCCGTCAAGTTCTCGCCGGCCGAGGAGCGGACGGTGGCCAAGGAACACGCCGCCGCCATGGCCGCGCGCCGCGCCGCGATGGTCGACCGCAAGCCCCTGCGCGATCTGATCCCCGGCCTCAAGCACGTACGCCCCATGGACGCCCTGCGCATGTACCTGGGCATCGCACTGGTGGTGAAGGGCATCTACTTCATCATGAACATGTCGGGACTGGAGGCCACCCTGGGCGATGGGTTGGGCGAGGGCCAGACCATGATCGCCTGGTCGGTGGTCTTTGCCCACGTGATCGGCGGGGCCAGCCTGGCGCTGGGCTTCGTCACGCGCATCGCGGCCTTCGCCAACGCCGTGATCCTGTTCGGCGCCGTGATCGTGCACCTGATGGGCGACGCCGCGGGCAGCCTGATCGGCGGCAACCTCGACTTCCAGTTCACCTTCTTCGTGTTCTTCACGCTGGTGCTGCTGGTCTGGCGCGGCTCGGGACCGCTGTCCCTGGATCACCTGCTGCGCATCGACAACGAGCGCGAGCCGGATCTGTTTGCCAACGACGGCTGAGCGCAGGACGCGCACCGGACCCGCGCTGCGCACGCGAGCTGCAGGCTGAGCCGCTCAGCGCAGGCCCGCGGCGCTCATCTTCTTCAGCCGCAGCTCGGCCTTCACCTTCTCGCGCGCGTTCAGGATGGCCTGCTTGGAGGCCCGCTTGAGATCCCAGGTCAGGTGCACCTTGGACAAGCTCCAGACCCACCACTTGGTCGGGTCGAAGTGGAACCAGCGCACCCCGTTGCGGTAGTCGTTCGCGAAGCGGTGGTGGAAGTTGTGGTAGCCCTCGCCCATGGTCACGAGCGCGGTGACGAAGGAGTCACGCGCCGAGTTGGCCAGCGAGTAGGGCCGGCACCCGATGATGTGCGCCACCGAGTTGATCGAAAAAGTGCTGTGCCACTCCACCACCAAGCGCAGGAAGCCGGCGATCAACAGCGCGCCGATCGGGTCACCCCAGATCAGGCCCAACGAGAACGGCAGCACGACCGAGGAGAGCAGCGCGCACAGCAGGTAGTGCCGGTGCTGCCACATCACCAGTCGATCCGCCTTGAGGTCCTTGACGTTCTCGAAGTCGCGCGGCACGCCGCGATGCAGCACCCAGCCGATGTGCGCCCACCAGAAGCCCTTGCGGATGTTGTACGGGTCTTGCTTGCGATCGACGTTCAGGTGGTGGATGCGGTGATCGGCGGACCACTTCAGCGCCGAGTTCTGGACCGAGGCCGCGCCAAAGAACAGATACACCGCGCGCAGCACGCCGCGCGCGCGATGGGTCCGGTGCGAGAACAAGCGGTGGTAGCCGGCGCTGATGGACAGCGTGCAGGCCCACGAGTAGGCCAACCCCAGTCCCAGGCTCCACCAAGAGAACTTGACCAGGCACATGTAGAGCACCGCGACGACGGCCAGTGCGTGGGAGACAAATATGAACCAGGTGTTCAGCTTGTCGAGCGGACGGCGTCGGGACATGGCAGGCGGGGCAAGGGGGGGGAGAGTTCGAGAGCAGACACAGCGCCCAGTCCAGAGGACCGGAGGCGGAGCAATATTATGGCGCGCATCGCCGCGGAGGAATATTTCCGTGGAGAAAACGCTCTGGATCGCCTCGGGCTCCTGATAGCCCCGACGTGACGCGCGCGCCCGCTGCGCGTGCGTCAGCCAACGCCCAGGCCCCGAAGCCATGGCCCGGCCCCCCGCTGACCCCGCCGGCCCTGCTGGGGCAAGCACCCCAGAGCGAGAGGGCCTACTTCAGGTATCCGAGGGCACGCAGCTCCTGGAGCCGTTCAGGCGACAGCTCACCCACGTCAAGAACCGGGCCACCCACACGCTGCTCGAGCGCCGCCGCGTCCCGCCGCATGTCATCCAACAGGCCGATCAGGGCCGCGGCGCCCGGGACATCCGGTCCCTCTTCAGCCAGGTTGTGCGCCTCATGCGGGTCGGCGGCCAGGTCGTAGTACTCAAACGAACGCTCGGGCCGCTGGATCAGCTTGGAATCGCCATCGATGACCGCATCGGACTTCTTGCCGCCGCCTGTGGCGAGCACGCGACGGTCCTCGCCCAACTCGTCGAAGGGCAGCAGGCTGCGACCCTGCAAGGCCGGATGCCCGTGCAGCTCCAGCAGTTCCATCAGCGTCGGCAACAGATCCAGCGCGCTCACCCGGGCCTGCACGCGACGCGCCGCTGCACCACCCGGCGGGCGCACCAACAGGGGCACCCAGAGCTCCTCCTGGTGCAGCTGACGGTGACTGAAGCCGCCGTGCTCACCGAACGCCTCGCCGTGGTCGGAGGTCACGATCAGCCAGGCGTCATCCAACCAGCCCTTGGCGTCCAGGTCGTCGAACAGCCTGCCCAGCCCCGCGTCGATGCCGTGGATGCACCCGTCATACAGTCCCTTCAGGTACTCGATGTCCTCCGGCGAGAAGTCGCTGCGGTCGATCCCGCTCCAGAAGCGCTTCAGCGTCTTCTCGAGGTCGGTCAGCCCACCGCTCGCGCGCAGACCGCCCAGCGTCGTGACGATGCCGCGCAACGCTCCGTCGAAGTGCTCGTCGGTGAACAGGTCGTGCCCGTCGGGTGGCAGGTAGGGCGCGTGCACGCCATACGTGTGTACGAACAGAAACGTAGGCTCGTCGGGCGCGTCTTGGAGCCACGCCTGCAGGGACGCGAGCTTGTCCTCAAACGGCTCGTAGCGCGACTCAAACACGTCGTAGCCACGGTCGAATCCATAGGCCTCGGTGACGATGCCGCCATCGGTGAACGCCACCGTGTTCCAGCCCTGTTCCTGCAGCATGTGGGGCAGGTAAGGCAGTCGGGGAGACAGCAGCGCCGGGCGGCCGTTGAAGATGCCGTGCACCCGCGGCAGGACGCCCGTGAACATGGTCATGTGCGCCGGGCCGGTGCTGGGCGACGCGGCCAGGTAGTGCTCGAACAGCAGCGACTGCTCGGCCAAGGCGTCCAACACCGGCGAGGTGGGACGCTCGTAGCCGTAGCAGGCCAGGTGGTCCGCGCGCAGCGTGTCGATCGAGATCATGATCAGGTGCGGGCGCGTGGGCTGCTCGGGCGCCGCCTGCTCTGCCGGCCCGCAGCCCGCCAGCAGGGACGCGCCCAGCAGCAACGCGATACGTGCACCGATCACCGTCCTCGCGATGGACACTCTAGGGGCCGGACAGGCGGATCGAGCGAGCATGGGCGCGGAGTCTAGCACAGGCCCCACAGGCTCCCTGCGCCCGCGAACGGCCCAACACATGACAGGACTGTCACCGCATGCCGACGCAAGCCACTTAGGCTGAATCGCCCGGCCTCATCCGGAGCACCGGCCGAGACACGTCGCCCCCGCTGTGTCCCCAGCGCTCCGCGGCCCCTGTAGGAGCAGAACATGCTGCGTGTCACGACCCTGATCCTGCTGGCCGGTTTGGCCGGCCCGAGCGCCGCCCAGATCCGCTTCGTGGACGCCTCGGCCACGGGCGCGCACGACGGCAGCAGCTGGAGCGACGCCCACACCGACCTGCAGGACGCCCTGGCCGGCGCGACCGCGGGAGAGATCTGGATCGCCCAGGGCAGCTATCGCCCGGGCGCAGCCGGTGACCGCAGCGCCACGTTCCAGCTGCGCAACGGCGTGTCCATCTACGGCGGATTCGACGGCAGCGAGACCAGCCTGAGCCAGCGCGATGTGACCGCCCACCCCACCATCCTCAGCGGCGACATCGATCAGAACGACACCTACGGCGCCGGCCTGAACTGGTGGCAGTTCAACTGGACCGGCAGCGCCGGCAACAGCTACCACATCGTGACGGGTTCGGGCACCAACGCCTCGGCTGTACTCGATGGCGTCACGCTGCTGGCGGGCGTGGGCTCCGACCCCGCCATCCAGGGCGGCGGCGGGCTGCTGGTGCTGGGCGGGAGCCCGTCCTTGCGCAACTGCACCTTCCAGTACAACGCCATCGGCTACGGGTCGTCGGCCTACCTGCTTGACTGCACGTCCAGCTTCGAGAGCTGCATCATCAAGGACGGCTACACCTGCAACTGTGGCGCGGGAGGCTGGACCAGCGGCGTCCTGGCCACGGGCAGCTCCGACGTCACCTTCCTCGACTGCGACTTCCTGAACCACTACTACGTGTCGTCGCAGAGCCAGGGCCGCGGCGCCGCCCTCAACATCGACTTCGGCGCGCGGGGCACGCTCATCGGCTGCAGCATCAGCGGCAATCAGACGGGCAACTTCTACGCGCAGGGCGGCGGCACCGCGCGGGGCGCGGGCGTCAACGCGCACGGCGACGTGGTCATCGACCGCTGCGAGTTCAGCGACAACTTCGCCCACGCCGGGGCGGGCCTGACGGTCTGGGCCGACGCCCTCGTGACCAACAGCCTGTTCGCGCGCAACGAGGCCGTCTCGCACCCCAACGGATCGGGCTTCGACGACGGCGACTACGGCGCGGGCATGCTCTCCACCGGCTTCGGGACCAGCAGCGTGGAGGTGATCAACTGCACCTTCGTCGACAACAACTGCAGCAAGGGCGCGGGCATGGCGCTGTACGCCGCCAGCGAGGCGAGCGTCCGCAACTGCATCGTCTACGACAACTACGCCGACCCCGTGCAGCCCGGCGAAGACCTCATCTGGATCCTCAAGCAGAACCTGACCGGATCCTATGACGTGGCCAACAGCTGCGTGGAGGGGCTGCTGCAGACCGAGCCCGGCGAAGACCCGCCCAACCCGGACAACTTCCCCGGCTGCATCGACGCCGACCCGCTGCTGGAGGACGTCGCCCTCGGGCTCTACTCCCTGAGCGCGAGCTCGCCCTGCATCGACGCCGGCGACAGCTCGGCCCTGCCCCCGGGACTCGAGCTCGACCTGGCCGGCGCAGCGCGGGCCTTCGACGACCCGGCCACACCGGACACGGGCCTCGGCCCGGCGCCCGTAATCGACATGGGCGCCTACGAGTTCGGCAGCGAGCCGGCCCCCTCCTGGAGCGACCTGGGCCTGGGTCTGGCCGGCAGCTCGGGCCTGCCGGTGCTGACGGGCAGCGGCGTGATGACGCAGGGCGCCGACGTGGCGCTGACCCTGTCCGGGGCGCTGCCCGGCGGGAGCGCGGCCTTCCTGCTCGGCTTCAGCGCCATCCAGCTGCCCTTCAAGGGAGGCACCCTCGTGCCGGCCCTCGACGTGCTCGTGCTCGGCCTCCCGGTCGATGGCGGCGGCGGTCTGGTGGTGGCCACGAACTGGCCCGCAGGCGTGCCCGCCGGCGTGCCGATCTACGCGCAGTTCTGGCTGGCTGATCCGGGTGGCGTGCAGGGCTTCGCCGCCAGCAACGCCGTGCTGGGTCTCACCGACTGAGGCGGCAGAGCGAGCGCGACGGGCTCAGGGGTCGCGGCTCCGCATCAGCGCCGCCCGCTCGCGCTCGCAGGCCCGTGCCTCGGTCTCCAGCACAGGCTCCATGTCCGCGTCGCCCGGCTGCAACATGCCAGCCTGAGCCAGCTGCGCGGTCAGGCGCTGCGTCTCGACGAACAGCTCGGCGGCGCGGGCCATGTGCACGACGCGCTCGGCCAGCGCCAGCTGATCCTGGCGCCCGAGCGCCTGGTGGCACACCGCGCGGAAGTACCCCGCCACCATCTGCAGCCGCCGCGTCGCGCCGTGCTGCGGGTCGAGCTGCACCAGCGCGCCGGCCAGCTGCTGCCCGCGCTCGAAGGCTGACAGGGCGCGCTCGAAGTCCTGCTCCGCGAGGCGCACCTCCCCTACCCGCAGCTCGGCCACCAGCAGGTCACGGGCGCGGGGCGCGTCGGCGCCATCGGCGGCGTGCAGCGGTGTCAGGATCTCGATCGCGCGCAGCGCGGAGGCGAGCGCATCGGCGCCGCGACCGAGCGCCAGCTCGGCGTCCGAGACGAGCAGCTCGTCGTGGCCCCAGCGGCTCAGCGCGACCGGCCCCCCGACGCCTCGCGAGGCCAGACCTGAATCGAGCGCCAGGGCCCGGCGTCGGTCCTGCAACGCCGCCTGCCATTCGCCGCGGGCGACGGACCACTCGGCGCGCTTCTCGTAGGCGAGGGCCAGGTCGATCTGCGCCACCACCTCGTCGGGTCCGGCCGCATGCAGCCGCTCAAACAGCTCGAGCTGCCGCTGCATGGGGTCGGCCGCCTGGTCGAGCTGGCCGAGGTCGATCAGCAGGCTGCCCTGCTCGCCCAGGGCCAGGCCCAGGTCGCGAGCGGCCTGGCCGTCATCCGGGAAGGCGACGCTCACGGCCTCGGCCAACAGCAGCGCCCGGTTCAGGGATGACTCGGCGCCCACCAGATCGCGCCGGGCCCGTTGGATCTGGCCCCGGCGCCACGCCAGCAGCTGCGCCTGACGCATGACACCGAGGTCCATGCGGTCGAGGCCGGCCAGCAGCTCGCCCGCGCGCGCGCACGCGGCCAGGGCCTCGTCGCTGC